>NZ_JBJGYP010000031.1:0-55219 GCF_054050055.1 Geodermatophilus sp. SYSU D00814
CCCCGCGGGGCGGGGCCCCCCCCGGCGCGGGGCGGCGGCCGGGGGGGGGGGGGCCCCCCGCCCGCGGCACGATCAGGTCACCTGATCGTGCGGCACGGCGCGCGCGCCACGGGACGGCCGACTCCGCCGCCCGGTGACCCGCGCCGGCGCTACGGTTCCCGCCCGTGGCCGCCACCGGGTTCCTCACCGCCGACGAGCTCAACGAGCTCCTGCCGGGCACGCTGCCGGGACTGCTGGGCCTGGCGGTCACCGCGCACGAGCCCGGGCGTCTGGAGGCCGCCCTCGACGTGCGCCCCGACCTGCTCGCGCCCAACGGCTACCTGCACGCGGCGACCGTGGTCGCCCTGGCCGACACCGCCTGCGGGCTGGCCACGCGTGCGCTGCTGCCCGAGGGCGCGGTCGGCTTCACCACCATCGAGCTGAAGAGCAACTTCCTGGGCACCGTCCGCGAGGGCCGCATCCGGACGGTGGCCACCAACGCGCACGCAGGCCGCTCCACCCAGGTGTGGGACGCCGTCGTCACGTCCGACGCCCGGAGGACGCTCGCGCTGTTCCGGTGCACCCAGTCGGTGCTGTGGCCCCGATGAGGTGACCGGCGAGTAACCCCCGTGTCCTGCGCCACAGCCCGGGTGTGAGACTGGCGCCGTTACGTCCCCGCCGAGGAGGAGCACCGTGGCTCTGGCCAGTCGTTACCCCGACGTCGAGATCCCGGACCTGTCGGTCCCTGACTTCGTCCTCGCCGCGGGGCGGGAGAAGCCCGACGCGCCCGCGCTGGTCGACGGCCTGACCGGCGACTCGATCAGCCACGGCCAACTGGCCACCTACGTCGACCGGGTCGCGGCCGCGCTCGCCGCCCGCGGGCTGCGCAAGGGCGACGTCGTCGCGGTGCTGTGCCCGAACACCATGTGGTACCCGGTGGTGTTCCACGGCATCGCCAAGGCCGGCTGCGTGATGAGCCCGATCAACTCCCTCTACACCGCCCACGAGGTCGCCTTCCAGCTGAAGGACTCCGGCGCGAAGGTGCTCGTCACCGTCTCGCCGTTCCTCGACCGGGCGCTGGAGGCCGTCGAGCAGGCGCCGGTCGATGAGGTGATCGTCATGGACGGCGCCGAGGGGCACGCCTCGCTGCTCGACCTGATCAGCAGCGACGCGCCGTCGGTGCAGGTCGACATCGACCCGGCGAACGACCTGGTCACGCTCCCCTACTCCAGCGGCACCACCGGCCTGCCCAAGGGCGTGATGCTGACCCACCGCAACCTGGTGGCCAACGTCGCCCAGTGCCGCCCGCTGATCCAGCTGGGCGCCGACGAGCGGATCATCGCCGTCCTGCCGTTCTTCCACATCTACGGCCTGACCGTGCTGATGAACCAGGGGCTGGCCTGGGGCGGCGCCGTCGTGACGCTGCCGCGCTTCGACCTCGAGCAGTTCCTGCGCACCATCCAGGACCAGAAGATCACCCGCGCGTTCGTGGCCCCGCCGATCCTGCTGGCGCTGGCCAAGCACCCGATGGTCGACCAGTTCGACCTGTCGTCGCTGACCTCCATCCTCTCCGGCGCGGCCCCGCTGGACGAGGCGCTGGCCCAGGCCGCGCAGGCGCGGCTGCGCCGCGGCGCCGACAGCGGCGTCACGGTGGGCCAGGGGTACGGCATGACCGAGCTGTCCCCGGTCTCGCACACCACCCCCGACCACGGCGGCGAGCCGGAGGGCTTCACCGGCGAGGTCCCCAAGGGCTCGGTGGGCCTGGCGATCCCCAACACCGAGTGCCGGCTGGTGGACCCCTCCACCGGCGAGGACGCCGCCCCCGGCGAGCGCGGTGAGCTGTGGGTGCGCGGCCCCCAGGTGATGAAGGGCTACCTCAACAACGAGCAGGCCACCGCCGACACCCTCGACGCCGACGGCTGGCTGCACACCGGCGACGTCGCCATCGTGGACGACAGCGGCTGCTACACCGTCGTCGACCGGGTCAAGGAGCTGATCAAGTACAAGGGCTACCAGGTGGCCCCGGCCGAGCTCGAGGCCGTGCTGGTCGGCAACCCGCAGATCGCCGACGCCGCCGTCATCGGGGTCAAGGACGAGGAGAGCGGCGAGGAGCTGCCCAAGGCCTTCGTGGTGCGGGCGCCGGGCTCGGAGATCAGCGAGGACGAGGTCATGGAGTTCGTGGCCTCCCGCGTGGCGCCGCACAAGAAGATCCGGGCGGTGGAGTTCATCGAGCAGGTGCCCAAGTCCGCGGCCGGCAAGATCCTGCGCAAGGACCTCAAGGCACGCGTCTGACGGCCGATCCCGCAGAGCGCCGACGCCGTCCCCGGCCGCCCGTCACCGGGCCCCGAGGACGGCGTCGCGCGTCGCGGCGTGGCGCCGGGCCCCCAGCCGCAGGGTGAGCAGCTCGGCGCGGGAGGCGGTCCGCAGCACCGCCGCCTGCTCGGCGGGGTGGCAGGCGTCGAGCAGCCGGGGCAGGGCGAACAGCGCCTGACGGGCGCCGCGCCGCGCGGGGCCGGGGAGCGCGGCGGCCTCGCGCAGGCGGGCCTCGACGAGGTCGGCGAGATCGGTCAGGGCGAGCGCGAGAGCGGGCGCACCGGCGCTCAGCTCGCGGGCGAACAGCGCCAGCGCGAGGTCGGTGCGGGCGAGGACGGCGTCGAGGGCGACGTCGCCGTCGCGGCGCAGCCCCGGGTGCGCGCGGACCTCGGCCACCACGCCGGCGGTCCAGCGGACCAGCTCGCGCTGCCGGGCCGCGCAGCACGGGTCGTCGAAGGCGACGCCGGTGAGCGCCTCGGCGGCCAGCCGGGTCCCCGAGCGCAGCGCGCGGGACACCAGCGCGGGGTCGCTCAGGGAGGTCACCGCGCGGCCGCGCGTGGCCGGCAGCGTGTCGTGGTCGGGGGTGCGCGGCGCCGGGACGCGGACGGGGGTCGTCGTGGTCATGGCGCAGACGGTGCCGCCGGGCTCCTGCAGCGCACTTGCGAGCAGCTTGGACGCCGTCCCGCGGGCCGCCGGTCAGCCCGCGGCCCCCGACGGCACCGACTCCCCCGCCGCGGTCGGGGGCACGCCGACGACGCGCTTGTAGGCGCGGGAGAAGGCAGCCTCCGACTCGTACCCCAGACGCCCGGCCAGCTCTCCGACCCGGGCACCCTGCCCGAGGGCGACCGTGGCCAGGTGCATGCGCCAGCGGGCCAGGTAGTGCATCACCGGCTCCCCGGCCAGCTCGGTGAAGCGGGCGGCGAACGACGACCGCGACATCCGGGCCTCCCGCGCCAGCCGGCTCAGGGTCCACGCCGCGCCGGGCTCGCGGTGCAGCAGCGCGACCGCCCGCCCCACCTGCGGGTCGCGCAGGGCCCGCAGCCAGCCGGGACCCGTCGCCGCGGTGTCCAGCCACGCCCGGACGGCCTGCAGGACGACGACGTCGGCGAGCCGGGTGACCACGGCCTCGGCGCCGGGCCGGTCCTCGGCCAGCTCGTCGGCGAGGACCCGCAGCAGCATCGGCAGCCAGCCCGTGGAGGCCCCGTTGCCCGCGTCGACGACCAGCACCGGCGGCAGGAGGCCGAGCAGGTGGGCCGTCCCGGGCCGGTCGGGTTCGACCACCCCGCAGACCATCCCCGTCGCGGCACCGCCGCCGTCGAGCCGCAGGACGGAGTAGTGGTCCCCCAGGTACTGCTGGGGCAGCAGGTCGGCCCGGCCGGAGACCGGCGCCTCCGGGGCGCTGCGCAGCAGGTGGCCGCGGCCGTGCGGGACCAGGGCCAGGTCGCCGACGCGGAGCTCGTGCCGGTCGCCGTCGACCTCCAGGACGCAGGCGCCCCGGGTGACGACGTGGAAGCTCATGCACCCGGCGAGCGCCGGCATCTCGACGCCCCAGGGCGCGGTCGCCTCCGCCCGGCAGTAGAAGGTGCCGCGGATCCGCAGGTCGGCGAGCACCCCGCCGAGCGGGTCGACCGGCGTCCACGGCCGGCCGGGATCCGCGGAGGTCTCCTCGTTCGCGTGCACGGCACCAGCCTGCTGAGCGCCGCACCGGGCGTCCAGGTCCGCCGGACGAACGGGCACGGACGCCGGACGCGCGGTCATGGGCCGGGACCGGCCGGCCCGCCAGGCTCGACGGCGACCGGCCACGAGGGTCGGCAGGACCGCGAGAGGTGAGCGGGATGCGCGTGCTGGTGGTGGGAGCGACGGGCGGGTCCGGACGGGCGGCGGTCGAGGCGCTGACCGCGCGGGGACACGAGGTGACGGCCTTCGCCCGGCGGGCGTCGGCCGCCCGGGCCGGACGTCCCGGCGTCCGGGCCGTGGACGGCGACGCCACGGTGCCGGCCGACGTCGCGCGGGCGGTCCGCGGGCAGGACGCGGTGGTGGTGACCCTCGGCATCAGCGAGCACCCACTGCGGGTGCGGCTGCGGGGCAGCCGGGGCACGCCGCTGGACGTGCGGTCGCGCGGCACGGCCGCGGTGGTCGCCGCCATGCGTGAGCAGGGCGTGCCGCGGCTGGTCGTGCAGTCGTCCTACGGCGTCGGGGAGACGCGCGACCGGCTGCCGCTGTCGACCCGGCTGGTGTTCGCGCTGCTGCTGCGGCCGCAGATCGACGACCACGAGCGGCAGGAGCGGCTGGTCCGGGACAGCGGCCTGGACTGGACGATCGTCCAGCCGGTCTACCTCACCGACGGCGACGAGCCGGCCGCGACCTCACCGACCGGGGACACCGCGGGGATGCACGTCTCCCGGCGCGCGGTGGGCGAGGTGCTGGCCGACCTGGTCGCCGCGGACGGGGGCGGCAGGTGTGTCACCGTCTCCGGCGCGGCGGCGTCCCCGGCTCCGGCACCGAGCACCTGAGCGGGCGTCCGGCCTCCTAGGGTCGGCGCATGCGTGCGGTGACGACCAGCGGACCCGGCGGACCCGAGGTGCTCGGCTGGGGTGAGGTCCCCGATCCCGTGGCCGGCCCGGGCGAGGTCGTGGTCGACGTCGCGGCCAGTGCCGTCAACCGGGCCGACCTGATGCAGCGCGCCGGCTCCTACCCGCCGCCCCGGGGCGCCAGCGAGGTCCTGGGCCTGGAGTGCAGTGGCGTGGTCAGCGAGGTCGGCGAGGGCGTCGTCGGCTGGTCGGTGGGCGACGAGGTGTGCGCGCTGCTGGCCGGGGGCGGCTACGCCGAGCGGGTCGCCGTCCCGGCCGCGCAGCTGCTGCCCCGCCCGGCCGGGGTGGAGCTGGCCACCGCCGCGGCGCTGCCCGAGGTCGCCTGCACGGTGTGGTCCAACGTCTTCCAGCTCGCCGGCCTGCGCCGGGGCGAGACCTTCCTCGTGCACGGCGGGTCCAGCGGCATCGGCACGATGGCGATCCAGCTCGCCGTCCGCGCCGGGGCACGGGTGTTCACCACCGCCGGCAGCGCGGCCAAGCGGGCGTTCTGCCGGGAGCTCGGCGCCGAGGTGACCGTCGACTACACGGCCGAGGACTTCGTCGAGCGGGTCCGCGAGGAGACCGGCGGCGCCGGGGTCGACGTCGTGCTGGACAACATGGGCGCGAAGTACCTGGCCCGCAACGTCGACGCCCTCGCCGTCGGCGGCCGGCTGGTGGTCATCGGCCTGCAGGGCGGCGCGCGGGCCGAGCTCGACCTCGGGAAGCTGCTGGCGAAGCGGGCGTCGGTGGCGGCGACGGCGCTGCGCTCGCGCCCGGTGACCGGACCCGGCGGCAAGGACGCGATCGTCGCCGCGGTGCTCGCCCACGTCTGGCCCGACGTCGAGCGCGGCGTGGTGCGGCCGGTGGTGGACCGCCGGCTGCCGATGTCCCGTACGGCCGAGGCGCACCGCGTCGTCGAGGCGAGCGAGCACATCGGGAAGGTGCTGCTGCTCCCCGACGCCTGACCGCCCCTGGTGCAGGGCGCGGGGTGCGACCCTGCGGGCGTGGCTGACGACCTCCCCGACCCGCGGTCGCCGCGCTTCGCCCGGGGGACACCGGAGTTCGACCGCGCGCTCGCCTTCTCCGACGGGACCTACGCCGTCGCGCTCACCCTGCTCGTCACCACCCTCGACGGCACGGACCGTGCCGGCGCCTGGGCCGATCCCGCCGCCCTGTGGGCGGCGATCGGGACCGAGCTCGTGGCCTTCTTCGTGGCCTTCGCCATCGTCGCGTTCTACTGGCGGGCCAACCACGCCTTCGTCGCGCGGCTGCACCACCTCAGCGGGCGCCTCGTCACGGTGGACCTCGTGCTGCTCGCCTTCGTGGTGCTGCTGCCGTTCAGCACCGACGCGATGGGGGAGCACCAGGAGCCGCTGGCGACGGCCGTCTTCGCCGCGAACGTCGCGGTGGTCTCCTCGACGGAGGCGGCGATGTACGTGCTGGCGTGCCGGACCGGCCTGGTCAGCGCGCCGCCGTCACCGCGGCGGATGCGGCTGGAGCTGGTCCCCCAGCTCGTGCCGCCGGCGTTCTTCCTCGCGTCGATCCCGGTGGCGTACCTGGTCTCCTCCTCCGCCGCCCGGCTGTCGTGGCTGGGACTGCTCGTGGTCAACCCGGTCGTCGGCGTCCTGGTCCGCCGCCGCGCCGCCGGCGCCTAGAGCAGCGCGCCGCGCAGGGCGGCCACGGAGTCGATCACGTAGCCGACCTCCTCGGCGGTGGTGTAGTGCGCCAGCCCGAGGCGGACCGCGCCGCCGGCCTCGTTGACGCCGAGGGCGTCGAACAGCTCGCGGGCGTAGAAGTCGCCGTCCCAGGCGCAGATCCCCCGGCGGGAGAGCTCGGCGGCCACCTGGCGGGGGCGCATGCCGGAGACGGTGAACGACAGGGTCGGCGTGGTGTGCTCCGGGAAGCCGACCACCTGCACGTGCCGCATGGCGCGCAGCGCCTGGTCCAGCCACTCGAACAGGCCGCCCTCGTACGCGGCGACGGCGGTCATGGAGTCGCGCAGCCGGTCCCGGCGGCTGCCGGTGGCGTCCTCGCAGAGGCCGGCCAGGTGGTCGACGGCGGCGGTGACCCCGGCGTACAGCTCGAACGGCGGCGTGCCGTTCTCGAACCGGTCGGGCACCCGGTCAGGCGCGGGCAGCAGCCGGTCGGGGTCGAGCTCGGCGAGCAGCTGCGGGTCGGCCACCACCGCGCCCACGTGCGGCCCGCACCAGGTGTAGGCCGAGACGGCGAGGAAGTCCGCGCCGAGCGTGGCCCGGTCGAGGAAGACGTGCGGCGCGGCCTGCACGGCGTCGACGTAGACCAGCGCCCCGGCGGCGTGCGCGCGGGCGGCGATCGAGGCGACGTCCGGGCGGGTGCCGATCGCGTTGCTGGCGGCGGTGACCGCCACCAGCCGGGTGCGCGGGGTGATGAGGTCGTCGTACTGCCAGGCGGGCAGCTCACCGGTCTCGATGTCGACCTCCGCCCACCGGACGACGGCGCCCACCTGGGCGGCCGCGGTCAGCCACGGCCGGATGTTGGCGTCGTGGTCGAGCCGGCTGACGACGACCTCGTCGCCGCGGCGCCAGGTGCGCGCCAGCGCCCGGGCCACGGCGTAGGTCAGCGTGGTCATGCTGGGCCCGAGGACGACGCCGGTGGGGACCCCACCGACCAGGTCGGCCACCGCGGCGCGGGCGCCGGTCACCAGCCCCTCGGTGCGCGACGACGCGGGGAACACCCCGCCGCGGTTGGCCACCGGCACCCGCATCGCGGCGGACACCGCGTGCACCACGCTCTCGGGCAGCAGGGTGCCGGCCGGGGCGTCGGTGTGCACGAAGCCGTCGGACAGCCCGGGGAACTGGCCGCGGACGCGCGCGACGTCCAGCCGTGGTTCCCCCGGGTGCATGCGGGCGACCCTAGTTGGCGCCGTCCGGGGCCCGCGCCGCCGCACCGAGGCCCCGCGCCCGGCGTTCGCCCGCCGACGGCCGGGGGCAGGATGGGGGCATGACGGCACCCGGCAACGGCAGTGAGCGCCCGCAGCAGGTCCTCGTCGTCGGCCCCGACGGGCGGCCGGTCGGCGCGATGCCCGTGCCCGCCGCCGGCCCCGCGGGCGGGGAGGGCGAGGCGGGCGGCTCGAACATCGGTGAGATGGTCGAGCAGCCGGCCAAGGTCATGCGGATCGGCACGATGATCAAGCAGCTGCTCGAGGAGGTCCGGGCCGCGCCCCTCGACGAGGCCAGCCGCGCCCGGCTGCGCGACATCCACGCCTCCTCGATCCGCGAGCTCGAGCAGGGCCTGGCGCCGGAGCTCTCCGACGAGCTGCGCCGGATCACCTCCCCGTTCAGCGAGGACCAGACGCCGTCGGACGCCGAGCTGCGGATCGCCCAGGCCCAGCTGGTCGGCTGGCTGGAGGGCGTGTTCCAGGGCATCCAGACGGCGCTGTTCGCCCAGCAGATGGCCGCCCGCGCGCAGCTGGAGGAGATCCGCCGTCGCGCCCTGCCCGGCGGCCCCGGCGCCGCCGCCGAGCCCCGCCCCGGCGGCGGCCAGTACCTGTAGGGGCTCCGCCGGGATCAGGTGACCTGATCGCGGGGCGTCCTCCCGCACGTCCTGCGGTGCGGGAGGACGCGCTGTGGTGCGGGAGGACGCGGTTGTCCACAGGTCGCGGGCGCCGACGGAGCCCGTCCACGGATCCGCCCGGACCGTCCCCGCGAGCGCTCCGCAGGCGCAGGCTCCCCGCGTGGACCCGAACCTGGAACTCGCCGCGCGGCGTCGTGGCGGCGTCTTCACCGTGGACGACGCCCGGCGCGCCGGCTACCGCCCCGACGACGTCCGCAGTGCCGTGCGCACCCGGGCCTGGCACCGTCTGCGCCGGGGCGTGTACGTGCCGACGGCGCGGTGGCTGGCGACGGCCGAGGACCCGCGCGCACGCCACCTGCTGGTGTGCGCGGCCGCGCTCGCCGTCCTGGACCCCGGCCCGGTCCTGAGCCATGCGTCGGCGGCCCGCTTCCACGGGCTCGTCCTGCCGCGCGAGGTCGACGACGACGTGCGCCTCACCCACGCCGACGAGTGGCGGTGCGGCCGGGGGTACCGCATCGCGGCGGCCGCCCTGCCTGCCGAGGACGTCGTGGACGACGGAGCGTTCCGGGTGACCACCGCGGCACGCACCCTCGTCGACTGCGCGCGCGACTGGTCCCTCGTCGACGCCGTGGTCGCCATGGACGCGGCGATGCAGGGACAGCAGGTGGGGCGGGGCGCCCTGCAGGCCGCCGTCCTGCGGCAGACGCACTGGGTGGGCATCGGGGCCGCCGCACGTGCACTCGGCCTCGCCGACGGCCGCGCCGAGTCGCCGTTGGAGACGCGGGGGCGGCTGGCGCTGCTGCAGGCGGGACTCCCCCGCCCCGAGCTGCAGGTGGAGCTGCACGGTCCCCGCGGCTTCCTCGGCCGGGTCGACGCCTGGTACGAGGAGGCGGCGCTGGCCGTCGAGTTCGACGGCCGCGTCAAGTACGCCGCCCCGCGCGACGGGCGCTCGCCGGAGGCGGTGCTGTGGGACGAGAAGCGGCGCGAGGACCGGATCCGCGACCACGACGTCCGCGTCGTCCGGGTCACGCAGGAGAACCTCGGCCCCGCCAGCCAGGCGCTCGCACGGGTGGCCCGGCTGCTCGCCCAGCCGCCGGCCGGCCCTCGCCCGTTCCGCGTGGTCCGGTGCCCCGAGCCGGGAGCCGATCCCGAGGACGCCGTCGCCTGAGCGGCCCGCGCTGCGGCGCCCGGACGACGTCCTCCCTCACCTGCGGGCGTCCTCCTGCACGGTGGGCGGTGCGGGAGGACGCCCGACGATCAGGTCACCTGATCCCGGCGGAGCACGCGCTCAGACGGAGAAGCGGCGGACGGCGTCCTGCAGCTCCCCGCTCATCCGCGCCAGCTCGGCGGCGGCCTGCCGGGCGTCGCCGACGCGGGCGTTGGTCTGCTGGGTGCCGTCGGCCAGGCCGGTGATCGCCGCGGCGATCTGACGGGTCCCGCCCGCCGCCTCGGCCACGTTGCGGTTCATCTCGTTGGTCGTCGCCGTCTGCTCCTCCACGGCGGCGGCGATGGTCGCCTGGAAGTCGTTGATCTCGCCGATCACCGAGCTGATCCGGCTGATCGCCTCGACGGCGCCGGCGGTGTCGGCCTGGATGGCCTCGACCCGGCGGGAGATGTCCTCGGTGGCCCGCGCGGTCTCCTGGGCGAGCTCCTTGACCTCGCTGGCCACGACCGCGAAGCCCTTGCCCGCCTCGCCGGCCCGCGCGGCCTCGATGGTGGCGTTGAGCGCCAGCAGGTTGGTCTGCTCGGCGATGCCGTTGATCAGCTTGACGACGGTGGCGATCTCCTGCGAGGAGTCGCCGAGCTTGCCGACGGTGCGGGTGGTGGTCTCCGCGACGCCCACGGCCTGACCGGCGACCCGGGCGGCCTCGGTCGCGTTGTGCGCGATCTCGCGGATCGCCGACTCCATCTGCGAGGAGCCGGTGGCCACGGTGTCGACGCTGGCGGCGACCTCACCGGCCGAGGCGACCACGACGTCGGTCTGGTCGGAGGCGGCGCGGGAGAACTCGGCGATGCTGCCGGCGGCGGTGTCGAGCTGGGTGGAGGCGCCCTGCAGCCGGTCGGCGGAGTCGCGGACCAGGGTCAGCACGCCGCCGAGCGCGTCGAGGGTCTCGTCGAGCGACCGGGCCACCTCGCCCAGCTCACCGCCGCCGGTGGCGCCGGCGCGCACGCGCAGGTCACCGCGGGCGACCTCGCCGAGGACCTCGCGGATCCGCTGCACCGGCCGGGTCACGCTGCGCGCCACCGCGAGGGCGAGCACGACGGAGACGACCAGGCCCAGGCCGACGACGACGAGCGTGAGGGTGCGCGCCGAGGCGTAGGCGTCACGGGCCTCGGCGACCGTCGCGCGGGCGGCCGCGGCGGCCGACGTCGTGGCCGCGGTCAGCGACTCCTCGATGACGTCCTCGTTCTGCGACATCGTCTGCAGCAGCGGCAGCGCGTCGGGCGAGGTCGGCGGCAGGGTCTGCAGCCGCGCGAGCGCCGTCAGGTAGGTCTGCGACGCGGTCCGGTACTCCTCGAAGCCGGCGCGGGCGTCGTCGGACAGCGGCATCCCGGCCACGGCGTCGGCGTGCTCGACCATGGCCTCCCCCGCGGCGGCGGCGGACTCCCGGGCCTCCTGGAGGGTGGCCGGCGGCAGCGTCGGGATGTTGGCCCGCGCGGTGTGCGCCGACAGCTCCCACCAGTCGACCTGCAGGCGGCGCAGCCCGTCGAGCGGCGTGGCGCCCTCGCCGTGCACCTGGTCGGCCTTGTCCGCGAGGACCGACATCCGCGCGATGCCGAACAGCCCGACCCCCAGCGTGGTCAGCGCGACGACGAGGATCGCGCCGAGCAGCCTCGTGTGCAGGCTCCAGCCGGAGGAGACGGGCTCGGCCGTCGGGACGCGGGCGGGGGTCTGGCTCATGGATCGCCTTCCGTGGCGGGGTGCCGGTCGCTTCGACACATCGGCAGGGAGGGCGCGATCTCAAGCCGGGCTAGAGGGCGGCGAGGAAGGCCGCGACGCCGTCGTCGTCGTTGCCGACGGTGACGTCGGTGGCCGCGGCCAGCAGGTCGGGGTGGGCGTGCGCCATGGCCACCGCCCGGCCGCCGCCCTCGCGCACCCAGTCGAAGGCGGCGATGTCGTTGGGCATGTCCCCGAAGACGACGACGTCCTCGGGACCGACGCCGTGCCGCGCGGCGACCCGGGCCAGCCCGCTGGCCTTGGTGACGCCGCGCGCGGAGATCTCGGCCAGGGCGTCGGAGGAGGAGTTGGTCACCGTGGCGAGGTCGCCGACCACGCGCTCCACCAGCGCGACGAACGTGTCGCGGTCGAGGTCCTCGTGGCGGGCCAGCAGCTTGGCCGCGGGCGCGGCGACCATCTCCTCCAGCGAGGCCTCGGCCACGCCGGGCGCGTCGACGTCCCACCGCGGCCGGTAGACCGGCTCGTGACGGAACTCCAGGCCGTACTCGACGGCGAACCAGGTGCCGGGCTGCTCGGCGCGCAGGCCGGCGGTGATCTCGCCGAGCACCGCCGGGGGCAGCGCCTCCTCCTCGAGGATCTCGAAGCGCCCGAGGTCGAGCAGCACCGCGCCGTTGCAGCAGACGGCGGTGCCCTCGGTGACGACCTGCCGGATGCGGTGCATCCAGCGCGGCGGCCGGCCGGTGGCGAGCACGACGGGGACGCCGTCGTGCTGCCAGCGGCGCAGCTCGGCGACCGTGGCGTCGCTGACGGTGTCGTCGGACCGCAGCAGCGTGCCGTCCATGTCGCTGGCGATCAGCCGGGGGCGCCAGTCAGACACCGGCGAGCACCGCCTCGAGGTAGCGGGCGACGCCGTCGGCGTCGTGCCCGCCGGTGAGCGCGCCGGCGGCCGCGCGGACGGTGGGGTGGGCGTTGGCCACCGCGACGGCCCGCCCGCCGGCCTCGGTGACCGCGGTGATCATCGGCAGGTCGTTGGGCATGTCGCCGAAGACGAGCACGTCGGCGAAGCCGACGCCGTGGTGCTCGAGGGCGACGGCCAGGCCGGTGGCCTTGGTGACGCCCGGCGGCAGCACCTCGATGAACCCCAGCCCGGCGTGGGTGACCTCGGCCTCGGCCGGGTCGACCACCCGGCGGGCGCGGGCGAGCAGCTCGTCCTGGCCGAGGGTGGAGGAGCGCAGGAACACCTTGAGCACCGCTCCCTCGGGGACGACCGCGTGGCGCGGCAGCAGGTGCGCCGGCTCCGGGTAGGGCCAGTCGAAGCCGTGCTGCACCCGCAGCGGCGCGAACGCCTCGGCCTGCTCGGCGGCGTCCTCCACGGCCAGGATCAGGTCGCCGGCGACCGACTCGATCCGCTCGATGACGGCCATGGCCTGCTCGCGCGGCAGGCCCACCGCGCGCAGCACCTCGCGGCGGTCGAGGTCGACGACGTAGCCGCCCTGCGCGAGGACGGCGATGCCGCGCCCGTCGAGCGCGGTGCGGACGCTGTCGAGCAGCCGCGGCCCGCGCCCGGTCACGCCGACGACGGGGATGCCGGCGGCCCAGCAGGCGTCCAGCGCCGCGCGGGTGCGCGGGCTGACCACGCCCTCGGAGGTCAGCAGCGTGCCGTCGAGGTCGCTGGCCACCAGCCGCGGGCGCCAGCTGCCGAGGTCGCCGGGCTCGACCACCCGGTCGGCGTCCGGGGAGGGGACGTGACCGGAGAGGACGGCGCGGGGCACGGTCTCGCTCACGCAGCCGCCGGGGGGACCGGCGCGGCCAGCGTCATGCCGGGCGTGAGCACCTCGTGCCCGCCCAGCCAGGGCCGCAGCGCCACCGGGACGTGCACCGACCCGTCGGCGCGCTGGTGCACCTCCAGCAGGCAGGCGATGGTGCGCGCGATGGCGCACAGCGTGCCGTTGAGCGTGGCCGCCGGCTGCGGCCGGCCGTCGGCGTCGCGGAAGCGGATGGCCAGCCGGCGGGCCTGGAAGGTGGTGCAGTCCGACGTGCTGGTGAGTTCCCGGTAGGTGCCCTGGCTGGGGAACCACGCCTCGATGTCGTACTTGCGGGCGGCGCTGGTGCCGAGGTCGCCGGCGGCGATGTCGACGACGCGGTAGGGCAGCTCGAGCGCCTGGAGGAACTCCTCCTCCCAGGCGAGCAGCCGCAGGTGCTCGGCGGCGGCCTCCTCGGGGCGGCAGAAGCTGAACATCTCGACCTTGTCGAACCAGTGCACGCGGATGATCCCGCGGGTGTCCTTGCCGTAGGAGCCGGCCTCGCGGCGGAAGCAGGACGACCAGCCGGCGTAGCGGCGCGGGCCGGCCGACAGGTCGAGGACCTCGTCGGCGTGCATGCCGGCCAGGGCGACCTCGGAGGTGCCGACGAGGTAGAGGTCGTCACGCTCGACGCGGTAGACCTCCTCGTCGTGCTCGCCGAGGAAGCCGGTGCCCTCCATCGCCTCGGGCTTGACCAGCGCGGGGGCGACGACGGGGGTGAACCCGGCGGCCACCGCGCGGGTGATCGCCAGCTGGGCGAGGGCGAACTCCAGCAGCGCGCCGGGGCCGGTGAGGAAGTAGAAGCGCGCGCCGGAGACCTTGGCGCCGCGCTCGGTGTCGATGGCGCCGAGCGCCTCGCCGATCTGCAGGTGGTCGCGCACCTCGAAGTCGTAGGACGGGACCTCGCCCACCGTCCGGAGGGTCACCGCGTCGTCCTCACCGCCGGGCGGGACGTCGTCGGCGACCACGTTCGGGATGGCCAGGTGCGCCGCGCGCAGGGCGGCGTCGGCGGCGCGCTGGGCCTCCTCGGCCTCCTTCACCTGCGCCGCGAGCGCCCGGGCCCGCTCCAGGACGGCGGGCCGCTCCTCGGGGCCGGCCTTCTTGACCGCCTGGGAGGCCGTCTTCTGCTCGGCGCGCAGGTCGTCGGCGCGCTTGACGGCGGCGCGGCGGGCCTCGTCGGCGGCCAGGAGCGCGTCGACCCGGGACTCGTCGGCACCGCGGGCGCGCTGGCTGGCACGGACGACGTCGGGGTGCTCGCGCACCAGGCGCAGGTCGATCACCCCCCGATCGTAGAGAGGCGCGCCCGGGAGGAGCCGGACCCGCGGTGACACCTCCCCGCACGGGGGAGTGCTGGGACACTCGGGGGCATGCGATTCCTCGGCGGCAACCGCCCGGCCACCGACCTCACCTACGCCGACGTGTTCATGGTGCCCAACCACAGCACCGTGGGCTCGCGGCTCGAGGTCGACCTGACCACGCCGGACCGGGTGGGCACCACGATCCCGGTCGTCGTCGCCAACATGACGGCGATCAGCGGCCGCCGGATGGCCGAGACGATCGCCCGCCGCGGCGGCCTGGCGGTGCTGCCGCAGGACATCCCGGTCGACGTCGTGACCGAGGTCGTGTCCTGGGTGCACGCCCGGCACCCCGTCTACGACACCGCGATCACCCTGTCGCCGACGTCGACGGTCGGCGAGGCGCTGTCGCTGATGACCAAGCGGGCGCACGGCATCGTCGTCGTGGTCGAGGAGGGCGTGCCGGTGGGCGTGGTCACCGACGGCGCCTGCCAGGGCGTCGACCGGTTCAGCCAGCTCGGGCAGGTCATGGCCGAGCACCCGCTCACCATCCCCGCGGGCACCGACCTGCCGAAGGCGTTCGACGTGCTCTCCGGCGAGCGGGTCAGCGCCGCGCCGGTGGTCGAGGGCGACCGGCTCGTCGGCGTCATCACCCGCAAGGGCGCGCTGCGCTCGACGCTCTACACGCCCGCGGTCAACGCGACCGGCCAGCTGCTCACCTCGGCCGCCGTCGGGATCAACGGCGACGTCGCCGGCAAGGCCTCGGCGCTGCTGGCCGCCGGGGTCGACGTGCTCGTCGTCGACACCGCGCACGGCCACCAGGAGAAGGCGGTCGAGGCGGTGCGCGCGGTCCGCGCGGTGGCCGGGACGACGCCGGTCGTGGCGGGCAACGTGGTCACCGCCGAGGGCACCCGCGAGCTGGTCGAGGCCGGCGCCGACGTCGTCAAGGTCGGGGTGGGCCCCGGCGCGATGTGCACCACGCGGATGATGACCGGCGTCGGCCGGCCGCAGTTCTCCGCCGTCGAGGAGTGCGCGGCCGAGGCCCGCCGGCTGGGCCGGCACGTGTGGGCCGACGGCGGGGTGCGCCACCCGCGCGACGTCGCGCTCGCCCTGGCCGCGGGCGCGGCCAACGTGATGGTCGGCTCCTGGTTCGCCGGCACCTACGAGAGCGCCGGGGACGTGCACGACGACGGCGGCCGGCTGTACAAGGAGTCCTTCGGGATGGCGTCGGCGCGCGCGGTCAAGGCGCGGACGGCGGCGCAGAGCGGCTTCGAGCGGGCCCGCGCCGGGCTGTTCGAGGAGGGCATCAGCTCCTCGCGCATGTACCTCGACCCGGCCCGCCCCGGCGTGGAGGACCTCGTCGACGGCATCGTGGCCGGGGTGCGCTCGTCGTGCACCTACGCCGGCGCCCGCACCATCGACGAGCTGCACCAGCGCGCGGTCGTGGGGGTGCAGAGCGCGGCCGGTTACGAGGAGGGCCGCCCGCTGCCCACCAGCTGGTGAGGCCGCTCCCCCGCGAGGTCTTCGAGTCGCTGGTCGCCGACGCCCTCGACGCGGTGCCGGCCGAGCTCATGGCGCTGCTGGACAACGTCGTCGTGCTGGTCGAGGACCGCAACGAGGACGAGCCCGACCTGCTGGGGCTCTACGAGGGCTTCGCGCTCACCAAGCGCGGCTGGCAGTACGGCGGCACGCTGCCGGACCGGATCATGATCTACCGCGAGGCCATCTGCGACATCTGCGAGACCGCCGAGGAGGTGGTCGAGGAGGTGACGGTGACCGTCGTCCACGAGATCGCCCACCACTTCGGCATCGGCGACGAGCGGTTGCACGAGCTCGGCTGGGGCTGACACGACGACGGCCCCGGCGGCCACTCCCTGGGGAGCGGACCGCCGGGGCCGCCGGCGTCTACCTGGTGTGGGTCAGTCCTGCTGCGCGGCCTTGCGGCGACGGCTCACCAGGACCAGCAGGCCACCACCGACGAGCGTGGCGCCACCGAGCAGGGCCGGCACCAGCGGCTCAGCACCGGTGAAGGCCAGCGCACCGCCGGACGACGACGCCGTGGTGACGGCGACCGCACCGGCCTCGTCGACGGTGACGTCGAGGCGCAGGAAGTGCTCGTTGCCGTCGGGGTCCACACCCGTCGCCACGAGCGAGTGGTTGCCGGCCGGCAGGTCCGCCGGGACGGTCACCTCGACCTCGAAGCGGCCCTGGGCGTCGGCGACGACGGTGGTCAGGACGCGGGGCTCCGAGTAGATGATCACCGAGACGCTCGAGAAGGGCATGAAGCCCTCGCCCTTGATCGTCAGCTTCTCCCCGACGCTGAGCTCCGTGTCGGCGCCCTGGTCGGTGGTCAGCTTCAGCGGGGTGCTGGGCACCGTGGCCGGCACGATCGGCGCGCTGGGCACCTGCGGCGTGCCGCCCGGGTCCTTGACCGGGGTCACCGGGATGTCGACCGGCTTCTCAGGCGTCGGCTCCTCGGTGCCCGGGTCCTGGGTGCCCGGGTCCTGGGTGCCCGGGTCCTGGGTGCCCGGGTCCTGGGTGCCCGGGTCCTGGGTGCCCGGGTCCTGGGTGCCCGGGTCCTGGGTGCCCGGGTCCTGCGTGCCCGGGTCCTGCGTGCCCGGGTCCTGCGTGCCCGGGTCCTGCGTGCCGGGGTCCTGCGTGCCGGGGTCCTGCGTGCCGGGGTTCTCGGTACCGCACGGGGCCCCGGAGACGGCGACGTCGAGTGGCTCGCTGTCCGCGCTCTTCCGGAAACTCCCGAAGCTGTCCTCGCGGGCCTCGAGGACGATGCGGTAGCTCTTCCCATCGGTCAGCGGGACCTCGGCGGCGAGGCCGTCTCCGAACGGCAGGACCGTGAGTTCCTGCCACTCCGTCTCGTCCAGGACGACGTCGCCCGCCGAGCTGCCGGCCTCCGGGGCGGCGGAGACGTTTGCCCAGTACGAGAAGTTCTGACTGGTCTCCTCGTCGACGACGACCTCGGCGAACTCCAGCGTCACCGTCGACTCACAGGTCGAGTGGCCGGTGATGACCGGGCCGACCCAGGTCTCATCGTCGAAATCGGCCGCGGCGGCGAGGCCCGGGAACAGCACCGAGCCGCCCAGCGCCACCGACAGGCCCGCGGCGCCCGCCGCCAGCTGCCAGGCCACCGAGCGGCGGCCCTTCGTTCCTGCGTTCACTTCTCACCCTCTCCGGAACAGCACCGGCGCCGCGCGGGCGCCGAGGTGTGACGTTGTGTCCCCTGTATGAGACGGGACTGTTCCGTGCCTCGAGGGTCTCCAAAACTGCCAAAGAACTTGATCGAAAGTGGACGTTCACTGGCGAGTCGCACCACTCGTCACAGCAGTCCCGGGTTTCTGGAATGGCTCCACCTGCCACAGGGGGCCCCGAGCGAGACAGCAGCGGGTCGGGTGCTCAGGGGTCGACCAGGCCCCCGCGTACCGTGATCGCGTGCCATCCGACGTCGCCAAGGGCAGCGGCCTGCCGATCAAGATGCTGCACGACCGGATCCTCGTGTCCCTCCGCAGAGAGGACGGCGAGCGTCGCTCGACCGGCGGCATCCTCATCCCGGCGACCGCGCAGGTGGCCAAGCGGCTGGTGTGGGGCGAGGCGCGCGGGGTCGGCTCCGGCGTCCGCCAGGTGAAGGTCGGCGACCAGGTGCTCTTCTCCCCCGAGGACCAGCACGAGGTCGAGGTCCACGGCGAGGAGCTGATCATCCTGCGCGAGCGCGACGTGCACGCCGTCGCCGCCGAGCGGATCGAGGAGTCCACCGGCCTGTACCTGTAGGGCTCCAGGCACAGGAAGCGATACGCACGTCCTGGGCTCCAGGACGTGCGTATCGCTTCCTATGCCGATCGGTGCGCGAGCGCTCAGCGGTGGGCGGTGATCACCTCGGTCATCCCGGCCAGCCACCGGCGGACGACGGCGACGTCGTCGTCGGTGAAGTCCGCCATCGCCGCCATGAGCTCCCGCTGCAGCCCGCCGAAGAAGGCGGCGCCGGCCGCCATCGTCGGCTCGGTCATCTGCAGGACGACGCGGCGGCGGTCGGCGGCGTCGCGCACGCGCTGCACGTGACCGGCCCGCTCCAGCCGGTCGAGCAGTGCGGTCACCGCCGCCGAGCTCAGACCCACCGCGGCGCCCAGCCCCCCGGCGGTGAGGGGCTCGCCGGCGCGGGCGGCGTCCATGATCGCGATGACCGCACGGACGTCGGTGCGTCCGAGTCCGTGCGCGTCGGCGAAGCGTTGACCGACGGCGTCGAGTTCCACGGTCAGCCGTCGCAGCAAGAGGGTGACCGCCACCCGGTCGCTGTCGTTGCGCGTCATCCACCCACCCCCGTAATGTCTCGAACGTCGAGATTCTAGAGCACCGAAGGGTCACCCCCGATGCCCCGACGCACCACCCTCCTGCGCTGGCTCCTGCCCGCTCTGGTCGCCGTCCTCTGGCTCGGCCTGGCCGCTCCCCTCGGGGCCATCGGCGGACGGCTGACCGAGGTGCAGGAGAACGACAACGCCGCCTTCCTGCCCGACAGCGCGGAGTCCACCCGCGTCACCGAGCTCCAGGAGCGCTTCCGCGACGAGGAGGCGATCCCGGTCGTCCTGGTGTGGGAGGGCGACGGCCCGATCGACCCGGCCACCCAGCAGGCGGTCGGCGACGCGCTCGCGGAGGTCACCGCCGTCGCGGAGGAGGCCGACGCCCTGGCCGGGGAGCCCTCCCCGCCGATCCCCAGCGAGGACGGCGAGGCGCTGCAGGCCGTCGTCCCGCTGCGCGCCGACCTCGGCGAGGCGCTGCCCGAGGTGGTGCAGGAGATGCGGGCCGTCGACGACGTCGAGGGCACCACCGCCTACGTCACCGGCCCCGGCGGCGTGTTCGCCGACTTCGCCGACGGCTTCTCCGGCATCGACGGGCTGCTGCTGCTGGCCGCGTTCGGCGTCGTCCTGCTCATCCTGCTGGTGGTCTACCGCAGTCCGCTGCTGCCGTTCCTGGTGATCGGCACGGCCGGCCTCGCGCTGACCGCCGGCCAGGCCGTCTCCTACCTGCTGGCCCGCGAGGGGATCATCACCGTCAACGGGCAGAGCCAGGGCATCGCCTCGATCCTCGTGGTCGGCGCGGCCACCGACTACGGCCTGCTGCTCGTCGCCCGCTACCGGGAGGAACTGCGGGTGGAGCGGTCGCCGGTCGCGGCGATGCGGGTCGCGCTGCGCCGCTCGGTCGAGCCGATCCTGGCCTCCGGCGCCACCGTCGTCCTGGGCGTGCTCTGCCTGCTGTTCTCCGACCTCGCCTCCAACCGCGGCCTGGGGCCGATCTCGGCGGTCAACGTCGTCCTCGCGGTGGTCGCCTCGCTGACCTTCCTGCCCGCCGTCCTCGTGCTGCTCGGCCGCGCCGCCTTCTGGCCCTTCCGGCCCCGCTACGGCAGCGAGCCGAAGCGGAACGGCGGGTGGCAGCGCACCGCCGACGCGGTGGGGCGCCGGCCCGGCCGGGTGCTGGCGATCAGCGTCGCCGCCCTGCTCGCCGCCGCGGTCTTCGCGCCGACGTTCCAGGCCGACGGGCTGCCGCTGTCCGAGGCGGTGCGCGGCAACCCCGAGGGTGCCCAGGGCCAGGAGGCGCTCGCCCGCCACTTCGACGCCGGCAGCGGCAGCCCCGCGGTGATCGTCACGCCGGCCGACACCTGGCCCGACGTCGCGGCCGCGGCCGCCGCGGTGCCCGGCGTCGCCGCCGTCACCCCGGTGACCGGGTCGGACGGCCCGCCGGCGCCGGACGCCCAGCCGCAGGAGGTCGACGGGCTGGTGCAGCTCGACGCCACCCTCGCCGACGCCGCCGACAGCATCGCGGCCGAGCGCACGGTGGCCGACCTGCGCGAGGCGGTGCGCGACGCCGACCCCGACGCCCTGGTCGGCGGGACGACGGCCACCAACCTCGACACCCTCGACACCTCGGCGCGCGACCTGCGGGTGATCGTGCCGCTGGTGCTGCTGGTGATCACGGTGGTGCTCGCCCTGCTGCTGCGGGCGATCGTCGCGCCGCTGGTGCTGCTCGGCACCGTCGTCCTGAGCTTCGCCGCGACCATCGGCGTCTCGGCGCTGGTCTTCGAGCCGCTGCTGGGCACCGCCGACAGCGACCCGACGATCATCCTGATCGGCTTCGTGTTCCTGGTCGCCCTGGGGATCGACTACAACATCTTCCTCATGACCCGGGCGCGGGAGGAGTCGCAGCGGCACGGGACCAAGCAGGGGGTGCTGCGCGCGCTGGCCGTCACCGGTGGCGTGATCACCAGCGCCGGCCTGGTGCTGGCGGCCACCTTCGGGGCGCTGGCGGTGCTGCCGCTGCTCATCCTCGTGCAACTGGCGTTCATCGTCGGCTTCGGCGTCCTGCTCGACACCTTCGTCGTCCGCACCCTGGTGGTGCCCTCGGCGGTGTACCTGCTCGGCGACCGCACCTGGTGGCCCGGCCGGCTGGCCCGCCGGCCGGAGCCCGAGCCCGAGCGGGAGCTGGAGCCCGCCTAGAGCGGGCACTTCCGCGGAAGTGCCCGGTCAGACCTCGCCGGTGCGCAGGCGCGCCAGCCACCGCCCGGCCTCGGCGAAGGCCGTGTCGGCCGACTCGTCGGGGACCGGGCGGTTGGTGCGGCCGTCGGCGCGCGGGTAGGAGCCGAGGAAGCGCACGTCCTCGCACACCCGGTGCAGCGCGGCCAGCGCCTCCCCCACCCGCGCCTCGGCCACGTGGCCCTCGCAGTCGAGGGAGAAGGAGTACACCCACAGCCGGTCGCGGGTGGGCCGTGACTCGATGCGCGTCAGGCTGATCCCGCGGACGGCGAACTCGCGCAGCACGTCGAGCAGGGCGCCGGTGCGGTCGGCGACGACGACCACCAGCGACGTCTTGTCGTTGCCGGTCGGGACCGGCAGCGCCCCGGGCCGCGACACCAGCACGAAGCGGGTGACCGCGCCGGGGTGGTCGGCGACGTCCTCGGCCAGCGGCACCAGGCCGTAGCGCTCGGCGGCGATCGGCGCGCAGACGGCGGCGTCGTGGGCGCCCTCGGCCACGGCGCGGGCGGCGGCCGCCGTCGAGGAGGCCGGCAGCGCGGGGACGCCGGGGAGCAGGCCGGCCAGGGTGCGCGCGGTCTGGGCGAGCGCGTGGGGATGGCTGACCACGCTGCCCACGGCGTCGAGGGTCGCCCCAGGTCGCGCGGCGAGGACGAAGGAGACGGTCAGGAACACCTCGCGGGTGACCACCAGCCGGTCGCCCTCGGCCAGGCCGTCCATGGTGGCCGGGACCGAGCCCTCGACCGAGTTCTCCAGCGGCACCAGGGCGGCGTCGGCCTCGCCGGCGCGCACGGCCGCCAGGGCCGCGGCGACGCTCGCGGCGGGCTGCCGGACACCCTCCCCGGGGGCGACGGCCCTGCTCAGCGCCGCTTCGGCGAAGGTACCCTCGGGCCCGAGATAGGCGAACCGCGTCGGAGGCGTCTGGGGCACCCGACGAGGGTAGTGCGGTCGGGCAGGGGCCCCGTCCCGTCCGGGGGGAGCTGCCTCACCGCCGGCCAGCAGCGGCCGGACGACCGGCGTCGGGGAGGAGGGGTGCGTGACCCCCGGCCCGTCTGCCCTCACCGAGGGTGATCTCGACGCTGCGCTGCGCCGCCTGCTGGTGGCCAGCTCCCGCGACGACGCCGACGCCTTCCGCGCCGAGCTCGACGACGCCGAGCCCGCGCTGGCCGCTGCCGGCGACCCGGGCTGGGCCGCCTGGTCCGCGGCGCTCGCGGCCCGCCGCGGCCTGGTCGACGGCGACCGGGAGGCCACCGCGGCCGGGGTCGCCACCGCCCGCGAGGCCCTCGGCGCCTGCCCGGCGTCGGCGGGCACGGCCCTGGTGCTGGCCTACCTCGCGCACGTCGAGGCCGCCGCCGACCACCTCGACGCCGCGATGCTGCTCGCCGTCGACGCCAGCCTGCTCACCGAGCAGGTCCCCGCCGAGCCGACCCGCGTGCTGCACCAGGCGCACCTGTGGCTCTCCCTCACCCTCACCGCGCTCGACCTCGAGGAGCTCGCCGTCGCCCACGCCGAGCGGGGACACGAGGTCGCCGCCCGGCTGCCCGACCTCACCGACCGCTGGCAGCTGCTGCGGCTGTGCGCGCAGCAGAACGTCGAGCTCGCCCAGACGCTGCGCCGCCGCGGGGACGCCGCGCGGGCGCGGGCGCTGGCCGGCACCGCCCTCGCCGCGGCCGCCGAGGCCCGGGCGCTGCCCGTCGAGCCCGAGCCCGGCGACCAGGACCTGCTCGACGTCGTCCAGGCCTGGGCGCTGTGCTGCCACGACGACCTCGACGGCGCGCTGGGCCCGCTGCGGTCGGTGCACCGGCGGGTGCACCGCGGCGGCGGCACGTGGCTGCGCGGCTACGCCGACCTCGCGCTGGCCCGGCTGCTGACCCGGCTCTCGCAGGAGCACAGCGGCGGCGGGGGCGGGGAGGAGGCCACCGACCTGCTCGTCGACGCCTCCGGCGCCTTCGCCGCGACCGCCGACCGGCGCCGCTACCGGCAGTGCCTGCTCGAGCTCGGCCAGGCCACCGCCGCGATGGGCCGCCCCGCCGAGGCGCTGTACTGGCTGGAGGCCTACCGCGCCGACACCGGCCGGGCGCACGCGCGCAGCCGGGAGCTGTGGGCGGAGATGTTCGTCCGCCGCAGCCGGCTGCGCGAGGTGGAGCGGCAGGCCGCCGTGCTGCGCCGGCACGCCCTCGAGGACGCCCTCACCGGGCTGGGCAACCGGCGCAGCGCCGAGCGCCGGCTGGCCGGGATGCGGCTGGGCGCCGAGCCGCTGTCGCTGGCCGTCGTCGACGTGGACCGGTTCAAGGAGGTCAACGACGACGCCTCGCACTCCCACGGCGACGAGGTGCTGCGGCGGGTGGCGGCGCTGCTGCGCGAGCACAGCCGGGCCGGGGACGAGGTGTACCGGTGGGCCGGCGACGAGTTCCTCGTGGTGCTGCCGGCCGCGACGCAGGCGCAGGCGCTGGCCGCCGCGGAGCGGCTGCGGGCCGCCGTCGCCGAGGCCGACTGGGCCGACCTGCCGCTGTCCGAGCCGATCACCGTGAGCATCGGGGTGGCCACCGCGCCCGCGGTCGCCGACGACCGCGACGCGCCGGTCGGCTGGCGGTCGCTGTTCGACACCGCCGACCTGCACCTGTTCTCGGCCAAGCGCGGCGGGCGCAACCGGGTGCGCGCCCCCGGGCTCGTCGACGACGCGCCCACGGCGGACGACGACCTGCCCGCGGGCGGGGCGGCGCCGTGACGGGGCGCCCCGCCTGGGACGCCAGTGACGGGACGGACGACGCCGGCGGTCGGCTCCGGCGTGCCGGAGCCCGGGCGCTCGACTCCCTCCCTGACGACGTGCACAGTGCGCTGGTGCCACCGGGAGCCCTGCACCACCGGGTGACCGCCGCCCTCGCCAACTGGCAGCTGGACGACGCCGAGCGGTTGCTGTCGGTCGTCGACCCCTCCTCGCCGTACGAGGTCCCCGCCGACGCCGACCCCGCCGACGCCGCGGGCCTCGGTCGCGCCTGGGCCGACACCCTGCGCGCCGAGCTGCTGGTGCGCCGGCTGCGGGTCGCCGGGTTCACGCTGGTCGGCGAGCCCCTCGACGCGCCCGAGGCCACCGAGTCGCTGGACCTGCACGCCGGCGTCGCCGGCCTGCTCGACCGCGGCGACGGTGCGGCGGCCGCGGAGGCGGGCGAGGACGACCCGCGCTCGGAGTCGGCCGCGAACGCCGCCCTGGCCATCGCGCTGGTCCGCTCGGCCAAGGCCGCCTTCGACGCCAGCGACGACGACGTGCAGCGTGCCGCGGGGCTGGCCCGGCACGCCCGCATCGAGCTGCTGTCCCGCCGGATCGACGCCGCGATGGACGAGGCGGTCGAGGCCGCGAGCCTGCTCGACCCGCAGCTGCCGCCGAGCGCGCTGCTGGTCGACACGCTCGGCACCCTCGCCGGCGTCCTGGCCGACCTCGAGCTCATGCCGCTGGCGCTGGACTACCAGCGCCGCGCGCTGGAGACGGCGACCGCCGCGGCCGCCGCCGGCGTCCTCGGCCCCGACGAGGACCCCGACGTGCTCGCCGCCGGCGCGGCCACCTGCCTGGGCGAGCTGTGCGCCGAGCTCGGCGAGGCCCTGCTCGACGACGGCGACGCCGACTCGGCCCGGCCGCGGTTCGCCGAGGCGCGGGCGCTGGCCGAGCGGGCGCTGGCCCAGCTGCCGCCCGACGCCGGCGGCGTCGTCGCCGCGCAGGTGGTGCACGGCTGGGCGCTGGTCGGCCTGGGCGAGCACGCCGCGGCCACCGGCCCGCTGCGCGCCGCCGTCCGCACCAGCAGCGCCCGGGGCGACCGGGCGCTGCTGGCCTCGGCCCTGCTGGCCCTGGGCCGCGCGCTGCGGCGGCAGGGCGACGGCCGCGGCGCCGACCAGCAGCTGGCCAAGGCGCTGGCGCTGGCCACCGAGCACGGCCTGCCGCGCTTGCGGCGGGCGGCGCTGCGCGAGCTGTGCACGCTGCACGCCGAGCTCGACGACGCGGGGCGCGCGCTGCCCTACCTGCAGGCCTACCTCGCCGACGAGCTCGACCGGGTCGACGAGCGGCGCACCCGCTGGGTGGAGCTGTTCGGCCGGCGCAAGAGCCTGCTGGAGAACGAGCGGGCCGCCGGGCAGCTGCGCCGCCAGGCCTACGAGGACCCGCTGACCTCCCTGCCCAACCGGCGCTACGCCGAGGCGCGCCTCGACGGGCTGCTCAGCGCGGGGACCACCCCGGCCCTGGCGGTCGTCGACGTCGACCGGTTCAAGGCGATCAACGACGCCGTCGGCCACCCCGGCGGGGACACGGTGCTGCGCACGGTCGCCGATCTGCTGCTGGCCGGCTGCCGCGACACCGACGAGGTGTGCCGGTGGGCCGGCGACGAGTTCGTCGTCCTGCTGCCCGACACCACCGCCGAGCAGGCCGAGCACGCGCTCGAGCGGATCCGCCGCGCCGTCGCCGGCCACGACTGGGCCGCGCTGGGTGTCCCCGTGCCGGTGACCATCAGCGTCGGCATCGCCTCGGCCACCCGCGGCGACGACCGCCGCACGCTGTTCGCCGCCGCCGACGGGGTGCTG
Organism: Geodermatophilus sp. SYSU D00814; assembly: GCF_054050055.1. NCBI lineage: Bacteria > Bacillati > Actinomycetota > Actinomycetes > Geodermatophilales > Geodermatophilaceae > Geodermatophilus > Geodermatophilus sp. SYSU D00814. Next base: position 25,504 of record NZ_JBJGYP010000031.1, read on the forward strand.
TACGACGCCAAGCGCAGCGGCCGCGACCGGGTCGTGGCGCTGTCCGCGCTCACCCAGACCCGCGCACCGGACACGCCGCTGCCGACGCCGCGCCCTGCGTCCGTGCCGGCCTCGCCGCTGGACCCGGTGGGCGGCTTCTCGCCGCTGCTGAGCACCCCCGCGCCCCGTCCCGCCGACCCGCCGCTGTCGCTCGGCGCCCCCGGCGAGCCGTCGCTGGGCCCCGCGCCCGCCGCGCCGCCGGGGCGCCCCGTGCCGGCCGAGCCCGACGTCGTCTGGGGGGTGGGCCGCTCGACCGAGCAGGTGCTGGCGCTGGTCCGCGAGACCCGCGCCGCGCACCCCGACCGGCCCGCGCTGGTCGTCCGCGCCGGCGCCGACACCCTCGTCGCGCTGGCCTCCGAGCACCCCGGCTCCACCGTCGACGCCGCGGCGATGTCGGCCGCCGTCGGGCCGGTCCCCGAGCCGGTCGGGCGGGTGGGCGTGCTCTGCGCCGGCAGCGCCGACGCGTCGGTGGCGGCGGAGGCGGCGTTCGTCGCGCGGGTCACCGGCACCGAGGTGGTGCGCGTCGACGACGTGGGCGGCGGCCGGCTGCGCTCGCTGCTCACCGACCGCACGCTGCTCGACGACGTCGACTGCCTGGTCGTCGTCGCCGGGCTCGACGCCTCGCTGGCCGGGACGGTCGCGGCGATGACCGACGTGCCGATCGTCGCGGTGCCCACCTCGACCGGGCAGCCGGGCTCCTTCGGCGGGTTCGGGGCGCTGCTGACGATGCTCACCGCGGCGTCCCCGGGCGTCGTCGTCAGCACGATCGACAACGGCCACGCCGCCGGGGTCTTCGCCGCCCGCATCGCCCGCCGCACCGCCCGGTAGGTGGGGCGGGCCAGGCCACTCGCCCAGATTGGCCTGCGGCCCCCGGGCCGGTCCTGACGCAGGATCGGTGCCGTGCGCCAGCTCCCCGGACCCCGTCGCCTCGTCCAGCTCTACGCCGGGCTGGTGCTCTACGGCCTGTCGATGGCCCTGCTGGTGCGCTCGGGCCTGGGCGTCATGCCGTGGGACGTGCTGCACCAGGGACTGGCCCGCCAGCTCGGCTGGTCGCTCGGGGTGGTCACCATGGTCGTCGGCGCGCTGGTGCTGCTGGCCTGGGTGCCGCTGCGCGAGCGGCCGGGGCTGGGCACGGTCAGCAACGTCGTCGTCATCGGCCTGGCCCTGGACGCCGTGCTCGCCGTCCTCCCGGAGCCGGGGTCCCTGCCCGTCCGGGTCGCGCTCGTGCCGGCCGGGATCCTGCTCAACGCCGTCGCGACCGCCGCCTACATCGGGGTGCACCTCGGTCCGGGGCCGCGGGACGGGCTGATGACCGGCCTGGTCCGCCGCACCGGGCGCTCGGTGCGGCTGGTGCGCACGTCGATCGAGGTGGCGGTCGTGGCCGCCGGCTGGCTGCTCGGCGGCACCCTGGGCGTCGCCACCGTGCTGTACGCGCTGGCCATCGGGCCGCTGGTGCACGCCCTGCTGCCCCGGCTGTCGGTGCGGCCGCCCGCTCCGGAGGTGCCTCTGTCGCGGTGAGAGCTCACCTGTCGACGGGGACCGGCCGGAACGCCGACCAGGTGACCGGGACGACGGCGAGGAACAGCACCGCCACCGCGCCCGCCCCGCCCAGCGCCCACGCGCCGAACACCAGCAGCGCGGCGGCCTCGATGCCCAGCCCCGCGACCGAGGTGACCGTCGCCCGCACCGCGGTGGGCACCTGCTCCTGCAGCCGCGTCTCCCCCACCACGAGCACCGCCAGGTACAGCCCGTAGGACACCGCGACGGCGGCGACGGCGACCGGGTGGTCGACCGCCGCGCCGATCGCGAGGAGCACCGCCGACAGCAGCAGGAGGAGCGGCAGCGCCCGCGAGGGCAGCCGCGCCGCCCGGCCGGCCAGCGCCGCACCCGCCGCCCCGGCCAGCGCGACGACGAGGACGGCGGCCGGGACGAGCTCGGTGGGCACGCCCTGCTCGCGCGCCATGACCGGGAAGTACTCCTCGATCGCGTCCAGCCCGCCCAGCACGGCGACGGCGACGACGACCAGGAGCACGCCCGGCCGGCGCAGCGCGGCGCCGACCGCCCGGCGCAGCGGGACCTCCGGCTCGTCGTCGTCGGCGACGTGCGGCGGCTCGGGGAACCGGGTGGCCAGGGCCGCGGCGGCCAGGCAGACCGCCACGCTGACCCACCCGACCAGCGCGTAGCCGCCGGCCTGCACGAGCACCCCGGCCAGCAGCGCGGTCGGCACCTGCACCAGCAGCTCGGCCGCCGTCGTCGCGCCGTGCACGCGGACGTAGGCGTCCTCCGCGCCGACGGCGGTCAGGCCGTCGTAGACCAGCGCCTCGGCCGCGCCAGAGGCCAGGGCACCGCCCACGCCCCAGACGACGAAGCCGGCGGCGAACCCGGGCAGGCCGGGCGCGACCGTCCACAGCACGAAACCGGCCGCCTCGAGCACGCCGGCGAGGACGAGCGCCCCGCGGCGGGACCAGCGGTCGGCGAGCACGCCGGTGGGGACCTCGGCCAGCAGGGCGGTCACCGACCACAGCGCGAACAGGCCCGACACCTGCGCCTGCGACAGCCCCGTGTCGAGGAACAGCAGCGCGTACAGCGGGTAGACCGGGGCGAGCCCGGACAGCGCGGTCCAGGCCACGGCCAGGCGGGCCAGTGGCCGGGCGGCGGCCGGCAGCGGGGTGCGGGACGGGCGTCAACGGAAGGGCACGGGCGGACGGTAACCGGAGCCACACCCGCGCGCACCGGGTTTCCCGCGCGCCGTCGGCTAGGGTGGGCGGCCGAGAAGGGGAGTAGCCCCCCGTCCGCTGGTCGACACGCTGGCGCGCTCCCGCGGGAGCCGCCCGGTCAGCGGGCCCGCGCCCCGCGCGGGTGGGCGAGACCTTCGGCCGAGCAGTCGTCGCACTGCCGGTCGGAGGCGTGCGCCCCCGCCCGGCCGTGCCGAGCGGAAGAGAGACCCACCCGTGATCGTGCTGTCCGTCGTCGTGACGGCGTTCGTCCTCGTCCTGCCGGTCGAGCTGCCGGACAAGACGCTGTTCGCCAGCCTGGTCCTGGCCACCCGGTTCCCGCCGCTGCCGGTGTTCGTCGGCGTCGGCACGGCCTTCGGCCTGCAGGTGGCCATCGCCGTCACCGCCGGCAGCCTGCTCTCGCTGCTGCCCGAGGCGCTGGTGGCCGGCGTCGTGGCCGTGCTGTTCCTCGTCGGCGCGGTGCTGCTGTGGCGCAGCGCCGACGAGGGACCCGAGGACGGCGGGGAGGCCGCGGACGCACGGGAGCGGACGTCGTTCCTGCGGGCGGCCGCGATCTCCTTCGGCGTGCTGTTCGCCGCCGAGTGGGGCGACCTCTCGCAGCTGGCCACCGCGGGCCTGGCCGCCCGCTACGACTCGCCGGTGTCGGTCTTCATCGGGGCGTGGGCGGCGCTGCTCGTGGTGAGCGGCCTGGCGGTGTTCCTCGGCAAGAAGCTCGCCGACCGGCTGCCGGTGGCCCTCATCCGCCGGGCGGCGGCGGTGCTGTTCGTCGTCTTCGCCGTGCTCGCCGTCGTGGAGGTCGTGCGCGCGCTCACCTGATCGGGGGACGCCTCCCCCGGGTCGCTGCAGGCGGCCCGGAGGAGGGCCGATCCGGTGGCATGCGCGTCTGCACCCCACCCGAGGAGCTCGCCGAGCTGCGTGCCCGGCAGGCCCGGCTCCTGGCCGACCTCGGCGTCCTGGACGCCGCCGAGGACGCCGAGCTGGCCGCCGTGGTGCGGGTGGCGGCGGCCGTCACCGGTGCCCCCTGCGCCACGGTCAACCTGCTCGACACCCGCTGGCAGCACCAGCTGGCACCCCACGGGTTCGACGGCGCGAGCACCCCGCGCGACGAGTCGCTGTGCTCGGCCACGACCACCGGCTCCCCGGGCCCGCAGGTGTACGACGACCTGGCGAGCCACCCCGTGCACGCCGCCAACCCGTGGGTCGACGGCCGGCGTGCGAGGGTGCGCGCCTACGCCACCGCGCCCCTCGTGGTCGACGGCACGACGGTGGGCACGCTGTGCGTCTTCGACGAGGCCCCGCACGCCTTCGCCCCCGACGCCGGGGAGCGGCTGGCCGACCTCGCCTCGGTCGTGGTGGCGCTGTTCCAGCGCCGGCGACAGGCCCGCGAGCTGGCCGACCTCGCCGTCGCCAACGCGGCCGCCCGCGACCAGACCGAGGCCGCCGCGGCGCACGCCGGCCGCTCGGAGGCCTTCACCCGCGCCCTGCTGGAGGCGCTGCCCGTGGGGGTGGTCGCCGCGGACGCCGACGGCGGGCTGACGATGTTCAACCGCGTCGCCCGGCAGTGGCACGGCCTGGGCGACGAGCACGCCGTCGAGCAGGCCCGGCTCACCCCGGAGATCGTCGAGGCGTTCGGGCTGACCACCGTGGACGGCCGGCCGATGGCGGTGTCGGAGCTGCCGCTGCAGCGGGTCCTCGACGAGGGCCGGGTCCGCGACGTCGAGCTGGCGATCACCTCCCCGGACGGGTCGCCGCGGCTGCTGCGGGCCTCGGGCGACCGGGTGGTCGACGCCTCCGGCCGGGTCACCGGCGCCGTCGTCGCCCTGATGGACGTCACCGCGCAGTGCCGGCTCGAGGCCCGGCTGCGCGAGGCGGCGCTGCACGACGCGCTGACCGGACTGCCCAACCGCGCCCTGCTGGTCGACCGCATCGAGCAGGCGCTCCGGGTGCAGGAGCGCGAGGGCCTGCCGGCGGCGCTGCTCTACTGCGACCTCGACGACTTCAAGGCGATCAACGACACCCTCGGGCACGCCGCGGGCGACGCCGCGCTGCTGCGGATGGCCGCCACGCTCGGCTCGGCCGTGCGCCCCGGGGACACCGTGGCCCGCATCGGCGGCGACGAGTTCGTCGTGCTGTGCCCCGGCACCGGCAGCGAGTCCGCCGCGCACGCCCTCGCCGCCCGCATCGGGCGGGTGCTGGGCGAGCCCACCGACGGCGGCCCGCCGCTGCGCTCGAGCACCGGCGTCACGCTGTCGCGGCGCGGGGACACACCCGACACGCTGCTGCGCCGCGCCGACGCGGCGATGTACGCCGTCAAGCGCTCCCGCCGCTGACCTCGGGGGACAGCAGCGCCAGCCGCGTCACCAGCGCGCCGACCTGCTCCTCGGGGTCGGGCCAGGGCCGGTCCCACCCCGCCCAGAGGGTGACCAGACCGTGCAGCGCGGTCCACACCAGGCCGGCGTCGGCGCGCACGTCGGTGCTGGCCGACCGGCCGGCCCGGACGCAGGCGTCGACGGCCCGGACCAGGACGGCGAAGGCCCGGTCCCCCGCCGGCACCTGCCGGGCGCCGAACATCGCCCGGTAGCGGCCGGGCGCCGCCAGCCCGCACCGCACGTAGGCCCGGCAGCCGGCGAGCAGCCGCTCGACCGGGTCGGGGACGCCGTCGGTGGCCGCCGCGATCGCCGCCACCAGGTCGGTGAAGCCGCGCTCCACCACCGCGTCGAGCAGGGCGTCGAGGTCGGCGAAGTGCCCGTAGACCGCAGGCGCGCTGACCCCGGCCTCGCGGGCGACCCCGCGCAGCGTGACCGTGTCCGCCGAGCCGGTCCGCTCCACCAGCACCGCGGCGGCGGTGAGCAGGTCGCTGCGGAGGTCCCGGGCCACGGAAGCCACTTTACACGCGTTAAGCGACGGGTCTACGGTGGCTTTACACCTGTTAAGTCACCCGAGGAGGACCCGGTGCCCGCCATCCCCGACCTGCCCTGGACCACCGGCCGCACCGTCGAGGGGCCCGGCGTCGTGCTGCTCACCGAGCTGCGGCTGCGCCGGCTCACCGACGTCCCGGCCTTCTTCGCCGCCTCGCTCGCGATCCGCCGCCAGGTGGCCGCCTCCCCCGGCGCCCGCTCGCTGCTGCTGCGGGCGCAGCCGCTGGCCCGGACCTTCACCACCGTGTCGTGGTGGGACGACGAGGCCGCCGTCCGGGCCTTCGCCCGCGCCGATCCGCACCGGTCGGCGATGCGCCGCTGGGCGCCGCGGCTGCGGTCGTTCGGCAACCGCACGCTGCCCGGGGACGGCGCCGCGCCGACCGTCGACGGCGCCCGCGGCGCGGCCGCTGCGCCCACGGCGTGACGGCGGCGGTGTCGGCCGGAGGTGGCACCATCGCCGTCGATGGACGCCGCGGTCGAGGTCAGCGAACTGGTCAAGCGCTACCCGGGCCGCCCGACCAACGCCGTCGACGGGGTGTCGTTCGCCGTCGACCGCGGGGAGGTCTTCGGGCTGCTCGGCCCCAACGGCGCGGGCAAGACCACCACGATCGGCGTCCTCACCACGCGGGTGCTGCCCACCGGCGGCACCGCGCGGGTGGCGGGGGTCGACGTCGCCGCCGACCCGGTCACCGCGCGCAGCCGGCTGTCGGTGGTGCCGCAGCGCTCCAACCTCGACCGCTCGCTGACCGCCCGGCAGAACCTGGTCTTCCACGCCGCCTACCACGGGGTGGGCCGCGCCGAGCGCAACCGCCGGGCCGACGAGCTGCTCGAGCGGCTCGGTCTCGGCGACCGCGGCGGGGACCGGGTCGACGACTACTCCGGGGGCATGGCGCAGCGGCTGCTCATCGCCCGGGCGCTCATGCACGCCCCGCAGGTGGTCTTCCTCGACGAGCCGAGCACCGGGCTGGACCCGCAGGCGCGGCTGTTCGTGTGGGAGCGGGTGCGCGAGCTGCGCGACACCGGCGTCACCGTCGTCCTCACCACGCACGACATGGAGGAGGCCGCGGCGCTGGCCGACCGGGTCGGGATCATGGACTCCGGCCGGCTGCTCGCGCTGGACACCCCGGCCGCGCTCACCCGGTCGCTGCCGGGCAGTGCCACCCTCGACGTCGACGTCGAGCGGGCGCCCGGGGACAGCGACGACGCGGTGCTGGCCGCCCTCGGCGCGCTGCCGCAGGCCGAGCGGGTCGAGCCGGTCGCCGACTCCGGCGGGCTGCGGGCCCGGCTCTACCTCTCCGCCGACGCCGCGACGACGGTCGGGCCGGTCTCGGAGGTGCTGGCCGCCCGCGGGGCCCGGCTGACCGGCGTGCGCATGGGCGAGCCCAGCCTGGAGGACGTCTTCCTCAGCCTGACCGGACGGGAGCTGCGATGACCGCCGTCGACACGCCACGGAGCGCCACCGGGGTCGCCGGGCCCGCCCGGCCCGACGTGTGGCGGGCCTTCACCGCGCTGCTGTGGCGCGACGTGTTCGTCACCGGCCGGGAGTTCGTGCCCTTCCTGCTGCAGGTGGTGCTGCAGCCGGTGTTCCTGCTGTTCGTCTTCGGCAAGGTGCTCGTCGAGCTCGGCTTCGCGTCCTCGGCCTACTCCGGCGTGCTGCTGCCCGGCGTCATCGCGCTCGCCGCCTTCCTCACCGCGCTGCAGAACACCGCCTTCCCGCTGGTCATCGACTTCTCGTTCACCAAGGAGATCGAGGACCGGCTGCTCGCGCCGCTGCCGACCGCGCTGGTCGCCGTCGAGAAGATCGTCTTCTCCACCGCGCGGGCGCTGGTGGCCGCGGCGGTGATGTTCCCGATCGGCTGGTGGGTGCTGGGCACGCTGCCGGTGACCTGGTCCGACGTGCCGCTGCTCGCGGTGTTCCTCGTGCTCGGCTCCCTGGTCGGGGCGGCGATGGGCATGGTCCTGGGCACCTTCGTCACGCCGAACCGGATCAACGTCGTCTTCGCCGTCGTGCTCACCCCGCTGCTGTTCACCGGCTCCACCCAGTTCCCGTGGCCCGCGCTCGACACGCTGCGCTGGTTCCAGGTGGTGTGCGCGGTCAACCCGCTGACCTACCTCAGCGAGGCGCTGCGCGCGGAGATGACGCCGGACGTACCGCACCTGCCGCTGCCGGTGTGCGCGCTGGCACTGGCCGGGTTCCTGGCGGTGTTCGGCGTCCTGAGCCTCGTCGGCTTCCGCCGCCGCGCCCTCGATTAGCTCTCCAGGGCACCCGACGCGGCCCACTCCGACAGCCGGCGCTCGGCCTCCTCGGGGCTGACGTCCTCCACCCGGGTCATGACCGCCCAGCGGTGACCGAACGGGTCGTAGAGCGAGGCGAACCGGTCGCCGGTGACGAAGGTGGCCGGCTGCTCGCGCACGGTGGCGCCCCGCGCGACGGCGGCGGCGAAGACCGCGTCGACGTCGGGGACGTAGATGCAGGTGGAGCCGCTGACCCGGTCCTCGGCCTGCCCGGTGGGGGCGACCAGGCCGAACTGCGGATTGGGGTCGGACAGCTGCAGCCGGCCGGTGGGGAACTGCAGCTCGGCGTGCGCGACCGTGCCGTCGGGGCCGTCCGTGCGGCTGACGGTGGTGGCGCCGAAGACGTCCTCGTAGAAGCGGATCGCCTCGGCCGCGGGCGAGCAGACGAGGAAGGGGGTCAGGGTCGTGTAGCCGTCGGGCCGGCCGTCGGTGATCGCCATGCGCCCACCCTGGCCGTCCGCGGCGGCGCGGTCTTGGAGAAACCCGACAGCCCGCTTCAGGGCAGCGTCGGGATCCAGTCGGCCAGCGCCCGGCCGATGGCGTGCGGGGAGTCCTCGGGGACGAAGTGCGCGCCGGGCACGGTCACCTCGGTGACCGACGGCCACGTGCGGACCAGCGACCGCTGCCGCCCGACCAGGATCGACCCCGGCTCGGCGTTCAGGAAGAGCTTCGGCACGGCGCTGCCGCGCAGCCAGACGCCGTACCGCGACACGACGTCGCGCACCTTCGGCGGCACGTTGTCCAGCGGGATCTGCCGCGGCCACTCCAGCGTGGGCCAGCGGTCCTCGGGGGTCGCGAAGGGCCGCCGGTAGCGCTCGTGCGCCTCCGGCGACAGCCCGCGCAGCGTCGATGCCGGCAGGATCCGCTCGACGAAGACGTTCTTCTCCAGCACGACCGTCTCGCCGTCGTCACCGCGCATGGTGCGGAAGATCTTGCGTGCGTCGGCCGGCCAGTCGGCCCAGGTCATCGGCGTGACGATCGCCTCGGTGAACGCGAGGCCGCGCACCGCCTCGGGGTGCGCGCGGGCCCAGTCGAAGCCCAGCGCCGAGCCCCAGTCGTGCAGCACCAGGGTCACCCGCCGCTCGACGCCGACCGCCTCGAGGAACGCGGCCAGGTGCGCGGCGTGGGTGGTGAAGGAGTAGGTGCCCCGCTGCGGGTCCGGCAGCTTCCCCGACTCCCCCATGCCGACCAGGTCCGGGGCGATGCAGCGGCCGAGGTGCTGCACGTGCGGGACGACGTTGCGCCACAGGTAGGACGACGTCGGGTTGCCGTGCAGGAAGACGATCGGGTCGCCCTCGCCCACGTCGACGTAGGCCATCTCGGTGCCGAGCACCGGCACGCGCTGCCGGGGGAAGGGGTCCTCGGGCGAGACGTCCTCAGCGGCCACCCCGGCATCCTCGCCCAGACACCCGTGCGCCGCCGTCCGGGGATCGCGCTTGACCCTGACGCGGCGTCAGGCTGTGCACTCGTCGCCGTCAGGGAGGAGGGACCCGCGTGAACGTCGGTGAGGTGGCCGCGCTGGCCGGGGTCACGGTGCGCACGCTGCACCACTACGACCGCATCGGCCTGCTGTCGCCGTCGGGACGCACCGCGGCCGGCTACCGCCGCTACTCGGGGGCGGACCTGGACCGGCTGCACCAGGTGCTGCTCTACCGCGAGCTCGGGTTCCCCCTCGAGGAGGTCGCGACCCTGCTCGACGACCCGTCCGCCGACCCCGCCGAGCACCTGCGCCGCCAGCACCGGCTGCTGCGGGACCGGCTGGAGCGGACGCGGGCGATGGTCGCGGCCGTGGAGAAGGAGATGGAGGCCAGACAGATGGGGATCTCACTGACCCCGCAGGAGCGGTTCGAGGTCTTCGGCGAGCACGACCCGGAGCGGTACGAGGCCGAGGTCCAGGAGCGCTGGGGCGACACCGACGCCTACCGGGAGTCCTCGCGGCGCGCCGCGGCCTACTCGAAGGAGGACTGGGTCCGCATCAAGGGCGAGGGCGAGGACCTCACCCGCCGGATGGCCGACGCGCTGCGGGCCGGCGTCGCGCCCGACTCGGCGCAGGGCATGGACCTGGCCGAGGAGGCGCGGCAGCAGATCTGCCGGTGGTTCTACGACTGCCCGCCCCAGATGCACGCGGCGCTCGGCCGGATGTACGTCGAGGACGAGCGGTTCACCGCCACCTACGAGAAGACGGCGCCGGGCCTGGCGCAGTGGGTGAGCACCGCCGTCCAGGCCAACGCCGCCCGCCAGGACTGACGGTCCTTCCGTCGCAGTCGGTCCGCGTGCAGGGGCCCGCCGCGAGCGTGCGAGCGGTGGGGGGCACGGGGGTCCTTCAGCAGACGCGGATGAGCAGCTCGCCGTGCAGCATCGCCAGCCAGCCGTCGTCCGCGGCGGCCCAGCGCAGCCACGCGGCGGCGATCTCCTCGAGCTCGTCCCGCGCGGCCAGCCCGTAGGCCAGGGCCTGCTCGGCGAAGGCCGACGCGGTGGCCCGGCCGGCCCAGGAGCGGCCCCACCACTCCCGCTCGGCCGAGGACGCATAGCACCACGCCGACGCCGTGGCGGTGAGGTCGCGCAGCCCGGCGGCGTGCGCCCAGGCCACCAGGTGCCGCCCGGCGTCGGGCTCGGCGGCGTTGACCCGCGCGACGGCGGAGTAGAGCGCCAGCCAGCGGTCCAGCCCGGGGTCGGCGGGGTGCCAGACGACGGTGGCGTAGTCGACGTCGCGGACGGCGAGCAGCCCGCCGGGCCGGCACACCCGGGCCATCTCGCGCAGCGCCGCCACGGGGTCGGTCAGGTGCTGCAGCACCTGGTGGGCGTGGACGACGTCGACCGCGTCGTCGGGCAGGTCGAGGGCGTAGCCGTCGCCGACGGCGAAGGTCACCGCGACGCCCTCGCGCTCCGCCAGGTCCCGCGCCTCGCCGAGCGGGTCGGCCGAGACGTCGATCCCGAGCACCCGTCCCGGGGCCACCCGGCGGGCCAGGTCGACGGTGATCGTCCCCGGACCGCAGCCGACGTCGAGCAGCTCCAGGCCCGGTCGCAGGTGCGGCAGCAGGTACCCGGCGGAGTTCTCCGCGGTGCGCCAGCGGTGGGACTGCAGGACGGGCTCGGCGTGCCCGTGCGTGTAGGTGTCCACGACGGCATCCTGACCCCGCCGTCCCGCTCTGCGGAACACCCTTCCCAGAGACTGGGACGTCAGGCGCGCGGTTCGCGGCCGGCCGGCTGCCGCGGCTCGCCGAGCAGCGGGGTGGGCGCGCGCAGCGGCGCTCGGGCGGGGGCGCCGGGCGCGACGGACAGCGGGTCCCCGTCGACGACGACGGTCACCGGCTCCTCGCCGCGGACGAGCGTGACCGTGGTGCCCTCCCGGGTGGTCTCGACGCGCAGCAGCCTGCCCCGCCAGGTGACGGAGTAGGCGGTCCGCGAGAGCCGGGCCGGCAGCAGGGGCGCGAGCTCCAGCTCGCCGGCGTCCTCGCGCATCCCGCCGAGGCCGGCGACGAGGGCCAGCCAGGCACCGGCCACCGAGGCCAGGTGCAGCCCCTTGGCGGTGCCCTGCTGCAGGTCGCGCAGGTCCACGAGCGCGGCCTCGCGCAGGTGGCGCAGCGCCAGGTCGGGGTGCTGGGCCTGGGCGCACACCACCGCCTGGACCGCCGCCGACAGCGAGGAGTCCCGCACCGTGCGCGCCTCGTAGTACTCCACGTCGCGGGCCACCTGCTCGGGCGTGAACTCCTCCCGGCACCACCACAGCGCCAGCACCAGGTCGGCCTGCTTGAGCACCTGGCGGCGGTAGAACTCGGCGTAGTGGTGGTGCTCCTGCACCGGGTAGCGGTCCCGCTCCTCCTCGAAGGGCCACTCCGCGAAGGCGGTGAAGTCGTCGTTCATCGGGTGCACGCCCAGGCTCTCGTCCCACGGCACGCACACGGCGTCGGCCGCGGCGCGCCAGGCGGCGGTCTCGGTGTGGTCGACCCCGAGCTCCGCGGCGCGCGCCTCGTGCCGCCGGCAGGCCTCGGCGGCGCGCCGGAGGTTGGCCCGCGCCATCAGGTTGGTGAACACGTTGTCGTTGACGACGCCGGTGTACTCGTCCGGCCCGGTCACGCCGAACAGGTGCCAGGCGCCGGCGACGTCCTCGTGGCCCAGCGACGCCCACATCCGCGCCGTCTCCACCAGCACCTCCAGGCCCCCGACGGAGTCGAGGTCGGCACCGGTGACGTTCTCGTACAGCCAGAACGCCCGGGCGACGTCGGCGCTGACGTGCACCGCCGCGCTGCTGGCCGGCCAGTAGGCCGACGTCTCCCGCCCGTCGATCGTCCGCCAGGCGAAGGCCACACCCGACCGCCCCAGGGTCCGGGCACGGTCCCGCGCGGCGTCGAGCGTGGAGGCGCGCCAGCGCAGCAGCCGGGCCGCCGCGTCCGGGCGCAGGAGGGTGAGGGCGGGCAGCACGAACCCCTCGACGTCCCAGAAGGTGTGGCCGCTGTAGCCGATCCCCGTCAGCCCCTTGGCGCCGACGGCGGCCCCCGAGATGCAGGCGGCCGAGCAGACGAGCTGGAAGACGCTGTAGCGCAGCGCCTGCTGCAGCTCCGGGTCGCCGTCGACCTCGACGTCGCCGGTCGCCCACACCTCGTCGAGTGCGGCGCGCTGCCGGTCGAGCAGGCCGTCCCAGCCGAGGTCGAGCGCGGAGTCCACGGCGGCCGACGCCTGGCCCAGGACGGAGTCGGACCCGGCGTCGGTCGACCAGTTGTAGCCGACCACCTTGACGACGGTGACGGCGTCGCCCGGGCCCAGGTCGGCGGCGACGGTGGTGGTGACGTGCTGCTCGTCGACGTCGGTGCGCGTCCGCCCGCCCTCGACCCGGTGGGCGACCGCCGCCGCGACGGTGATGCCCGTCCGGCGGGTCCGCTCGACGAGGGCGCCGCCGGTCGGCGAGCCGATCTGCGCGCGCGGCTCGAAGGCGTCGTCCAGGACGGCCGCCACGCGCGGGTCGTCGTTCTGCACGCCCTCGGGCGTCACCGCCCCGGCGGCGAGCTCGGACCGCACGACCACGTGCGCCCGCCCGTCCAGGGTGCGCACCTCGTAGCGCACCGCGCACACCGACCGCTCCACCAGCGACACCAGCCGTCGGGAGGTCAGCTCCACCGTCGTCCCGGACGGCGTGCGCCAGCGGACCCGGCGGTCCAGCGTGCCGGCGCGCAGGTCCAGCGTGCGCTCGTGCACCTCCGGCAGGGCCTCGCGCACGTCGAGCGGCACGCCGTCGACCAGCAGCCGCAGCGGGGTGCCGTCGGCGACGGTGATCAGCGCCTGCCCCTCCTCCGGCTGGCCGTAGCCCTCCTCGGGGTAGGACAGCGGGTGCGTCTCGAAGACCCCGGACAGGTAGGTGCCGCGCATGCCGGAGGGCTCGACCTCGTCGAGGGTGCCCCGGACGCCGAGGAAGCCGTTGGACAGGGTGAACAGCGACTCCGAGACGGGCAGCGTCGCCGGGTCCACGCGCGGCTCGCGGACCGTCCAGGGGTCGACGTCGAGGGTCGGGGCGGTCACGGGCCTGTCCTACCGGTCGCCACCCCCGGCCGCGACCGCGGCCTGCGCGGCGGGCACGGCGCGCTCGCGGTCGGCGGGGACCAGTCCCAGCCGCACCCGCCGGTCGAGCAGGTCGGCCACCGTGCGCGCGCCCTCGGCGAGCACCCCGAAGCGCAGCTCCCCCACCGTCTCCGGCCGGCCCGCCACCACCGGCCCGGCGCCCAGCGCGGCCACCCGCGGCGCCTCGGTGCCGTAGCGGGCGACCAGCCGGGCCGGCGCGCGGACCCGGGCCAGCTCGGCCGGCGGCGCCGCGCCGACCAGCGGCAGGGAGGCAGTGCGCGAGCGGCGCGCGCCCCGGCCCAGGCGGGCGACGACGGCGTCGGCGGCGTCGGCGGCCATGGCCCGGTAGGTGGTGAGCTTGCCGCCGACCACGGACAGGACCGGTCCGTCCCACTGCAGCAGGTGCCGGCGGGAGAGGTCGGCGGTCGCGTCCCCGGGCCCGGCTCCGGCCGACGCGGGCAGCACCAGCGGCCGCAGCCCGGCGTAGGCGCCGACGACGTCGTCGCGGGTGAGCGGCACCGCCAGCACCCGGCTCACGGTGCCGAGCAGCTCGTCGACCTCGGTCTCGCCCGGCCGCGGGTCGTCGTCGGGGACCGGTCCGGGCACCGGCTCGTCGGTGAGGCCCAGGTACACCAGCCCGCCCGGCTGCGGCAGCGCGAACACGTACCGCGACCGCGACCCGGGCAGCGGCACGGTCAGCGCGGCGAGCGGGTCGCCGAGCCGGTCGGCCCGCACGACCAGGTGCGAGCCGCGGGAGGGCGCCAGCCGGATCCCGGGGGCGAGCGCCTGCGCCCACACGCCGGTGGCGTTGACGACGGCGCCGGCCCGCACCGTCACCGGCTCCCCGTCGACGACGGCGGCCACCTCCCGCCCGTCGACGGCGACCACCCGCGCGCCGGTCAGCACCCGCGCGCCCAGCGACGCGGCGGTGCGGGCCAGGGCGACGACGAGCCGGGCGTCGTCGGTGAGCTGGCCGTCCCAGAACAGCGCACCGCCCCCACCGGGCCGCAGCGCCGGCACCAGCCGGGCGGCCTCGGCGGCCCCCACCCGCCGGGTGCCCGGCAGCGAGCCGCGCCCGCCGGACACCGACCGCCGCACCGCGTCCCCGAGCCGCCCGCCCAGCGCGCCCACCGCGCTGACGTCCCGGCCGGCGGCGTCGGGCACGAGGAAGGGCAGCGGCCGCACCAGGTGCGGCGCGGTGGTCCGCATGAGGACGGCCCGCTCGCGGGCGCACTCCCGCGCCAGCCCGAGCTCGCCGTGGGCGAGGTAGCGCAGCCCGCCGTGCACGAGCTTGCTCGACCAGCGGCTGGTGCCGGCGGCGAGGTCGGCGCGCTCGAGCAGTACCACCGACAGGCCGCGGGCGGCGGCATCCAGCGCCACCCCGGCGCCGGTCACTCCCCCGCCCACCACGACGACGTCGGCGCCGCGGGCCAGCGCCTCGAGGTCGGCCGCGCGGCGGGCCGGGCCGAGGTCCGGGTCGCCGCTCACCTGCGGGGTCGCCCTCGGCGCACCGGCAGACTGTAGCCGTGTCCGAGCAGCCGGAACTGACCGTCCAGGGCTGGGGGCCCGGCAGCGCCTCCGAGGCGCCCGACCTCGCCGCGGTGCTGCCGAGGGCCGCCCGCCGGCACCTGGCCCGCGAGCTGGGCTGGACCCCGCGGCCCACCCCGCCGGTCGCCGTCGACGAGATCCGGCTGGCGCCCTCCCGCCTGCCCGCCGACGTGCACGCCGAGCTGGTGGCGCTGCTGGGCGAGGAGCACGTGCGCACCGACCGCGACGCGCGGCTGCGCCGGGCCGGCGGCCGGAGCTACACCGACCTGCTCCGCCGGCGCGCGGGCGACGCCGCGGGCGCCCCGGACGCCGTCGTCCTGCCCGGGAGCACCGCGCAGACGGCGGCGCTGCTGGCGCTGTGCAGCGAGCGCGGCGTCGTGGTGCTGCCCTTCGGCGGCGGCACGAGCGTCGTCGGCGGGCTGGCCGGCGTCGACCCCGACGACCGGCCGTCGCTGGCGGTGGACCTCGCGCGGATGGCGTCGCTGACCGACGTCGACGTCGCGTCGTCGCTGGTCACCGTGGGCCCGGGCGCGCGCGGCCCGGCGCTGGAGGCGGCGCTGGCCCCGCACGGGCTGACCCTCGGGCACCTGCCGCAGAGCTGGGAGTTCGCCACCGTCGGCGGCTACGCGGCCACCCGCTCGGCCGGTCAGGCCTCCACCGGCGTCGGCCGCTTCGACGACCTGGTGGCCGGGCTGACGCTGGCCACGCCGTCGGGCGTGCTCGAGCTCGGGCACCCGCCGGCGTCGGCCGCCGGGCCGGACCTGCTCGGCCTGGCGCTGGGCTCGGAGGGCGCGCTCGGCGTGATCACGGAGCTGCGGCTGCGGGTGCGGCCGGCACCGCGGGCCACCCGCTACGAGGGCTGGTCGTTCCGCAGCTGGGCCGACGGGCTGGCGGGTCTGCAGCGGCTGGCGCGGCACGACCTGCTGCCCGACGTCGTCCGGCTCTCCGACCCCGACGAGACCCGCGCCACCCTGCTGAACGCCGGCGGCACCGGGGCGCGGCTGCTGCGCGGGTCGCTGCGGGCCCGCGGCCGCGGCGCCGGCTCCCTGCTCGTCGTCGGGTGGGAGGGGCTGCCGCCGCTGGTGCGCGCCCGCCGCGGGGCGGCACTGCCGGTGCTGCGCGAGCACGGGGCGGTGCCGCTCGGCCGGCGGGTCGGCGAGTCGTGGCGCCGGCACCGCTACGCCGCCCCGTACCTGCGCGACCGGCTCATGGACGCCGGGCTGCTGGTGGAGACGCTGGAGACGGCGGCCACCTGGACCGACCTGCCCGCGGTGTACGACGCCGTCCGCTCGGCGCTGCGCGCGTCGCTGGGCCGCGAGGGGAGGCAGCCGCTGGTGATGAGCCACGTCTCGCACGGCTACCCCACCGGCGCCTCGCTCTACGTCACCGTGCTCGCCGACCGCGACGACGCCCTCCCGCTGCAGCAGTGGCTCGCGGCGAAGCGGGCGGCCACCGACGCGCTGCTGGCCGCCGGCGGCACGCTCACCCACCACCACGCCGTCGGGGCCGACCACCGCCCCTGGCTGGAGCGCGAGGTCGGCCCGCTCGGCGTCGCGGTGCTGCGGGCGGTCAAGCAGCGGCTGGACCCCCGGGGCGTCTGCAACCCCGGCGTCCTGCTGCCCGACCGGGAGGGATCCTCGTGAGATGACGCCGCGCGTCCCCCTGAGGGGCTCGACCAGCGGGATCCAGTACGCCGGGTGGCAGCCCCGTGCGGTCGCGATGGACGGGCTGGGCAACCGGGTGCTGGCCGGTCAGCGCGTCCCGGTGGCCGGCGGCGTCGAGCTCAACGCCGACGTCTACACCCCTGCGGCGCCCGGCCGGTACCCGGCGGTGGTGTCCTTCGGGCCGTACAGCACCGAGCTGCACACCGCCGGCGTGCCGACCGGGTCCAACGAGATCGGCTCGCCGCCGGTGTTCACCGACCGCGGCTACTGCCCGGTCGTCGTCGAGCGCCGCGGCACGGGCCGCTCGGGCGGGCAGCCCCTGCCCTTCCTCGACCCGCGGGACGTCGACGACCACGAGGCCGTCATCGCCTGGGCCGCGCAGCAGCCGTGGTGCACCGGCGAGGTGGTGCTGTTCGGCACCTCGTACTACGCGCTGACCCAGCCGGCCGTCGCCGCCCGCCGGCCTCCGGCGCTGAGGGCGTTCTTCGCCAACGAGCTGTCCACCGACCTGTTCCGCCACGTGGTGCAGTTCGGCGGCGTCCCCGCCAGCTTCTTCCTCGGACTCTGGATGGGCGCGAACTTCACGGAGGGCCAGGAGGAGCTGCGCGTGTCGCCGGAGCGGCGGGCGCTGCTGAGCCACCTGACCAACGGGGCCGCGCACCCGCTGCTGGAGAAGGCGGTGCACGCCCACGTGGAGCGCCTGTTCGCCGCCTTCCTCACCCACACCCCCACCCGCGGCTACGCGGAGGTCTACGCGCGGTGGCTGTTCGACGAGAAGACCCGCACCGGGAGCACCGCCCGCGAGGTCACCCGCGCCGAACTGGCCGCGATCGACGTGCCCTTCGTCGCGGTGCAGAACACCGGCTACCTCAACCTGCACCAGTTCGGCGCCTACGACCTCGTCGAACACGCCGGCACGCCCGCCGGGGACAGGTGGCTGGTCATCGGGCCGCCGGTGTACGACCTGCCGGTCTACGCCTGGCAGGGCGAGGCGCTCGCCTTCTTCGACCACGTGCTCCGCGGCGTCGACAACGGCTACGCCGAGCAGCCACACGTGCGCTACTGGGTCGACGGCGCCGGCGAGTTCGCCGCCGACACCGCCTTCCCACCCCCGGCCGGTGAGACCCGGCGGCTCCACCTCGGGTCGGGGGGCGCGGACTCCGCCACCCACCGGCTGGGCGCCGAGCCCGCGGGAGCCGGCTCCAACGCGTGGGCAGCCGTGCCCTACGGGGTGCCGGTCCTCCCCGGGCTGGACGACCTCGCGCCGCAGACCCTGGCCTTCGAGCTCCCCGTCGACGAGGACCTCCGGCTGGCCGGCGCGGTGACCGCCCAGCTGTCCTTCAGCTGCACCGAGATCGACTCCTACGTGCTGGCGCGGCTCAGCCGCGTCGACGGCGAGGGCCGCTCGCACCTGCTGTCCCTGGGTGGCCTGCGACCGGCCACCCGAACCGAGGACCCCACCCGCGGCTCGGCCGTCGAGATCGCCCTCGACGCCGACCGTCGCGAGCCGCTGACCCCGGGTGCGCCGGTCGTCCTGCGCTTCAGTCTCACGCCGGCTCCGGTGCTGCTGCGGGCCGGGGAGAGGCTCCGGCTGGAGCTGGGCAGCCGCACGGACCTGCTGCGGGAGAGCGTCGGACACGGGTACGCGCAGTTCGACCTGCCCGTGCCGCCGTACCTGTCGCGCAACACCGTGCACTTCGGGAGCGACACCTGGCTGGAGGTCACCGTGGTGCCCGCCCCTCAGGACACCTGAGCAGGTCCGCGGGCGGTCAGGCGGCGACTCGGTCCCCGTGGGACCTGCCATCCGGGGGTTCTGCTCCCTGACCGGCCGACTCCCCGGCGGAGTCCTCCGCCGGGTCCGGGCACGCGTGCAGCGGACGCTCGGCCGACGGCGCCCAGCCCGGCGGGGGCACGGCCGGCGGCGTCCCCGCCCGCCGTCGCAGCGAGCGGGGCAGCCGCGGGGCGTCAGGCACCGGAGGCCCGCACGGCGTGACCGCCGGAGAACACGTCACCGGGGTCGACCGCGCGCTTGACGGCCAGCAGCCGCTCGCGCGACCCGGCGTCCCAGGCGGCCAGCACCTCCGCGGGGCCGTCGACGTCGCCGAGGAAGTTGACCAGCCCGCCGGGCGCGGTCCACGGCGCCAGCGCGGCCAGCACGCCCCGGCCGACGTGCGGCACGACCTCGGCCAGCTCGGGCACCATCGGCGCGACCACGAACACCGACCAGGGGGCGTGCCGCCCGGGCACCGCGTCCGGCACCGGCGCGGGCCGGCCCAGCGCCCCGCCGAGCTGGCGGATCTCCACCATGACCAGCGGCACCTGCACCTCCGGGCCGGCGACGGCCAGCAGCGCGTCGACGGTCTCCGCGGTCAGGTCGGCGAGCAGCGCGCCCTTCTCCCACGCGGGCATCGGCTCGGTCGGGTCCATGTGGACGGCGTCGAGCGCGGTGGGCGGCATCGGCCCGACCCCGCCGAGCAGCACCTCACCGGCGCCGGTCATCGGCGCGAGCAGCGCGGCGGCGGCATCGGGGTCGTCGCCGGCGTAGAGGAAGCGCAGGTGCACCACGGTCTGCCCGCGCAGCGGCGGGGGCAGCTCCTCCAGCGGCGGCATCCGCAGCACGGCGATGGAGGAGGTGACCTCCTCCGGCAGCGTCGGCGCCCACGCGCGGTAGGCGTGCAGCACCGCGGCGGCGTCGCGACCGGCGAAGAAGAGGCCGCCGCCGACCAGCGCGGGCACGGCGAAGAGGCGGAACTCCAGCGCGGTGACCACGCCGAAGTTGCCCTTGCCGCCGCGGACGGCCCAGAACAGCTCGGGGTCGGACCCGGCGGTGACGGTGCGCAGCTCGCCGTCGGCGGTGACGATCTCGACGGCGAGCACGGAGTCAGCGGCGAAGCCGAACCGGCGGCCGAGCGGGCCCACGCCGCCGCCGAGGGTGTAGCCGACCACCCCGACGTCGGACGACGAGCCGCACAGCCCGACCAGCCCGTGCTCGGCGGCGGCCGCCAGCACCGTCGTCCACCTCACGCCGGCCTCGACGCGGGCGGTGCGGGCTCCCGGGTCGATCCGCACGCCCTGCATCCGGGACGTGGTGACCAGCACCGCGCCGTCGGCGTTGCGCACCGGGCCGTGGCCGGTGGCCTGCACGGCGACCGGCAGGCCGTGGGCGGTGGCGAACCGGACGGCGGCGACGACGTCGGCGGCGCACACCGCGCCCACCGCGACCGCGGGCGTGTGGGTGACCGCGGTGTTCCAGGTGGCGACCTCGGCGGCGAGGCCGGCGTCGCCCGCGGCGAGGACGGGGCCGCGGACCTCCAGGCGCAGGTCGTCGACGTCGAGGTCGGAGGGGACGGGGAGGGCGGGGGCGGCCTCGGTCAGGGTCATGGCGGGCTTCCTCGGGCTTCCTCGGGCGGTGGGGGTGGACGGCGGGGCTCGGATCGGCGACGACCCTCGCGACGCGGTCTTGCCTGCCACTTGGAGAGGACTTGCAGGTCTCGCATGGGGAGCCGATCCGGGCGTCCCGCGCGCGACCCCCTCCCGTTTCCGCCCCGGACCTGCGAAGATCCCGCCTCGTGCGGTACCGCGTCCTCGGACCCCTCGAGGTCACGGGCCCCGACGGCCGGCCGGTCGACGTCGGCGGCGCCAAGCCCCGCGCCCTGCTGGCCCTGCTGCTCGCCGAGGCCGGTCGGGTGGTCGCCGTCGACCGCATCGTCGAGACGCTGTGGGGCGACGAGCCGCCGCCCACCGTCACCGGCACCCTGCAGGCCTACGTCTCCCACCTGCGGCGGGTCCTCGAGCCCTCGCGCGGGCCGCGCGAGCCGGCGACGGTGCTGCTCACCCGGGCACCCGGGTACCGCATCGCCGTCGATCCCGACGACCTCGACAGCCTGCGCTTCGCCCGGCTGGTGGAGGAGGGCGACCGCGCCGCCGACACCGACCCCGACGCCGCCGTCGCCGCCCTCGACCGGGCGCTGGAGCTGTGGCGGGGCGAGCCGCTGCCCGAGCTCGGCGACGGTCCGGGCGCCGCCGACCGGCACCGGCTGACCGAGCTGCACGTGCGGGCCCGCGAGCGCCGCTGCGACGCGCTGCTGGCCGCCGGGCGGGCCGACGCCGCGGTGAGCGACCTGCAGCGCCTGGTCGCCGAGCACCCGCTGCGCGAGCGGCTGTGGGCCCGGCTGGTCACCGCCCTCTACTCCGCCGACCGGCAGGCCGACGCCCTCGACGCGCTGCGCCGCTGCACCGAGCTGCTGCGCGAGGAGCTGGGCATCGACCCCGGTCCCGAGCTGCGGGAGCTGGAGCGCCGCGTCCTCCGCCAGGACCCGGCGCTGGCCCGCCGCCCGCCGCGCCCGGCGCTGACGGTCGTGCCGCCGGCGCCCGCGGCACCGGCCCCCCTGACCGCGCCCGCCGACGACACGCTGGTCGGCCGGCGCGACGAGCTGGCCCGCCTGCAGGCGGTCGCCGAGGGGGTGGCCGCCGGCCGCCCGGCCGTCGTCGTGCTCGGCGGGGAGGCCGGCATCGGCAAGACCCGGCTGGCCGAGGCGGTCGCCGCGATGAGCCGGGCCGCCGGGTGGGCGGTGGCCGAGAGCCGCTGCGCCGACGACGCCGGCGCCCCGCCGCTGTGGCCGTGGACGCAGGTGTTCGAGCAGCTGGGCCAGGAGCCGCCGGCCCCGGTCGCCGAGGACGGCGAGACCGACGCCGACGCCGCCCGCTTCCGGCTGTTCCAGGACGTGCGCGCGCGGCTGGTCGCCGCCGCCGGGTCCCGGCCGGTGCTGGTCGTGCTCGACGACCTGCAGGGCGCCGACGAGACCTCCGTGCAGCTGCTCGGCCTGCTGGCCCGCCACCTGCCGCGGGTGCCGCTGCTGGTGGTGGTCACCGTCCGCAGCGTCGGCGAGGACCTGCCCGAGGCCGTGGGCGACTGCCTGGCGCGGCTGGCCCGCGAGCCGGCCGCCGTCACCCTCGCCCTGGACGGCCTGACCCCCGACGACGTCGGCTCGCTGCTGGCCGCCCAGCTGGGCCGGGCCGGTGACCCGGCGCTGGCCGCCACGGTGCACGACCGCACGGCGGGCAACCCGTTCTTCGTCGTCGAGCTGACCCGGTGGATGCGCGGTGCCCGCCACCTGCGGCTGGACCGGGTGCCGGTGCCGCCGTCGGTGGTCGAGGTGCTGCGCACCCGGCTGGCCCGGCTGCCGGAGGGCGCCCGCCCGGTGCTGGAGCTGGCCGCCGTCGCCGGCCGCGAGGTGACCCTCGACCTGCTGCGCACCACCGGGGAGCCGGCCGAGGCCGTGCTGGCGGCGCTGGACGCCGCGGCCGCCGCGGGCCTGGTGGGCGAGGGCTCGGCGCCGTGGAGCTGGCGGTTCACCCACGCCCTCGTGCAGGAGGTGCTCGCCGAGGACCTGCCGGCGCTGCGCCGCGCGCAGCTGCACGCCCGGCTCGGCGCCGCGCTGGAGCAGCGGGTCACCGGTGGCCGCGCCGACGACGCGCTCGTCGAGCGGCTGGCGCACCACTTCGTCGAGGCGGCGCCGATCTCCGGGCCCGGACCGGGGCTGCGGTGGTCGACCGCGGCGGCGGAGGTGGCCCGCGCCCGGCTGGCCGACGGCGAGGCCGCCCTGCACACCCGGCGTGCCCTGCGGCTGCTCGACCCCACCGCGCCCGACGCCACCCGCACCCGGCACGACCTGCTCACCGCGCTCGGCAACGACCTGCTGCGCAGCGGGCAGCGCACCGAGGCGCACGAGGTGGTCGGCGAGGCGCTCGCGCTGGCCCGCGAGCTCGGCGACCGGCGCTGCATGCTCGAGTCGGCCGCCGTCTGGGGGTCGGTGACGCTGTGGAACTGGCGGCCGCACGGCGTCGTCGACACCGAGATGGTGGGGCTGCTGGAGGACCTGCTCGAACACCGCGACGACATCGCGCCGGACGCCACGGAGGCCGAGCGCGACCGGCTGACCGCGCGGCTGCTCGGCACCCTCGGCGTCGAGCTGGCCTTCAGCGAGGACCTGCAGCGCGGCGTCCGCTACGCCGAGCGGGCCGTCGCGCTGGCCCGCGGCGCCGGCGACCCGGAGCTGCTGGGGCGGGTGCTGAACAACTACTCGCTGGCGGTGTGGGGGCGGCCGGGCGCGGCGGAGCTGCGGCTGGCGGCCACCGACGAGGCGCTGGCGCTGGCCGGCCGCGGGCTGCCGCGGCGCACCGAGTTCTACGCGCGGCTGCACCGCGCCGCGATCCGGCTGCACCTCACCGACCGGGCCGGCTTCGAGGCCGACCTGGAGGCCGGGCGGCGGCTGGCGTTCTCGCTGTCGGGGCCCGAGGTGCGCCCGCACGTGCTGTGGCAGCAGGCCGGCGCCGCGTGGCTCGCCGGCGACGCCGCCCGCGCCGAGGAGCTGACCACCGAGGCCCACGAGCTGTACCGGCGGGTGACGCCGCACTCCCGGCACGCGTTCGCGGCCCACCAGTTCGCGCTGCGCCGCGGCGACGGCCGGCTGCCCGAGGCGATCGACCTGCTCGTCGAGACCGGCGACGAGGGCAACCCGCTGCTGCAGCTGATGGCCGTGCTGGCCGCCGCGGAGTCCGGCGACCTGCACGAGGCCCGGCGGCTGCGCGCCCGGTGGGGGCGCACCCAGATCCGCGACTGGGCCAGCGACGTCGCGGTGCTGCTGCAGGCCGAGACCGCGCTGCACCTCGGCGACGAGCCCGAGATCACCATGGCCACCGTCGCGCTGCTGCCCTTCCGCGGCCGGCAGGCGGTGCTGGGGACGCCGGCCTTCAGCCTGGGCGCCTACGACGAGCTGCTGGGCCGGATCGCCGAGCAGACCGGGGACACCGTCGCCGCCCGCGACTGGTGGACCGGCGCCCGTGAGCAGGGCCGCAAGGTCGGCTCGCCGCACCAGGTGGCGCTGGCCGAGTCGCACCTGGCCCGCGTCCCGGCCGAGGAGGCGCACCGCCCGCCGCGCCGTCGCCGGTCCGCACCGGCCCGGCGGCCCGCCGTCGAGCCGCCGGTGCAGGAGCGCCCCGCCTGATGGCGGAGCCCGTCAGAGGGTGGTCGCGCGGCCGCCGTCGACGGGGATGACCGCGCCGGTGACGTAGGCGCCGGCGCGGCTGGCGAGGTAGACGACGACGCCGGCCATGTCGTCGGGGCGGCCGATGCGGCCCAGCGGCGAGCTGGCGGCGATCTCGTCACCGCGGGCGGCGAGCGTGGCGGCCATCATCTTCGACTCGAACGGCCCCGGCGCGACGGCGTTCACCGTGATCCGGCGCGGCCCGAGTTCCTTGGCCAGGTGGCGGGTGAGCTGGTGCAGCGCGGCCTTGCTCGACGAGTAGGAGTAGGTCGGCAGCTGCGGCACGTGCAGCCCGTCGATGCTGCCGACGTTGATCACCCGCGCCGGGTCGTCGTCGGTGGCGGCGGCTGCCAGCAGCGGGACCATCGCCCGGGTCAGGAAGAACGGGGCCTTCACGTTGAGGTCGAGGACCTTGTCCCACGCCGAGGCGGGGAAGGTCTCGAAGGGCTCGCCCCAGGTGGCGCCGGCGTTGTTGACCAGCACGTGCACCCGCTCCTCGCGCCGGGCGACCTCCTCGGCCAGCCGGACGCACTCGGCCTCGGTGCTCACGTCGGCGGGGATCGACTCGACCCGGCCGTGCGGCGACAGCTCCGCCACCGCCTGCTCACCGGCCTCGGGCTTGCGGGAGGAGACGTACACCGACGCCCCGGCCTGCAGCAGCCCGCGGGCCATCATCAGGCCGATGCCGCGGGTGCCGCCGGTGACGACGGCGACCTTCCCGGTCAGGTCGAACAGGTCCACGGCAGCCTCCGGGCGTCGTCCGCCCCGATCGGAGGACCCCGTACGGCAGCGGCCGGGCCACTGTGCCAGCCTCTGTCCCCGTGAACGCTCCGGCCCCCTCTGACGCGACCGCCCCCGCGTCCCTGGGCGTGACCAGCGAGGTCGGCCCGCTGAGGACGGTGGTCCTGCACCGTCCCGGCGCCGAGCTGCGCCGGCTCACCCCGCGCAACAACGACCAGCTGCTGTTCGACGGCGTGCCGTGGGTGGCCCGCGCGCAGGAGGAGCACGACGCGTTCGCCGCGGCGCTGACCGGCCGCGGCGTCGAGGTGCTCTACCTCGGCCGGCTGCTGACCGACGTGCTCGACGACCCCGCCGCGCGCAGCGAGCTGATCGCCGCCGCCGTCGACGACCCCCGGCTGGGCGCCACCCTCAAGCACGCCGCGACCGACCACCTCGCCGGGCTCGCGGCGGAGGACCTGGCCGGCACGCTGATGGGCGGCCTCGCCCACGACGAGCTGCGCGGCGGCCGCGGGCTGGCCTACCAGATCATGGACCGCGCGGACTTCGTCGTCCCGCCGCTGCCCAACCTGCTGTTCACCCGCGACTCGTCGGTGTGGGTCGGCGACCAGGTGGCGATCACCTCGCTGGCGATGCCGGCGCGGCACCGGGAGAGCACCATCCTCCGCGCGATCGCCACGCACCACCCGCGCTTCGCCGGGAGCGGGCAGCTCTACGACGCCTCGCTGGAGCACCTCGAGGGCGGTGACGTCCTGCTGCTGGCACCCGGCGTGCTGGCCGTCGGCGTCGGGGAGCGGACCACGCCGGGCGGCGCGGAGCGGCTGGCGCGCCGGGTGTTCGCCCGCGGCCTGGCGCACACCGTGCTCGTCGTCCCGATCGCGCAGGAGCGGGCGACGATGCACCTGGACACCATCGCCACGATGGTCGACGTCGACGCGATGGTCATGTACCCCGCCGTCGCCGACTCGCTGGTCGCCTGGACGGTCACCGCCGGGGACGAGCCCCCCGACGACGCCGACACCGCCGAGCTGTCGGTGACCGGGCCGCGGCCCTTCGTCGTGGCGGCCGCCGAGGCGATGGGCATCGAGCGGCTGCGGGTGATCGACACCGGGCTGGACCCGGTCACCGCCGAGCGCGAGCAGTGGGACGACGGCAACAACACCCTCGCCCTGGCGCCGCGGCTGGCCGTGGCCTACGAGCGCAACACGGTGACCAACGCCGCGCTGGAGGCGGCCGGCATCGAGGTGGTGCGGATCGCGGGCTCGGAGCTGGGCAGCGGCCGGGGCGGGCCGCGGTGCATGTCCTGCCCGGTGTGGCGCGACCCGGTCGGATGACCGGCAGCGGCACCGCCCCGCGCGCCGGGCGCATCGCCGGGCTGGGCGGGGGGCTGGTCGGCTGGCTGGTCTTCGTCGAGTTCACCAGCGGCGTGCTGCAGGGCTACTACGTCCCGCTGCTCACCGACGTCGCCCGCCACCTCGGCATCCACGACGCCGACGTCAACTGGCTCGAGGCCGCCCAGCTGATGCTCTCGGCGATCGCGGTGCCGGTGCTGGCCAAGCTGGGGGACCTCTACGGCCACCGCCGGATGCTGCTGCTCTCGGCGGCGGTGACCGCGGCGGCGACGGTGGTGCTGGCGTTCGCGCAGGACTTCGGCGTCTTCCTCGTCGCCTGGGCGGTGCAGGGCGTCTACTCGGCGTGGCTGCCGCTGCAGGTGGCGCTGATCCACTCGCGCTCGCGTGGCCGGGCCGACGCCGCGGCGAGCACCCGGCGGGCCACCGGGATGATCGTCGCCGCGCTGCAGGCCGGCGCGATCGTGGGCGCGCTCGGCGGCGGGCAGGTCGGTGCCGCCCTGGCGGGGCGGTTCTGGCTGGTGCTGCTGGTCCCGGGCCTGCTCGTCGTCGGCGTCTGCGTCGTCGTGCTCACCCGCGTGCCGGAGAGCACCGACCGTACGGGCGGGCAGGTCGACGTCACCGGCGTCGCCCTGCTCAGCGTCGTCCTGCTGGTCATCACCGGCGGGCTGACGTTCGTCCGGGTCAACGGTGCCGCCGAGCCGTGGCCCTGGCTGGTGACCGCGCTCGGCGTGCTGCTGGTCGTGCCGTTCGTCCAATACGAGCTGCGCCGTCCCGACCCGCTGGTCGACTTCCGGGTGCTGCGCTCCCCCAGCATGTGGCCGGTGCAGCTCACCGCCGGGCTCTTCGGCGTCAGCGTGCTCGGCGCCCAGGGCCCGCTGTCGACCTACGCCCGCACCGACCCGGAGGTCTACGGCTACGGGCTGGGCCTGTCGACCAGCGAGGTGTCGATCGTCATCGGCGGCTACGTGGTGTCGATGCTGGTGGGCGCCAGCCAGTTCTCCCGGGTCTCGCAGGCCACCACCCCGCGGGTCACGCTCATCGGCGCCGCCGGTCTCACCGGCCTCGGGTACCTGCTGCTGGTGCCGCTGCACGACACGCTGCCGCAGGTCCTCGGGGCGATGGTGGTCGCCGGCCTCGGCTCCGGTGCGCTGGTCGCCGCACTGCCCGCCGCGGCGGCCGCGGCGGCCCCGCCCGGGCGCACCGGCGTGGCCACCGGGCTGACCAACACGACGAAGGTGCTGGGCGGCAGCTTCGCCTCGGCGGTCTTCGCCGTCGCCCTGGCCGCCGGGGCCCCGGCCGCCGCCGACGGGTCCGAGGGCACCGCCGGGTCGCTGGCCGGCTACGTCACGGTGTGGGCCGTCTGCGGGGCGACGGCGTGGCTGGCCGCGCTGTCGCTGGTGTTCGTGCCGCGGCTGGCGTTCTCCGACCGGCCGGAGGCCGTGGGCGTGCGGGAGACGGCGTGAGGAGGCCGGCGTGAGGATCGCCCCGCTCGCCCTGGGCTGCACCGCCGCCGTCGCCGCCGCGGCCGCCCGCCGGGTCGCCCGCTTCCGGCCGCGGCACGCCCCCGTCCCGCCCGCGGACGCCGCGGGCCTGGACGCCGACGCCGCCGCGGCGCGCCTCGCCGAGCTCATCCGCATCCCCACCGTGTCCTCCCGCGACCCCGGCCAGGTCGACGCCGCCGCCTTCCGGCGGTTCCGGGACCGGCTGGCCGAGCTCTACCCGCACACCCACCGCGTGCTCGAGCGGGAGGTCCTGGGCGACGGGGCGCTGCTCTACCGCTGGCGCAGCGGCACCGACCGGCCGCCGCTGGTGCTCATGGCCCACCACGACGTCGTCCCGGTCACCGGCCAGGCGTGGACCCGCGACCCGTTCTCCGGCGCGGTCGAGGACGGCGTCGTGCACGGCCGCGGCGCCGTCGACGACAAGGGCTCGCTGGTCGCCGTCCTGGAGGCGGTCGAGTCGCTGGCCGCGGCCGGCCACGTCCCGGCCCGCGACGTGTACGTCTTCTCGGGTGACGACGAGGAGGTCCTCGGCGTCGGCGCCGAGCTGGCGGTGCAGGCCTTCCGCGACCGCGGCATCCGGCCGTGGGCGGTGGTCGACGAGGGCGGCGCCGTGGTGACCGGCGTCTTCCCGGGGGTGCCGGGGCAGATCGCCGTCGTCGGGCTGGCCGAGAAGGGACTGCTCGACGTCGAGCTGGTCACCACCGACCCCGGCGGGCACGCCTCCTCGCCGACGCCGGACGGCGCCCCGGCCCGGCTGGCCCGCGCGATCGTGCGGCTGGACGCCGCGCCCTTCCCGGCCCGGCTGCACGACGTCGTGCTGCGGATGGTCGACGCCGCAGGCCGGCACGCCACGGGCGCGTACCGGGCGCTGTTCGCCCACGCCCCCGTGCTGCGGCCGGTGCTCGCGACGGCGCTGGCGCGGGCCAGCCGCGAGGCCAACGCGCTGGTGCGGACCACGGTCGCGGTCACCGAGCTGGAGGGCAGCGGGGCGCGCAACGTGCTGGCCACCCGGGCGCGGGCGCACCTGAACGTCCGCATCGCGCTGGGCGAGACGGTGCAGTCGACCGTCGAGCGGCTGCGCCGGGTGGTCGCCGACCCCTCGGTCGAGGTCACCGTGCTGTCGGGGACCGACCCGTCACCGGTCTCGCGGACCGACACCGAGGCCTACGCGGCCCTGCAGGCCGCCGTCCGGGCGGTGTACCCGGAGGCGGCGGTGGCGCCGTACCTCATGGTGCAGGCCAGCGACGCGCGGCACTTCGCGCAGATCAGCGACAGCGTCTACCGGTTCATGCCCTTCGACCTCTCCCGCGGCGAGCTCGACGCGCTGCACGCCGCCGACGAGCGGATCCGCGTCGCCGCGCTGCACCGCGGCGCGGTCTTCTTCCGGCACCTGATCCGCTCGCTCTGAGCGGGGTCACCGCACCAGCAGCCACACGAACCCGGCGACCAGGGCGCCGAGGACGGCCGACCGCAGCAGCCAGCGGGCCGCGGTCAGTGGGCCGCCGGGCAGCGGCGGGCGCACCTGCAGCCCGGGCGGGGGCGGCCCGAGCACCGGGCCGAGCCAGCGCAGCGTCGCCTGCACGGTCTCGCGCTGGGACTGAAGCTTGTCGGTGTAGTCGCCCAGGGCGCCGACCAGCAGGACGGGCAGGAGGACCAGGGCGATCAGCCCGCTGATCGGGTCGTCCCCGCCGCCGAGGTCGACGGTGCCGGAGGACGGCGCGGTCGACACCCCGGTCAGCCGGAACAGCCGGTCCCCGTGCCACAGGTGCAGTCCCCGGCCGCCCCGCGAGGGTGCGGCGCTGTGGAACTCCGCCAGCGGGGCGTCGACCACCAGCCGCCGGCCGCGCCACGTCGCGGTGCGGGTGATCGACAGCCGGCCGCCGGACATCTGCAGGCTGACCGCGCGGCGGCCGATGCCCAGCGGGGTGAAGCGGCGCGCCCAGCGCAGCGGCGGACCGACCGCCCCGGGACCGTCGTGGGGCGGCAGCGGGTCCCCGCTGCGCCATCCGCGCCGCTCCTGCGGCCTCTTCTCCGTCTGCACCGTCGACACGGCGCGGGAAGGTACGGCGCCGGACGCCGTCGTGGGGACATCCGGCACGCGCTCGTGCTCTGCCCACGCGTGCGGGGCAGAGCACGAGCGACGGCCGGACCAGGAGGTGGCCGGCCCGACCGGCGCGGGACTAGCTGTACTGACCGGAGACGTTGGTCGGGAGCGTGTGACCACGGGATCTAGTTGACGGATCTTGTGAGGGAGGACCTCCGGGCGTGGAGTGGAGCTGCTGAAGGCGACCACTGCCACGACACCGGAGGTCCTCGTGCTCCACGC
>NZ_JBJGYP010000032.1:0-54593 GCF_054050055.1 Geodermatophilus sp. SYSU D00814
GGGGGGGGGGGGGGGGGGGGGGGGGGGGGGGGGGGGGGGGGGGGGGGGGGGGGGGGGGGGGGGGGGGGGGGGGGGGGGGGGGCGGGGCGGGGCCCGCCCCCCCCCCCCGCGGCGGGTCAGCGCGCCGTCCATCACGTCGTCGTGGACCAGCGCGCTGACGTGCACGAACTCCAGGGCGGCGACGGCGCGCAGCACCGCGGCGTCGTCCTCGGCCGGGCCGGTGACGTCCTCGGCCACGCCGCGCCAGCCCCAGTAGGCGAAGGCCGGGCGCAGCCGCTTGCCGCCGTCGGCCAGGGCGCAGACCTCGTCGACGACGGGGGTGAGGGAGCGGTCCATCCCGGCCAGCGTGGCCCGCTGCTCCTCGAGGAACCCGGTGAGCGCGGCGGACACCGCGCCCCGGATCCGGTCGAGGTCGGCGGCCGCCAGGGAGGGCGGCAGCGGCCGGACCACGGACCCTCGCTGCTCCGCAGCGCCGCTGATCACCCGGCTAGTATCGCCCCACCGAGTCGCACGCGTCCTGTTCGGGTCTCGACCCACGGGGACCTCCTGCCCTTCGCTGCCGGTACCGGTGCTCTTCTCCCCGGACGGCACGGGCGGATGCAGGGCGGCGGGCGGGGACGGCCGTACCCTCGGACCCCGTGACCGCCAGCGTCCGCGAGCTGCTCGCGACCTCCCGGCCGACCTGGTCCTTCGAGTTCTTCCCCGCGAAGACGCCCGAGGGCGAGGCCCAGCTGTGGACGGCGCTGCGCCGGCTGGAGTCGCTGCGGCCGTCGTTCGTGTCGGTCACCTACGGGGCCGGCGGCTCGACGCGGGAGGGCACCGTCGCGGTCACCGAGCGGATCGCCGCGGAGACGACGATGACCCCGCTGGCGCACCTGACCGCCGTCGACCACTCGGTCGCCGAGCTGCGGCACGTGGTCAGCCGGCTGGCCGCCGCCGGGGTGCGCAACCTCCTGGCGCTGCGCGGGGACCCGCCGGGTGCCGACCCGCAGGCCGAGTGGGTGCGCCACCCGCAGGGGCTGGAGTACGCCTCGGAGCTGGTGGAGCTCATCCGCTCGATGGGCGACTTCTCCGTCGGCGTGGCGGCCTTCCCCGAGCGGCACCCGCGGTCGCCGGACTTCGACACCGACGTCGAGATGTTCGTGCGCAAGTGCCGCGCCGGGGCGGACTTCGCCATCACGCAGATGTTCTTCCGCGTCGAGGACTACCTGCGGCTGCGCGACCGGGTGGCCGCCCGCGGCTGCGACGTCCCGGTGATCGCCGGGGTGATGCCGGTGACCAACGTCCGGCAGATCACCCGCATCGTGCAGCTGTCGGGCCAGGCGTTCCCCGAGGACCTCGCCGCCCGCTTCGCCGAGCTCGACGGCGACGCACCCGAGGACAAGGCGGCGGTGCGCGCCTTCGGCGTCGAGGTGGCGACGGCGATGTGCCGGCGGCTGCTCGACGAGGGCGTGCCGGGCATCCACTTCATCACCATGAACCGGTCGACGGCGACGCGTGAGGTGCACGCCAACCTCACCGACCCCGGCACCGGCACCGCGGTGCCCTCGACGCTGGCCGCGAGCACCTGAGACCGGTCGGTCAGACCGACACGGGGCGGCCGGGCTCGAGGAGGTCCGCCGTCATCCGCGCCGCGCGCCGCAGGGCCACCCGCTCGGCCGCGTAGCCGCCGACGACGCCGACGACGGGCAGCTGGGCCAGCGCCCGGGCACCGAGGCCGCCCTTCGGGCGGGCGTCGAGCGCCTCGTCGATGCGGGACAGCAGCCGCGACGCCCGCCAGATGGTGCGCACGGCCCCGGACAGCCCCGAGCGCTCCTCGCGGGCGCCGATGGCGGCCTCGGTGTAGGCGCCGCGCACCCGCTCCAGCAGCGGCCGGACCCGGTCGGGCGGCAGGTCGCGGCCGAGCAGCACCTTCGACAGCAGCGACACCCGCTCGGCCGGGTCGGTGACCCCGTGCTCACCGGCGACACCCAGCACCACCAGCGACTGCACCGCCGTCCCGACGGTGTTCTGCAGCGGGAGCAGGTCGGCCAGCCGCCCGGTCAGCCGCGGCAGCCCGCCGGCGGCCGCGGCCACCCGCGACGCCCGGTCGGCCCACCAGTCGTCCCGCTCGGCGGGCGGCAGCTCGGGCGGGCGGCCCAGCCGCTGCACGAGGGGCGCGGTGAGCCGGTCGAGCCGGCGCAGGACGTCGACGACGACGGCGTCGCTGAGGGGAGGGGCCATGCGGGAGGGGTACCCGGTCGGGCGGTCGGCCCATGCGTGGTCCGGCGGCCGCGCACACCGTCGCGCGACGTCGCCGGTTGTGGGCCGCTCGTAGCGTGGCCGGCATGTCGGGGTACGGCCGCGGCCGCCGGTGGGCGGTGCTCGCCGCGCTGGTCGCCGGCCTGTGCGCCCTGCCCGCCGTCGTCGCCGCGCTCCCGGCCGACGACGCCGACGTCTCCGCGCCCGACCTGCGCGACGCCGTGCTGGCCAGCGCCGGCGTCGGGTTCTCCGGCTACGCCGTCTCGGCCGGTGGGCTGAGCCTCCCGGTCAGCGACCAGCTGCCCGCCGTCGCCGACCTGCTCAGCGACCGGGTGCAGCTGCGGGTGTGGTGGCGCGGGGAGGACGAGCACCGGGTCGACGTCGTCACCGCGGCAGGGGAGACCGGCGTGCACGTCGACCCCGCCGGCACCTGGACGTGGGAGTTCGAGTCGGCCACCGCCGAGCGGACCGGCCCCGCACCGCTCGCGCTGCCCGCCCCGCCGGACCTGGTCCCCGCCGCGCTCGGCCGGCGGCTGCTGTCGGAGGCCGACGACGGCGAGCTGTCGCGCACCGGCGCCCGCCGGGTCGCCGGCCGCGACGCGCTCGGCCTGCGGCTGGTGCCCGCCGCGCCGGCGGCGTCGGTGGCGCGGGTCGACGTGTGGGCCGACGCGGCCACCGGCCTGCCGCTCGCGGTGCAGGTGCTGGCCGACGGCGCCTCGGTCCCCGCGCTCGACACCCGCTTCCTCGACCTCGACCTCACCGCGCCCCCGGCCGACGTCGTGGCGTTCAGCCCGCCGGACGGCGCGCGGGTGCGGCCCGGGCGCGACGCCGAGGAGCTGCTCGCCGAGGCCGACCGCCGGCTCGCCGAGGTGCCGCTGCCCGCCGAGCTCGCGGGGCTGCCGCACCGCACGCTCGCGGGCGCGCCGTCGTCGGTCGGGGTGTACGGCCGCGGGGTCACGCTGCTCGCCGTCGCTCCCGTCCCGGCCCGGCTGGCCCGCGGGCTGCAGGCGGCCGTGCGGGCGAGCCCCGACGCCGTCGTCGACCGCCGGGGCGTGCGCGTGGCGGCCGGGCCGCTGGGCCTGATGCTCGTCGAGCGGCCCGGCCGGGGCACCTACGTCCTCACCGGCACGGTGACCCTCGACGCGCTCGCCGAGGCCGCCGGGCAGGTGCCCGGCGGGGCGCCGTGACCGCGGTGATCAGCACCCGGGGGCTGGTCAAGCAGTTCGGCCGGGTGCGCGCCGTCGACGGGATCGACCTCGACGTCCGCGCCGGCGACGTCTACGGCTTCCTCGGCGCCAACGGCTCGGGCAAGACGACGACGGTGCGGATGCTGCTCGGGCTGGTGCTGCCCACCCGCGGCGAGGTCGAGCTGCTCGGCGGGCGCATGCCGCGCGCCGGGCGGCGGGTGCTGCCGCGCGTGGGCGCGCTGATCGAGGGTCCGGCGCACCACCGGCACCTGTCCGGCGCGGCCAACCTGGCGCTGCTCGACGCCGCCGGCCCGGGCGGGCGCCGGCGCGACCGCTGGCGGCGGATCGCCGACGCGCTCGACCAGGTCGGCCTCGGCGGGGTGGGCCGGCGGCCGGTGGGCGCCTACTCCCTCGGCATGCGGCAGCGGCTGGGCCTGGCCGGTGCGCTGCTGCGCCGCCCGGAGCTGCTGGTGCTCGACGAGCCGACCAACGGCCTGGACCCGCAGGGCATCGCCGAGGTGCGCGCGCTGCTGCTGGACCTGCACCGCGGCGGGACGACGGTGTTCCTCTCCAGCCACCTGCTCGCCGAGGTCGAGCAGCTGTGCACCCGGGTCGGCGTGCTCGACCGGGGCAGGCTGGTGCTGCAGGACGAGCTGGCCCGGCTCACCGCGCCCACCGGCGCCACCGTCGTCGACACCCCGGCGCCGGAGCGGGTGCGCGCGGTGCTCGACGGGCGGGTGCTCGCCGCTGACGGCGGCCGCGTCGTGGTGCGCGGGCCGGACCCGGCGGAGGTCAACGCGCTGCTGGTGGGCGCCGGCGTCCCGGTGCGCGGGCTGTCGCTGCAGCGGCCGACGCTGGAGGAGGTCGTGCTCGCCGCGGCGGGCACCAGCGCCGACCGGGTGGCGCGGCCGTGATCGGCCGGGAGCTGGTGTGATCGGCACGGAGCTGCGCAAGACCTTCGGCCGGCCCCGCACCTGGGTCACCATCGCCGTCCTCAACGCGCTGCCGGTGCTGGTGGCCGTGCTGCTGCGGCTGACCGACCTGGCGCCGCGGCCGGGGGAGGGGCCGCCGTTCCTCTCGGCGGTGCTGACCAACGGGGCGCTGTTCCCGCTGGCGGCGCTGGCGATCGTGCTGCCGCTGTTCCTGCCGATCGCCGTCGCGGTGGTGAGCGGGGACGCCGTCGCCGGGGAGGCGCAGGCCGGGACGCTGCGCTACCTGCTCGCCCGCCCGGTCGGCCGCACGCGGCTGCTGGTCGCCAAGCTCGTCGCGGTGATGGCCTTCGTCCTCGTCACCGTCGTCGTCGTGGCGCTCGTCGGGTACGTCGTCGGCTCGGTGCTGTTCGAGGCGCGGCCGGCGGCCGGGACGTCGGTGTCGGGGACGTCGCTGAGCACCGAGGAGCTGGCCGGCCGGACGCTGCTGGCCATCGGGTACGTCGCGGTGTCGATGCTCGGCGTCGCCGCGTTCGGGCTGTTCTTCTCCACGCTCACCGACTCGCCGCTGGCCGCCGCGCTCGGTGCGCTGGCGGTGCTGGTCACCTCGTCGCTGCTGTTCACCCTCGACGCCGCCTCGCCGATCGCGCCCTACCTGCCCACGCGCTACTGGCTGGCCTTCGTCGACCTCTTCCGCGACCCCGTGCTGTGGCGCGACGTCGTCCGCGGGCTGGCGCTGCAGGGGGTCTACGTCGGCGTGCTGCTCACCGCGGCGTGGGCCAACTTCACCACCAAGGACGTCACGAGCTGAGGCCCGCGGCGGCCAGTCCGGCCCGGACCTCGGCGACCTCGGCGTCCCGTGTCGGCGACCAGCCGGGTGGCGGCCGGGACGTCGCCGGTGGCGTCCTTGACCGCCACCACCCGCGGGTGCGCGGCGAGCCGGTGGTAGGAGGAAGGCGTCAGCCGCACGCCGGTGCGGGCCGGCACGTCGTAGAGCAGCACGGGCAGGTCGGTGGCGTCGGCGACGGCGGTGAGGTGCGCGACGACGCCGTCCTGCGAGGGGCGGGAGTAGTACGCCGTGACCGCCAGCAGCCCGGTGGCGCCGGCGTCGGCGGCCCGCCGGGCCGTGGCGACGGCGTGCCGGGTGTCGTTCGAGCCGGCCCCGGCGACGACCGCGGCACGGCCTCCGACCGCGTCGGCGACCACCCGCACGAGGTCGGCCTTCTCGTCGTCGGTGGTGGTCGGGGCCTCGCCGGTGGTGCCGTTGACGACCAGGCCGTCGTGACCGTGGCCGACCAGGTGGACGGCGAGCGCGGCGGCGGCGTCGAGGTCGACCGCGCCGTCGTCGGTCATGGGCGTGACCATCGCGGTCAGGAGGGTCCCGAACGGGCGGTGGGAGTCGGCGGGCGGCACGGTCGGCAACCTGGCGACGGCGACCCGCGGCGCCGTCCTCCCTCGCCGCAGCGCGTCCTCCCGCACGTCCCACCGCGAGGGAGGACGCCGCACGATCAGGTCACCTGATCGTGCGCCGACCCCCCTCAGCCGCCCAGGCGGGCGCAATCGGCGGGACCGAGCGGCACGGGGTCGCCCGGCGCGAGCTCGGCCAGCACCATCGCCTGCACCAGCGGGTCGCGGGGCAGGTCGCCGTGCCCCACCTGCGCGCCGCTGCACACCGACTGCACCGGGAGCCCGAGCGCGCCCTCGAGGCGGGCGGACTCCGGCGGGGTGACCGTCTCGTCCTGCGCCGTCCAGATCGACACCCAGGTGGGCCCGTCCGGCGTCTCGTCGCCGTCGTTGAGCCCGGCCAGCAGCTCGCTGTCGGTGGCCAGCTGCCGGCAGGCGTCGGGGCACTGGCCGGGGGCGAGGGTGAGGGCGAGGTCGGCGAGCGTGGTGCCGTGGTGCGGCGAGCCGAGGGTGACCACCCGCCGGGCGACGTCGGCGCCGCCGTCGGCGGCCCACAGCCGGGCGACCACCCCGCCGGCGGAGTAGCCGACGACGTCGACGCTGCCCGCCCCGGTGCGCGCCAGCGCCGCGTCGACGGCCTGGCCCAGAGCGTCGGCCGCCGCGGCGAGGTCACCGGTGCCGTCGCCGGGCAGCGCGACGACGGTGGCGTCGCGGCCCTCGGCGGTCAGCCGTTCGGCCAGCGACGACAGCGACCCGGTACCGCCCCCGTAGCCCGGCACGAGCAGCACCGGGCCGGGCTCCTCCTGCGACACGGGAGCCGCCGCCGCGCCGTCCTCGCCCCGGCCGGCGACCAGCAGGCCCGTGGCGGCGACGGCAGCCGCGACGACGAGCGCGAGCAGGACGAGCAGCAGGCGGCGGCGGGCGGGGGCGAGGCCGGCGAGCACGGCTCCACTGTCCCCGGTCCGGCCGGCCGGCGGCGGCGCTGGGGGAGACTGCGCCCGTGCTGAGCCGCGACGAGTACCTCGCCGAGTGGTCGCGGTGGCACGGCGGCACCGATCCCGCGGCCAGCCGCCTGGTGCGCGGCTGGCTGGTGCTGGCCTACACGCTCGCCCGCGCGCTGTCCTGGCTGCCGCCGATCGCCGCGACCGCGCTGGGCCTGCTCGTGGCGCTGTCGGCGATCGGCCCGGCGCTGGCCGGCGGCGGGTGGCTGGTGGCAGTGGGCCTGCTGGTCGGGCTGTCCGGCCTGCTCGACTCCCTCGACGGCGCGCTCGCACTGGCCGGCGGGCGGGCCTCGCGCCGCGGCTACGTCCTCGACTCCGCCGTCGACCGGCTGACCGAGGCCGGCTACGCCGTCGCCCTGTGGGTGGCCGGGGCGCCGGGCTGGCTGGCCGCCGCCTTCGGCGCGCTGTGCTGGCTGCCGGACTACCTGCGCGCCCGCGCCGGACAGGCCGGCGTCGCCGAGACCGGGTCCATCTCGGTGTGGGAGCGGCCCACCCGGGTGGCGATGACCGGCTTCACCGTCGGCGGCGCCGGGATCGTCGCCGTGACCGGGCTCGACGCGCTCGCCGGGGTCGACGGCGGGCCCGCCCTCGTGGTGACCGTCGGCACCGCCGTCGGCTGCGGACTGGGACTGGTGGGCACCGCCCAGCTCGGCGTCTCGCTGCGGCGGGCGCTGGCCGACTGACGACGCCGGGGGGCGGGCGGCCCGGCGCGCCTCTTAGGGTTGCGCTGCCCTTTGTCGGCCCGCCCCACCCCAGGAGCCCCCGTGCCCGTCCTCGTCACCGGCTCCATCGCCACCGACCACCTGATGACGTTCCCCGGCCGGTTCACCGAGCAGTTCGTCGAGGGACAGATGGAGAACGTCTCGCTGTCGTTCCTGGTCGACGACCTCATCCAGCACCGCGGCGGCGCCGGCGCCAACATGGCCTACGGCCTCGGCCTGCTCGGTCTCGCGCCGGTGCTGGTGGGCTCGGTGGGCAGCGACTTCGCCGACTACGACGCCTGGCTGACCCGCCACGGCGTGGACACCCGCGACGTGCGGTGGTCCGAGCTGAAGCACACCGCCCGCTTCGTGTGCACCACCGACGCGGTGAACAACCAGATCGCGTCGTTCTACTCGGGCGCGATGAGCGAGGCCGGCGAGATCGAGCTCGGCCCGGTGTGCGGCCGCGTGGGCGCCCCCGACCTCGTCGTCGTCGGGCCCAACGACCCCAAGGCGATGGTCCGCCACACCCAGGAGTGCCGGGACCGCGGCTACGCCTTCGCCGCCGACCCCAGCCAGCAGCTGGCCTGGGCCGACGGCGAGATGATCCGCGAGCTGGTCGACGGCGCGGACCTGCTGTTCACCAACGAGTACGAGTCGGCGCTGCTCATGCAGAAGACCGGCTGGGACGCCCCCGAGGTGCTGCGCCGGGTCGGCACCTGGGTCACCACGCGCGCCGCGCAGGGTGTGCTGGTGCGCCAGCAGGACGCCGACCCGATCGAGGTCATCGCCGTCCCCGAGACCAAGCCCGTCGAGCCCACCGGGGGCGGTGACGCGCTGCGCGCGGGCTTCATCGCCGGACGCATGTGGGGCCTGGGTCTGGAGCGGGCCACCCAGCTCGGCTCGGCGGTGGCCACCGAGGCCGTCGAGGTGGTCGGCACGCAGGAGTACGAGCTGCGCCGAGGGCCCTTCCTCGAGCGGTTCGCCGCGGCCTTCGGCGACGACGCCGCCGCCGAGGTGGCCGAGCACCTGCCGGCCTGAGCCCCGGCATAGGAAGCCATCCGCACGTCCTGGGCGCCAGGACGTGCGGATGGCTTCCTATGCCTCGCCGTTGCGGACGCGCTCGCCGATGGAGGGGTCCTCGGCCCAGGCGGTGTAGGGGATGCGCGGGATCGTGCGGACCTCGCCCACGGTGCACCACTCGTTGCCGCCGAGCCGGGCCAGCGGCCGCAGCGCCTCGATGCGGGGCCGGCCGTCGCGCACGGCCTCGCTGACCACGCTCACCCACTCCACCCGCCCGAAGACGACGGTGCTGTCGCCCAGCCGCAGCGTCGAGTGCAGCGTGCACTCCACGCTCACCGGGGACTGCGCCACCCGCATCGCGCCCACCTTCTCGCTGGGCTCGAGCCGGATGCCGGCGGCGTCGGCCTCGCTCTGGTCGGGCGGGAAGTCGGTGCCGGTGGCGTTGGCCTGCTCGAACAGGTCCTCCGGCACCAGGTTCACGGTGAACTCGCCGGTGGCCTCGACGTTGGTGAGGGAGTCCTTGCGGCCCACCGAGGTGAACTGCACGATCGGCGGCTCCACGCAGGCCACCGTGTAGAAGGAGTGCGGCGCCAGGTTGTGCACCCCCTCGGCCGAGCGGGTCAGCACCCACGCGATCGGCCGCGGCACGACGATCGAGTTCACCACCCGGTAGAAGTCCCTCGGGCGCATCGCCGCCGGGTCGAAGGACGTGCGCGGGCGGCCGGTCTCGGGGGAGGTCACACCCCATCCTCGCCCGGGCTCAGCCGACCGCGCGCCCGCGCCAGGTCAGCGTGCCCCGCCGGTGCCCCGCCACCGACCGCAGCAGCAGCACGTCGAGGGCCAGCAGCGACACCGGGTGGGCCAGCGCGTCGGGCCACACCCGCCCGCCGGTCACCGCGGCGCTCACCGCCCGGCCGGCCACCCCGGCCGCCCAGCCGGCCAGCCCGGCGCGCGAGCCGCGCAGCGCGGCCATCGGCGGGACGACGCCGACGGCGGTGAGCACCGCCGCGGCGGCCAGCGACGCCGCCGGGGAGCCGCCGACCGAGGCCCACAGCGACTTGCCGTAGCCCTCCTGCATCGCCGCCCACCCGTCGTACATGCGGCACGCGGCCAGCGCCGCGCCCGCCGCGGGGACCGCCCGCCCGCCCGAGCGCTTCACCGCGCGGGCCAGTGCGACGTCCTCCACCACCTCCTCGCGCACCGCCGCGTGCCCGCGGGCGCGCAGGTAGCCGCGGACGGGGAGCGCGAGGAACTGGCCGTTGGCCGCGGTCAGCGACGGCCGCCGGGAGCGCTCGGCGACCCGCAGCGGCAGCGTCGTGAGCCACAGCCACGGCGAGAGGGGCTGCACCAGCCGCTCGGCCGGGCTGCCGGTCACCGGCCGCGGCCACGGCGAGACCAGGTCGAGACCGTGCGCGTCGAGCAGCGCCACCGCGGCGGCGACGGCGTCGGGGGCCAGCCGCACGTCGGCGTCGACGAACACGAGGTACCCGCCGTCGCGGGGTGCGGTCTGCGCCCCGACCCAGCAGGCGTGCGGCTTGCCCAGCCAGCCCTCCGGGACGGCGCCCGCGGACACCAGCCGCACCCGCGGGTCGCCGGTGCCCCGGACGACGTCGGCGGTGCCGTCGGTGGAGCCGTCGTCGACGACGACCACCCGCAGGTCGGGCACCCCGCGCGAGGCCAGCACCGCGGCCAGGCAGCCGCCCACCTGGGCCTCCTCGTCGCGCACCGGGACGACGACGGTGACCGGGAGGCGCACCTCGGGCGGGGCGGCCGGCGGGCGGCGCAGCAGGAGCGCGTTGACCCCGGCGTGCACGGCGCCGGCGACGGCCAGGCCCGACAGCACGCGGACGACCGCCCCGCTCACCGCCGCCGGGCCTGCACCGCGAGCACCGCCAGCACCCCCGCCGACAGGGCCGCTCCCCACGCCGCCGAGCCCGGCAGGTCCAGCCACAGCGCGTGCGCCAGCGCCCCGCCGGGGACCATCCACGCGATGACCAGCAGCGGCGCGGCGACCAGCAGCGGCGCGGCGCCCACCGCGGGCTCCCCGGGCACCGCGGTCCGCGCCACGACGACCTCGAGCAGCGCCATCAGCACCAGCCCGGCCAGCAGCCAGCCGGCCAGGTTGGTCAGCGGCACGGTGTCGATGCCCGGCAGCCCCGGGGTGGGGTGCGCCCACGTCCAGTAGCCGGCCTGCACCAGCTGCGGGTCGAGGACGACGTCCCAGCCGGCGAACACCACCGCGGCGACGGCGACCCGCGCGGCCCGCCGCCGCCCCTCCCGCACCCGGCGGGTGAGCAGGCCGGCGAGCACCCGGCTCGGCCAGGCCATCATCAGCCAGGCCAGCGGCACGAGGAACGGGACGCCGAGCAGCGTCGGGCCGAGCACGTCGCTGTAGGTGTACTCGCCGTAGGGGAACCCGGTGGCCAGCCCGACCGACTCGAACACCACCGCGGTGACCGCGACCAGGGCGAGCACCGCCGCGCCGGCACGGGCGCCGTGCGCGGCGGCCGCGGCGGTGACCGACACCCCCGAGCCGAGCAGCACGATCGTCCAGGACACCGTGTCGCGGGCCGCGCCGTCGCTGAGCGGGTAGGCGATGGCGGCCAGCACCAGCAGCACCGCGAGGACCAGCGGCACCCGGGCCGGCGCGGGAGCCCGTCGCAGCGCCGCCAGCCCCGTGTACACCCCGGTGCTCACCGGCCCGCCCGCAGCAGCCGGCCGGCCACGTCCTGCACGCGGGTGCGCGCCCGGGCCAGCGGACGGCGGTCGGCGAGGACCACCCGCGCCGCCGTGCGGCCGGAGTTGCCCGACACCCCGCCGCCGGGGTGGGTGGAGGCGCCGGCCAGGTACAGCCCGTCGAGGCCGGGCACGCGGTAGTCCGCCAGCGCCGGCGTCGGCCGGAAGGCGAACATGCTGGCCAGGCCCATCTCCACGTGCATCACGTTGCCGCGCAGCAGGGACAGTTCACGCTCGAGCAGCAGCGGCGTCTGGACGTGGACGTCCTGCACGGAGCCCGCGAAGCCGGGCGCGAACCGGTCGACGGCGGCCAGCAGCCGCTGCGCCTCGCCCTCGGCGAGGGCGTCCCAGTCGCCGCCGTCGGCGAGGTCGTAGGGGTACCACTGCCCCCACACGGTGACCACGTGCCGCCCGGGCGGGGCCAGGGTGTCGTCGCTCGCGGAGAAGGACATCGCCAGCGGCACCGGCTCGCGCGGCAGCCGGCCGGCCAGCCAGTCACCGTGCGCGGCCGCCAGCTGCGCCCGGTCGGTGCACAGCAGCTGCAGGCCCTGCGCGGAGACCGCGGGGTCGACGCCGGGGTAGACCGGCAGCGCGTCGGTCAGGCAGCGCAGCACCAGGCCGAAGCCGTTGCCCACCGGCGGGGCGGCGTCGGCCAGCGCCGGTGGGGCGGCCGCGCCGGCGAGGTCGCGGGTGGCCAGGACGTGGCAGGCGGCGACGACGACCGGCGCCGCGACCCGCCGTCCGGAGACGGTCTCGACGCCGGTCACCCGGCCGCCGGCCGGGCCGCCGCCGACGAGCAGCCGCGCGGCGCCGTCGCCGAGGGTGACCCGCCCGCCGTCGGACTCCAGCCGGCGGCGCAGCGCCTCGGTGAGGCCGCCGGAGCCGCCCACCGGGTGGCCCGGCGGGGTGTCGTGCAGCAGCGCCACCCACGCGACCATCGCCGCGGTGCCCGGCTCGCTCATCGGCGGCCCGGACTGCGCGCCGAACCAGGCCAGCGCCGCCTTGAGCCGCTCGCTGGTGAACCAGCGGTCGAGCAGCGCGTCGCCGGAGCCGAGGAAGTCGACGGCGAGGTCGCCGCCGGGGGTGCGGGGACCGTCGCCGGTGGGGGCGCCCAGCGGCCAGAACGCGCGGGCCAGGCCCAGCGGGGTGGGCCGGCGGCCGAAGGAGTCGACGACGGCGCGGCTGCGCGGCCCCCAGACGCCGACGAACCGGCGGTAGGCCCGGGCGTCGTCCTCCCCGCAGGCGGCGGCGATCGAGGCGCAGGTGGCGTCGAGGTCGACGGAGAACACCAGCGGGCGGCCGTCGGGGCCGGGGTCGCCGGGCGCCGGGGCCGGCGCGAAGCCCCACGGGTCGCAGTCGAGGTAGCGCAGCCCGTGCGCGGTCAGGTCGAGCTCCTCGACGACGCCGCTGTGCCGGACGATGACGTGCGCGCTCGAGCCACGGTCGACCCGGACCCCCGGCCAGCGCTCGACGGTGGACACCGCCCCGCCGAGCACCTCGTCGCGCTCGACCACCTCGACGCGCAGCCCGGCGCGCGCGAGGTAGCAGGCCGCGACCAGGCCGTTGTGACCGGCGCCGACGACGACGGCGTCGGCGGTGGGGGGACCGGGCACGCTCAGGCGCCGCTGCCCGGCACCGGCTTCAGCGGCAGCCGGGCGCCGAGGATGGCGAAGGGCCGGGTGTCGCCGGGGAAGTGGTGGCCGCGGGCGAGGTCGACGAAGCCGTCGGCGTGGTACAGCCGGAAGGCCTTGGTGTCGGCGTCGGGCGTGGACAGCAGCGCGGCGGGTGCGTCGACGCCCTCGACCAGCGCGTGCAGCAGCCGCCGGCCCAGGCCCCGGCTCTGCGCCTCGGGGTGCACGTGCAGCTCGCACACCTCGAAGGCGCCCGGCAGCCACCGCTTGGCGGTGCGCCGGTCCAGCGCCGCGCGCACCTGGTCGTGCCACCACTGGCCCGGGGCGACGAGGTAGCCGTAGCCGAACCCGGTCAGCTGCTCGCCGTCGGGACCGGGCGCGAAGGCGCCGACGGCGCGGAAGCCGGGGCGCTCGGTGTGCTGGATCGCGTAGCCGTAGCGGCCGGCCACCACCGAGGCGTCGTAGCCCATGGCCGCGCCGTAGATGGCCAGCGCCTCGTGCATGTGGTCGCGCAGCCAGCCGGCGGGCAGCTCGGTCACCCGGGCCGCGGGCGTCGTGCCGGTCACTGTCTCTCCTCGCTCACGGACCCACCGGGGCGGCGGGGGACTGCGCGGTCACCGAGGCGACGTCGGCCGGGCCGTCGCCGACCTCGGCGGGGGTGCCCCCGGTCAGCCGGAGCAGCTCGTCGTAGGTGGTGGGGAAGACGGCCGAGGGGTGGCCGGCGGCGGCCCAGACCTGCTCGTAGCGGGCCAGCTCGACGTCGACCAGGGTGCCGATCGGCGCGGGGTGGCCGACCGGGGCGACCCCGCCGATGGGCTGGCCGGTGTGCTCGCG
Source organism: Geodermatophilus sp. SYSU D00814 (assembly GCF_054050055.1). Lineage (NCBI taxonomy): Bacteria > Bacillati > Actinomycetota > Actinomycetes > Geodermatophilales > Geodermatophilaceae > Geodermatophilus > Geodermatophilus sp. SYSU D00814. The sequence goes on from NZ_JBJGYP010000032.1 coordinate 13,688, forward strand.
GACGAAGTCGGCCGGGGCGCGGCGCACCTCCGGGACGCCGAGCAGGACGGCGACCCGCCCGGTGTCGACCCGGTGCGCGCCGCTGGTGAGCACCAGCAGCGGCTGCCCGCCGACGTCGAAGACCAGGCTGTTGGCGATGGCGCCGACCGGGACGCCGAGCCCGGTGGCCGCCTCCGCGGCGGTGCGCGCGCCCGACGGGATATCGCGGACCTCCCCGCGCACGCCGGCCGCGGCGAGCAGCTCGGCGAGGGCGGCCACCCGGGGGTGGTCGGGTCGGCTCATGCGCCGATCCTGCCACCGCTGTCGGTGCCCCGCCGTACCGTCCGCCGCAGGGGACGGGGAGGGCCCGCCGGGCGCCCGGCTTGACGGGACCGGCGCGGTCGGGTCTACTCGACTCGTTCGAACACACGTTCGAACACCGCCGGCCTCCCACCGCACCCGGGTCCTTCCCCACCCGGTGCGGTGGGTCGGGCCGGTCGGTCAGCGGGCACGGGGTGGGGAGACGGGCATGAGCCGGGTGCTGGGTGACGTCGGCGAGCGGGTCGGCGAGGAGGTGCAGGTCGAGCGCGGGCCGCTCGGGCCGGCGCAGTTCTGGCGCGGGCAGTGGCGCTACGTCGTCGGCGAGCTGCTCGACTCGTGGGTCGAGACCGCGCCGTGGTGGCAGCGGCCCGCCGACGTCCCCGGCGGCGCCTCGGCCGACCTGGTCGCCCCCCGCGAGGTCTACCGGGTCGAGGCGGTGCGGGCCGGGCGCTCGCGGATGAGCTTCGCCGGGGTCTACGACCTGTGCTGGGACGCGGCGGACAACCGCTGGTCGCTCGTGCGGGTGCACGACTGATGGGTGCCGCCTCCGCCATGACCCACCACCCGGCCGACCAGCTGCCGCTGCCCCCGCCGCTGCCGGCGGCGGCGACCCAGCTGCTCGACCAGGCCACCCGCGCGCTGGCCGAGGCCCGCCGCGCCCCCGACCCCTGCCGGCGCTACGCCACCGCCCACCTGGGCGCGCTGCGCGCGGCGGCGGCGGTGCTGGCCGCCCGCACCCGGCCGGAGAGCGGCCGCCGCCGGCCGCGCAGCGCCTGGGTGCTGCTCGAGCAGGTCGCCCCGGAGCTGGGGGAGTGGGCCACCTTCTTCGCCGCCGGCGCCGCCAAGCGCGCCGCGGCCGAGGCGGGGCTGTCCCGCGCGGTCACCGAGCGCGAGGCCGACGACCTGGTCCGCGACGTCGGGGCCTTCCTCGCCGTGGTCGACAGCGTGCTCGCCAGCACCCCCGCGCCCGCGCCCCGGCCGCGCGTGGTGGGCGGCACCGCGCACCGTCCCGCCCGCGGGCGGTGAGCGGCGACCCCTTCGTCCACCTGCACGTCGCCTCCGGCTACTCCCTGCGGTACGGGGCCAACCACCCGGCCGACCTGGTGGCCCGCGCCGCCGAGCACGGCATGGGTGCCCTCGCCCTGACCGACCGCGACGGTCTCTACGGCGCGGTCAAGTTCGCGCTGGCCTGCCGGTCGGCGGGGGTCCGTCCGCTGTTCGGGGTCGACCTCGCCGTCGCCCCCGCGGTGGACACCGCCGTGCCCCCCGCGCGGGCGCACGTGCTGGGGGAGGACGACGAGCTCTCGCCGCGGCGCACCGCGGGTGGACACCCCCGGACCGCTCCCGCGCGGCGCAGCCCGGTGCGCGGCGGCGCCGCCGTCGACCCGCGGCTGCCGCGGGTCACCTTCCTCGCCCGCGACGGCGCCGGCTGGCGCGCGCTGTGCCGGCTGACCAGCGCCACCCACCTGCGCGGCACCCGCGGCGAGCCGGTGTCCTCGCTGGCGCTGGCCGCCGAGCACGCCCCGGGGCTGGTCGCGGTGCTGGGGCCGGACTCGCCGGTGGGCCGGGCGCTGGCGGCCGGGCGGGCCGACGTCGCCGCGGCGCGGCTGTCGGCCTGGCGGTCGGTGTTCGGCCCGGGCTCGCTGGTGGTCGAGCTGGTGCACCACCGCGGCCGGGGCGACCGCTCCCGCGCCCAGCGGCTGCTGCGCTTCGCCGACGAGGAGGGCGTGCCGGTGGTGCTCACCAACGCCGTCCGTTACGTCGAGGCCCTCGACGCGCCCACCGCCGACGTCCTCGACGCCTCCCGGCGGCTGGTCGCCCTCGACACCCGGCACGTCGACCGGCGCACCGCCGAGGGGTACCTGAAGTCGGGCAAGGAGATGGCCGAGGTCGCCGCGGAGATCGCCGGCCCCGACCGCGACGCGGCGCTGCGGCTGCTCGAGCGCACAGCCCGGCTGGCCGAGCAGTGCGCCGTCGACGTCCGCGACGACCTCGGCATCGGCACCGTGCGCTACCCGGAGCTCGACGTCGTCACCGCGCCCGGCGAGCAGGGGATGGACCCCTCCGAGGTGCTGCGGGCCCGCTGCGAGGCGGGGCTGGGCCGGCGCGGGATGGCGCGCACGGCGGCGGTGACCCGGCGGCTCGAGGAGGAGCTCGCCGTCATCGACTCCCTCGGCTACCCCTCCTACTTCCTCACCGTCGCCGACGTCGTCGACCTCATCAAGGGGTTGCGGGTCCGCGCCGCGGCGCGCGGGTCGGGGGCGGGCAGCCTGGTCACCTACCTGCTGGGCATCTCCGACGTCGACCCGATCCGCTACGGCCTGCTGATGGAGCGGTTCCTCTCCCCGCTGCGCCACCAGCTGCCCGACATCGACATCGACGTGGAGTCCGCCCGGCGGATGGAGGTCTACGACGCGGTGATCGCCCGCTTCGGCGCCCACCGGGTCAGCTGCATCTCGATGATGGACACCTACCGGGTGCGCCACGCCATCCGCGACGTCGGTGCCGCGCTCGGGCTGCCCCCGGCCGAGATCGACGCCGTCGCCAAGGCCTTCCCGCACATCCGGGCCAACCAGGTGCACGCCGCGCTGCGCGACCTGCCGGAGCTGCAGGCCAGCCGGCTGGGCTCCCGGCGCGGCGGCGGCACCGGCGACCTCGACCTGCTCTTCGACCTCGTCGCCCGGCTCGACGGCCTGCCCCGGCACATCGCGCTGCACCCGTGCGGGGTGCTGCTGTCCGACGCCACGCTGCTCGACCGCACCCCGGTGGAGAACAGCTACCTCGGCTACCCGATGAGCCAGTTCGACAAGGACGACGTCGAGGAGCTCGGGCTGCTCAAGCTCGACCTGCTCGGCATCCGGATGCAGTCGGCGATCGCGCACGCCCTCGACGAGGTGGCCCGGGTCGACGGCGAGCGGGTCGACATCGACGCGGTCCCGCGCGACGACCCGACCACCTTCGAGCTGATCCGCAGCACCCGCACGCTCGGCATGTTCCAGATCGAGTCGCCGGGGCAGCGCGAGCTGGTCGGCAAGTTCGGGCCGGAGTCGTTCGAGGACATCGTCATCGACATCTCGCTGTTCCGGCCCGGCCCGGTGAAGAGCGACATGGTCACCCCGTTCCTGCTGGCCCGGAACGGCTGGCGGGACCCGGTCTACCCGCACGAGGACCTCGCGCCGTACCTGCGGGAGACCGCCGGCGTCGTCGTCTTCCACGAGCAGGTGCTGCAGATCGTGGCGCAGATGACCGGCTGCGACCTCGCCCAGGCCGACGAGGCGCGCCGCGCGCTGGGCGACCGCGAGCTGCACCCGGAGGTGCGGGCGTGGTTCATGCCCGAGGCGCTGCAGCGCTACCCGGTCGAGGTGGTCGAGCGGGTGTGGGAGGTGCTGGTCGCCTTCGGCTCGTTCGGCTTCTGCAAGGCCCACGCCGCGGCGTTCGCGCTGCCCACCTACCAGTCGGCGTGGCTGAAGACCCACCACCCCGCGGCCTTCCTCGCCGGGGTGCTCACCCACGACCCCGGCATGTACCCCAAGCGGCTGATCCTCGACGACGCCCGCAACTTCGGCATCCGGGTGCTGGGCCTCGACGTCAACGCCTCGACCGGCAGCTACCGGGTGGAGCGGCTGGCGCCGGCGGACCGGCGGGCGGACTGGCGGCGGCCGGAGTGGATGCCGGCGGCGATGGCCGACCCGTCGGCCTACGGGATCCGGCTGTCGCTCACCGACGTCAAGGGCATCGGCGAGGACGAGGTCGAGCGGGTCGTCGCCGGGCAGCCCTACCGGTCGCTCACCGACTTCTGGTCGCGGGCGTCGGTGTCGCGGCCGGTGGTCGAGCGGCTGGTGCTGGCCGGCGGGTTCGACTCCCTCTACGGCTTCGGGGTCCGCGACCGCGAGGCCGGCCGGCCCACCCGCTCCCGCCGGTCGGTGACCCGCCGCGACCTGTTGCTGCAGATCGGCGAGCTGGACCGGTGGAGCCGCAGCACCGCCCGCACCGGGTCGGTGGGGCAGCTGAGCCTCGACCTGCTCGGCCTGGAGGTCGCGGGGGAGGAGCCCGGCGCCGGGGAGGACGGCGCCGGGGAGGACGGCGCCGCGCCCGGTCCCGGGTGGGCGGCCGGCTCGGGACTGCCCGAGTTCACCGACGCCGAGCTGGTGCGCGCCGAGCTGGAGGTGCTGGGGCTCGACGCCAGCCGGCACGTCGTCGACTTCTACCGGCCGTTCCTCTCCGCGGTCGGCGCGGTGCCGGCCGGGGAGCTGCTCGGCTGCCGCAGCGGCGCCGAGGTGCTGGTGGCCGGGGTCAAGGTGGCCACCCAGACGCCGCCGATCCGGTCGGGGCGCCGGGTGGTGTTCGTGACCCTCGACGACGGCACCGGCTGCACCGACTCGACCTTCTTCGAGGACGTGCAGGGTCCCTACGCGGCGACGGTGTTCCACTCGTGGCTGCTGGTCATCCGCGGGGTGCTGCGCCGCACGGGCCCGCGCGGGGTGTCGATCCGGGCCACCGGGGCGTGGGAGCTGCCGGCGCTGTACGAGGCGTGGGAGACCGGCGGGCCGGCCGCGGTGGCCGAGCACATGGCCGCGCCAGGGGAGTTCACCGAGCAGGCCATCGCCGGCGCGGCCGCCTCGCACGGCGCCCGGCCGGTGGTGGTCAGGCCGGTGCTGGTGCACCCGACCGGCTTCCGGATGTCGCCCTACGCCGACATCAAGCCGGCCGGGGACGACGCCGGCACCGCCGCCCGCCGCGCCGCCGCACAGCGCGGCCCCGCCGCGTCGGCCCCGCGCAAGCTGTGGCACTCCAGCCCCGGCAGCTCCGGCCACTGAGGAGAGCCCGCACGCCCCGCACGCTCGGCGCGGGGCCCTGCGGCGGGGCGGCCGCTGCCGCCCTCGCCCCAGGTGATGTGCGCCCGTGGCGCACGTGGCCCGCAGAACACGCCCCTCGCGCACATCGCACATCGCACATCGCACATCGCACCGCCGCACCGCCGCACCGCCGCACCGCCGCACCGCCGCACCGCCCCGCGCCGGGTGCAGACGGGGCGCCAGCTCCCCCGATGAGTTCGCGGCGCGGGGGCGGTCGGAACCGGCGAGCGCCGGTGCCCCGCCGGCCGATCCGGAGGAGGACGCCGTGCCGAAGCAGATCCCGTGCCTGTGGTTCGACACCGAGGCGGAGGAGGCCGCGCGGTTCTACACGTCGATCTGGCCGGACGCCGAGATCCTCGGCACGGTCCGCTACGGCGCCGAGGACCCCGAGCGGGAGGGGCAGGTCCTCACCGTCAGCTGGCGGCTCGGTGACACCGAGTACGTCGGCCTCAACGGCGGCCCGCAGGACTGGCACTTCAGCGAGGCCATCTCCTTCCAGGTCCTGTGCGCCGACCAGGCCGAGGTCGACCACTACTGGGACCGGCTCAGCGACGGCGGCCAGGAGGCACCGTGCGGGTGGCTCAAGGACCGCTTCGGCGTCTCCTGGCAGGTCGTGCCCACCCGCCTGCTGGAGCTGCAGGCCGACCCCGACCCCGCCCGCCGGCAGCGCGCCGTGCAGGCGATGTTCACGATGCGCAGGCTCGTCATCGCCGACCTGGAGCGGGCCGCCGACCCGGTCTCCGCCTGACCGCGGCCGGGCGGCGCGGGACCGGGCCGCGCGGGGCCGGGCCGGGGCGACGCCACTAGGGTCGGACGGGTGCCGCCGACCCCGCCCGACCCGTCCTCCGGCGAGCAGCTGCCCGTCCGGACCGCCGCGGTGTGGGCCGCGCTGGACCCCCTCGTGGGCGCCGGCACCCCGCTGCGGGTGCTCGACGTCGGCGGCGGCAGCGGCGGGTTCGCCGTCCCGCTCGCCCGCCTCGGCCACGAGGTGACCGTGGTCGACCCCAGCGCCGACGCCCTGGCCACCCTCGAGCGGCGGGCCCGCACGGCCGGCGTCGGCGGCCGGGTCCGCGGCCTGCAGGGCGACGGCGACCAGCTGCACGAGCTGCCCCTCGACGAGGGCCACGACGAGGGCTACGACCTCGGCCTGTGCCACGCCGTCCTCGAGGTCGTCGACGACCCGGCCACCACCCTCGGCGAGGTCACCCGCGCCCTGCGCCCCGGCGGCCGGGTGAGCGTGGTGACCGCCAACCGGGCCGGCGCCGTCCTCACCCGCGCCCTCGGCGGCCACCCGAAAGAGGCCCTCGCGCTGATCGAGGACCGCGACCCGGTGCCCGCCCGCACCCGCCCCGCCCGCCGCCGCTTCACCCCGGCCGACCTGCTCGCGCTCGTCGAGGGCGCCGGGCTGACCGCGGGGGAGTGGCGCGGCGTCGCCGTCGTCGCCGACCTGCTCGACACCGCCTCCGGCGCCGACCCGGCCGCGGTCCGCCGGCTCGAGCTCGCCCTGGCCGGCACCTCGCCCTACCGCGACGTCGCCGCCGGGCTGCACGTCCTGGCCACCCGCCCGTGACGCTGCCCGAGGGACTGGTCCTGCCCGCCTACGGCCGGACCACCCTCGCCGACGTCCTGCCCGGCGTGGCCACCGCGCTGGGCGTCGACGTCGACCGCGCGGGCCTGCCCGCCGACCCGCTCGGGCTCACCACCGCGCTGGCCGGGGCGCGGCGGGTCGCCGTCCTGCTCGTCGACGGCCTGGGCGCCCGGCTGCTGCGCGCGCACGCCTCCCTCGCACCCACCCTCGCCGGGCTGGCCTCGCCGGTCGGCGACCTCGACGCCCCCTGCCCGAGCACCACCCCGGTCAGCCTCGCCACCCTCGGCACCGGCGTTCCCCCGGGCGGGCACGGCGTCCTCGGCTTCGTCACCGCCGTCCCGGGCGAGGACCGGCTGCTCAACCACGTCCAGTGGGCCGACGACCCCGACCCCCGCGACTGGCAGCCCCGCCCGACCGTCTTCGAGCAGGCCGCCGCGGCCGGGCTGCCGGTCACCGCGGTCGCCCCCTACGCCTACCGGGGCTCGGGACTGTCCACCGCCGCCTACCGCGGCGCCGGCTACGCCGGGACGGTGAGCGCCGGCGACCTCGCCGCGGTGCTGCTGCAGTCCCTCGCCGCGACCCCCACCGGCCTGGTCTACGGCTACACCCCCGAGCTCGACCTCACCGGCCACGTCCGCGGCGTCGACTCCGACAGCTGGCGGCTGCAGCTGGCCCTGGTCGACCGCGTCGTCGAGCAGGTGGTCACCGGCCTGCCCGACGACGCCGCGCTCCTGGTCACCGCCGACCACGGCATGCTCGACGTCCCCGCCACCACCCGCGTCGACGTCGACGACGAGCCCGCCCTCCTCGACGGCGTCGCGCTGCTCGCCGGCGAGCCGCGGGCCCGCTACGCGCACGCCGTGCCCGGCGCCGCCGGCGACGTCCTCGACGCCTGGCGCGGCGTCCTCGGCAAGCGCGCCTGGGTCGTCAGCCGCGACGAGGCGGTCGCCAGCGGCGTCTTCGGCGACGTCGACGGCGCGCTCGCCGCCCGCATCGGCGACGTCGTCGCGCTGGCCCGCGGCCCGTGGGCGATCACCGCGTCGGCCACCGAGCCCGGCCCGAGCCGGCTGGCCGCCTACCACGGCTCGCTCACCGGCGCCGAGGTCGCCATCCCGCTGCTGCTGGCCCGCGGGCGCGCGCTCCAGCAGACCGGGAGCTAGGAGATCGACAGCACCGTCCACCCGCGGGGGTGGGCGGGGTGCACCGCCCGGCAGGTCAGCTGGGCCGCCTCCGCCGTCGGCCGGCTCTCCACCCGCACGGCGACGTCGCCGTCCGGGCCGGCGAGCACCACGTCGAACCGCTCGACGCCGGCCGCGGCCTCCGCGTCGGTGCCCGGCAGCCGGTGCGTGCCGCGCAGCGGCAGGTCGTCGACGCCGAGCAGTCCCAACCGCTCGCGGACGGCCTGCTGGGCGGCCTGCGCCGGCATGGGCAGCCCGGTCCGCCCGCGCAGCCACGGCAGCGCCACCTCGCCGCGGGCGTGCGCGGCGACGAGGTCGGCGCCGTCGCCGGGCACCTGGGCGTAGGCGAAGCCGTGCGGCAGCACGAGCACGTTGGTGGCGAACCGGCAGCCGCCGAGGTGGCTGCACTCCCACACGTCGGGCGCGGGCAGCGCGCGGGCCAGCGGCCGGCCGCGCAACGCGCAGCAGGCGTCGTGCTGGCCGTGGGTGCACACCAGGTACACCGGGTCGTCGGCGCGCTCGCCCACCGAGCCGTCCCACGGCACGTCGAGCAGGTCGGCGTCGGTGTCGCGGGTCGACCACCACAGGCCCTCGCGGCCCGGCCGGCCGTCGGCGTAGGCCCAGCGGTGCCCGGACTCGGCCAGCCGCTCCCCCGGGCGGCGCACCAGCAGCACGCGGGTGCCCTCGGCGCGGGCGCGGGCGGCCAGGCGCGGGGCGACGGCGGCGTCGAAGCGGGACTGCAGCAGCGCGTCGGGGCCCCACGGCCCCGGCTGCTCGACCAGCAGCCAGCGCTGCGCCGGCCCGGCCGTGGCGACGGGGGAGTCGCCGCGGACCAGGGCGGTGACCGAGCAGCGCGTCGGGTCCAGCCGGCCGACGCGGACCGGCCGGGACGGCGGGGAGGGATCGGGCCGCGCCGGTGCGGCACTCACCCGGGGGAGGGCGGCGGGCTCACGACCCGGTCCCGAGGGCGTCGGCACGCTCCCCATCGTCCCCGCCCGCGTCCGGGGCCGGGGCACCCGGTCCGGCCGGGCCCGGCTCGGGGGCGGTCCCACCGTCGGGGGACCCGTCGACGTGCGCGTCGGCGACCACGGCGATCGACTCGGTCACCAGCCGCCGGGCCAGGGTGAGCCGGTCGGCCGGCTCCAGGCCGGCCAGGTCGGCCACCTCCAGCTCCCCGGCGGCGAGCAGCGCGGCCAGCGCCGGGCGGGTGGCGGCGGGGAACTCGTGCGTGCGGCGCCCGCCGATCAGGGTGACGCGGTCGCCCCCGGCGTCCCGCAGGGAGACCCGCAGCCGGCGGCGCAGCCGCAGCACGGTGTCGGGGGTGAGCGCCGCGGCGGCGGTCGCCTGCGCCAGCGGCGCCACCGGCTCCGGCCGCACCTGCGCCCACGTGCGGCCGCGCACCCGGTCGGCGACCCGGTCGGGGTCGACCCGGCCCAGCCAGCCCTGCAGCGCACCCACCACGGCGGCGACGTCGTCGCGCAGGGCCGCGGGGTCGGCGAGGTCCACGCCCAGCGGCAGCGCCCGGCGCAGCTCGGGGTCGTCGGCGGCGAGCACCCGCACCAGGTCCAGCGCCGCCTCGACGGCCGACCAGCGGGTGACCGGGTGGACGCCGACGGTCAGGTGGGCGCTGGTCTGCCCCAGGGCGACCGCCGAGTGCAGGTAGCCGCGCGGCAGGTAGAGCGCGTCGCCGGGGCGCAGCACCGCGTCGATGACCGGCTCGCGCTCCGCGGCCGCGGCGACCTCGGCGGCGCGGTCGTTCCACGGCTGGCTGCGCAGCGGCTCGGGGAGCACCGGTTCGTGGATCGTCCAGTGCTTCTCGCCGGCCACCTGCAGCACGAAGACGTCGTGCACGTCGTAGTGCGGGCTGAAGCCGCGCGAGGACGGCGGGGTGACGTAGGCGTTGACCTGCGTGGGGTGCCCGAGGTCGGCGGCGAGCTGGTCGGCGAACTCGATCAGCGGCGGCCAGAGCCGGTGCAGCCCCTGCAGGACGACGGTGCTGCCGTCGGCGAACAGCCGCAGCACGGCGTCGGAGGAGACCTGGTCGGCGATCTCGGCGCCGGCGCCGCCGGAGGTGGTGAACCGCGCCGCGTCGACGACGGCGCCGTCCTTGGCGATGCGCAGGAACGGGGTGCGCAGCCCGCGGCGCGAGAGCAGCTCGTCGACGTCGGCCAGCGTCAGCAGGTCGGCGAAGGACTCCCCGGTGTCCTCGGCGCGGGTGAGCAGCGGGCGGCGCGACCAGTGCCGCTCGGCGAAGACCGCGGGGTCGAGGTGCGTGCACCGGCGCAGGGCCGGGCGGGGGTCAGCCCCGCCCGGCCCCGCGACGGCCGGGTCCTGGCTCAGGCCGAACCGTCCGCGCCGCCGTCGGCGCCACCGTCGGCACCGCCGTCGGAGCCGCCACCGGCCGCACCGCCGTCGGCCGGGCCGTGCCCGGCGCCGCCGTCGGCACCGCCGTCCGCGCCCCCGTCGTGGCCGGCACCGCCGTCGGCCGTGCCGTCCGCGCCGCCGTCGTGGCCCGCGCCGCCGTCGGCGCCGCCGTCGGCACCGCCGTCGTGCTGGCCGGGCGTGCCCTCGCCGGCACCGCTGTCGGCCGGACCCTCCACGCTGGTCATGTCGTCGTCGTCGAGCGCCATCGAGCTCCTCCGGTGCGGATCGGCGCCGGCCGCCGGATGGCGGTCGGTCGCGTCCCACCTACCTCGTTCACGGGGCGGTCACACATGCGGTCACCTGCGAGTTCGCGCCGTTCCGGGACACGCCGGGGAGCCCGCCCGCACCGCGCGCCACGGACCCGGCCGGACCGTTACCCTCCCCAGGTCGGTCCGAACAGGTGTTCGAGGGAGGGGTCGTGGCAGCGGGGCGGGCGGAGGGGTGCACGGTGCTGCACGTCGACATGGACGCCTTCTTCGCCAGCGTCGAGGTGCGCCGGCGCCCCGAGCTCGCCGGCACGCCGGTCGTCGTCGGCGGCGCGGGCAACCGCGGGGTGGTCACCTCGGCCACCTACGAGGCGCGCGCGTACGGCGTGCACGCCGCCATGCCCACGGCCCGGGCGCTGCGGCTGTGCCCGACGGCGACCGTGCTGCCCGGCGACATGGCGCTCTACGCCGAGGTCTCCCGCTCGGTCATGGCGCTGTTCCGGTCGGTCACCCCGCTGGTGGAGCCGCTGAGCCTCGACGAGGCGTTCCTCGACGTGTCGGGGGCCGGCCGCCGGCTGGGCGACGCGGCGCAGATCGGCGAGTACCTGCGCGCCCGCGTCTACGACGAGCAGGGCATCACCTGCTCGGTCGGCGTCGCCGGTACCAAGTTCGTGGCCAAGCTCGCCTCCACCCGCGCCAAGCCCGACGGGCTGCTCGTCGTCCGCCCGGCCGAGGTCATCGACTTCCTGCACCCGCTGCCGGTGGGCGCGCTGTGGGGCGTCGGCGCGAAGACCGAGGAGCTGCTGCTGCGGCTGGGGCTGCGCACCGTCGGCGACCTGGCGCACGTGCCGGTCCGCACGCTGCAGCGGGCGGTGGGCCCGGCGGCCGGCGCGCACCTGCACGAGCTGTCCTGGGGCCGCGACCCGCGCCGGGTGGTGCCCGACGAGCCGGAGCGGTCCACCGGGCACGAGGAGACCTTCGCCACCGACGTCGACGACCCCGCCGTGGTCCACCGGGAGCTGCTGCGGCTGGCCGAGCGGACGGCGGGCCGGCTGCGGGCGGGCGGCTGGCTGGCGCGCACGGTGAGCATCAAGGTCCGCTTCGCCGACTTCACCACGATCACCCGCAGCCGCACCCTCGACGTCCCCACCGACGTCGGGCAGGACCTCTACGAGACCGCCCGCGCGCTCTTCGACGCCCTCGGCCTGGACCGGGCGCGGCTGCGGCTGGTGGGGGTGCGGGCCGAGCGGCTGGTGCCGGCCGGGTCGGCGCCCCGGCAGCTGCAGCTCGGCGAGCGCGAGCACGGCCGCCGGGACGCCGAGCTGGCCGCCGACCGGGCCGCCCGCCGGTTCGGCGCGGGGGCCGTCCGGCCGGCCACGCTGCTGCACCGCGACCGCGACCGGCGGGTGCGCGACCGCCCGGGAGGGTGACCGGAGACGATCACCGGCGGGTCGCCGCGCGCTCGCCTTTCGCACCCCGCGAACGGCTCGTATCCTCGGTGGCACCGCCGGGGTGACCCCGGCGGTATTGGCTTGGCCCATCTGGAGGTCTCGGTGCCGCTCTCCGAGCACGAGCAGCGACTGCTGGAGCAGATCGAGCGCGCCCTCGTCGACGACGATCCCAAGTTCGCCTCCTCCGTCCGCACGGGTGACCGCAGGCTCAAGGCCCGGCGGAAGCTGCAACTCGGTGCGCTGCTGGTGGTCGTGGGCCTGGCCGTCCTCGTCGGTGGCGCGGTCGTCCCGTCCGTGCCCCTCGGGGTCCTCGGGTTCCTGGTGATGTTCGGCGGCGCCGCGCTCGGCGTGCTGAACTACCGCAGCGCTACCGGCGCGGTGGAGACCGGCCCGGTCGGCGCCCGCGGCGGGAGCACCGCCGCTCGCGGCCGCGGCGGCAGGCCCCGCCGGCAGCCGCTGAAGAACCGCCTCGAGGAGCGCTTCCGCCGCCGCTACGACCAGTAGCCCGCACGCTCGGCCGACGGCCGCCGTCCCTCCCGGGGACGGCGGCCGTCGGCGTTCGGCGGGCCCGTTCCCCCGGACGGTGTGCGCCGGCGCGGCGTCCCCGGCCCGGACGTGCGGCGTCGGCGCACACCGTCCGGCGGCCGGGTGACGTGCTGGAACGGGCCCCGGGAAGGGGGTCCTCCCTCAGGCGGTGCGGCGGGGGAGCCGGCCCAGCAACGCCCGGGCCGCGGCGCCCAGCCCCTCGACCAGCGAGGCCGGCCACAGCCGCGCCAGCAGCCGGGTGCGGGCGGGGACGGCCGCGACCAGCCCCTGCCGCGCCGTCCGCAGCGCGGCTGCCGCGGCCGGGTCGCCGGAGCCGGCGCCGGGAGGGCCGTAGCGGGCGGCCTCCTCCGCGCGGGCCAGCCGCTCGACCGCGTCCGCCGCGCCCTGCGTGCCCACCCGGGAGGACCCGCCGCTCCCGGGCCCGAGCGTGCGGGCCAGGGCCGCCGCCTGCCGGCGCGGGGTCAGGGCGGGGTCCCAGGGCAGGCCGAGGTCGCGGGCGGTCGCGGCGAGCTCGTCCCACAGCGCGCCCGGGCTGCCGTCGGCCACCCGGCGGCGGCGCTGCAGCGCCCGCGCGCCGGCCGGGGCGCCCACGAGCGCGGCCAGGCCGAGCAGCACGCCGGCGCCGACGAGCACCGGCCGCGCCGACGACGTCTGCCCGGCGGACGCCGACCCCTGCTGCGCGCCGTCGTCGAGCCGGTCCTGCCGCGGCGCGGGGGTGGGCTGGACCGGGGTCGGCGCGGTCGGGACGTCGGTCGGCCGCTCGAGGACCTCCTGGTCGGCCGGGCGCGGCGCCCACGGCAGGTCGACGGCGCGGTCGCTGTCGATCGGCGTCGGGTCGAACGGGATCCAGCCGAGGTCGTCGAAGTAGACCTCCACCCAGGCGTGCGCGTCGTCGCTGGTGACCAGCCGGCTCCCGCCGGGCTGCAGCCGGCCGGGGGTGTAGCCCAGCGCCACCCGCGCGGGGATGCCGGCGGCGCGGACCATGGCCGCCATCGCCCCGGCGTACTGCTCGCAGTAGCCCTGCTTGAGCCGGAGGAAGCGGGCGAGGTCGTCGCCGGTGGTGCCCGGCGCGGTCGCCAGGCTGTAGACGAAGCCGTTCGCCCGGGAGAAGTGGTCGTGGATGGCGCGGACCGCCTCGTACGGGGTCGCCGCGCCGGCGGTCAGCCGGGCCACCAGGTCGGTGACCTCGGGGTCCAGCGGCGGCAGCGCGGTGTCGCGCTCGAGCACCGGGTTGCCGGGGGCCAGCGGCCCGGCCTCGAGCAGCTCCTGCTCGCTGGGCTGGGCCTGCACCGCGCCGACCCGGTAGCTGGTGCCCGCGGTGGTCACGTCGCGGCCGAAGACGGTGCCGGTGGCGGGGTCGAACCGCCAGGCGTCGGGGTCGGCGATCTGCACCCGCAGCGGGGAGGGGAGCACCGGCAGAAACCGGTCGTCGTGCCCGACGGCGGTGACGGTCGCCTCGACCCGCCGTCCGTCGCGCCGGCCGGGCAGCGGCGCGAGGTCCTGCGACTGCGCCACCGAGCTCTCGCCGTCGAGGTTGCCGAGGGTCCAGCCCTGCTCGGCGTCGTAGACGTCGAGGGTCACCACGCGCAGGTAGCCGGGGTTGGGGACGGAGGCGTCGACGCGCAGCAGGTCGATCGGCTCGGGCAGGGTCAGCTGCCCCTGCAGCGCCGCGGCCGGGTCGAGGGCGGTACCGGTGGCCCCGCCCCCTCCGCCGGGACCGAAGCCGGCGGCCAGCCGGCCCTCCGGGAGGGTGGGCACGAGGCTGCCGACGACGAGGGCGGCCGCCAGCGCGGCCAGCGCGGTGCCGGCGGCCGCCGCCGCGCCCGCGCCGGAGCCGCGGCCGGCCCGGCGGGCGCGGCGGGTCAGCCGCCGCGCCTGGTCCGACCACAGCAGCAGCGCGAGCCCGGCCGCCGGGGCGGCCAGCGCGACCAGCCCGACGCCGCCGGTGACCGTGCTGACCGGCACGCAGAAGAGGACCAGCAGGCCGAGCCCCGCCAGCGCCGGCTGCCGCCCGCCGACGGCGATCAGGTCGACGGTGACCGCGACCATCCCGACCAGCAGCACGGTCAGCGCGAGCAGGCCGGTCAGCGGCAGCGCCGGCGTCGCCTGCTCGCGCAGCTCCGCCGACCCGTCGGTGAGGACCGCGGCGAGGTCGCCGAGGCTGCGGGGGGTGGGCAGCCACCCGGCGAGGGCGCGGTCGGGGGCGAACAGCGCCGTCATGAGGGAGGTGAGGGCGGCGAGCTGGGCCAGCGGGACCAGGGGCACGCCGGCGGCCGCGACGCGGGCGGGTGCCGGCCGGCCGCCCGACGCCCACTCCCACAGCGCCGGACCGGCGGCGCGCAGCGCGAGCCCGGTGAGCGCGACCACGACGATCGCCGCCAGCGCCGGGGGCAGCCACGCCGGGCGGGTGAAGACCGGCACCAGCGCGCACGCGCCGAGCGCGGTCGCCACCGCGGCGGCCAGCGTGGTGGGGCCGTCGTGCTGCCCGGTCGCGGCCGGCCGCGCCGGGGCCGGGCGGCCGGCGGGAGCGGGCGGCCGGGGCGGTGGGAGCGGGGCCGACGGCGCCGGTGGCGGGGCGAGCGTCGTCATGCCGGCACCCCCGCGGGACGGGCGGCGGAACCGCGCTGCGCGGCGAGCTCGGCCCACACCGCCTCGACCGAGGAGCCGGCGCCGGCGACGGTGACCTGCCAGCCCGCCCCGCGCAGCAGCGACGCGGACTCCTCGACCTGCGCGGCCAGGTGCGCGCGGGCGGTGGCCGACAGGCCCCGCCGGGTGCGGCCGCCGGCCTCGGCCCAGCTGGCCACGTCGAGGAGGACGGCGACGTCGTTGTGCGGGCCGGAGCGGGCGGCGAGCAGCTCGGCGAGGTCGTCGGGGGCGACGGCGCCGAGCACCGCGACCACCGGCGCGTCGCCGGCGACCCGGCGCAGCTGCTCGACGGCCGGCCGCAGCGAGGACCCGCGGGTGGGGGAGAGCACGGCCAGCCGGTCGAGCAGCTCGGTGGGGCCCAGCCCGCCCGAGCCCTCGACCGGGCGCAGCTCGCCCTCGGCGGTCACCACGCGCAGCGCCGAGCCGCGGCGGGCCAGCGCGCTGCCGATGCTGGCCGCGGCCTCGACCAGCCACTCGAGGCTGTCCGGCGGCGGCGCGGGGTCACCCGGCGGCCCGGGGACGACGGTCGTGGCGGCCGGCCCCGGACCCGCGGCCCGGACGAGCAGGTGGGCGCGCACCCGGGTGTCGAGCAGCAGCGCGGCCTGCGCCCGCCACGGCCGCTCCTCCATCCGCACCATGAGCTCGCCGGTGCGCGCCGTCGCCCGCCAGTGCACCTTGCGCAGGTCGTCGCCGTGCCGGTACGCGCGGGTGCTGACGTCGTCCTCGCCGTGCACCGCGATGGAGCGGCGGGCGCCCTCGCCCCCGCCGCCGTGCCCGCCGGCCGGGCCGCCGGGTCCCAGCGGCCGCACCCGGGGGACGACGAGCAGCGGCGTGCCGTCGCTGCCGCTGGTGGTGCGCTGCACCAGGCCGAAGGGGTCGACCAGCCGCAGCTGCAGCGGGCCGAGGCGGAACCGGCCCCGGCGGCCGCCGTGCACCCGGTAGGGCAGCGCGGCGGCCCGCCCGCCGGGGAGCCGCTCGACGACGAAGCCGGGGGAGCGGCCCAGCTCGGCCGGCAGCTGCTCCGACAGCAGCCACAGCCGGCCGGTGCGCCGGTCGGCGTTGGTGACCTCGAGCAGCACGTCGGCGCTCTCCCCGCGGGGGACGCGCGCCGGGGTGACCGTGCGCCGGACGCCGACCCGGAACCGCTGGCGGGCGACGGCGACCGCCGACAGCAGCGGCAGCGCGAGCAGGAAGACGGCGATCTGCACCAGGGGCCGCTCGCCGAGCAGCGCGCCCAGCGCCAGCAGCGTGAGCCCCGCGGCGACCAGGCAGCGGCCGCGCAGCGTCAGTGACGTCAGCGCCGTCCGGAGCGGGCCGGCCACGGCTCAGCGCCCGCGGAGGACGGGCACGCTGCCCAGCAGCCCGTGCACCACCTG
The DNA here is from genome assembly GCF_054050055.1 of Geodermatophilus sp. SYSU D00814. Taxonomy (NCBI): domain Bacteria; kingdom Bacillati; phylum Actinomycetota; class Actinomycetes; order Geodermatophilales; family Geodermatophilaceae; genus Geodermatophilus; species Geodermatophilus sp. SYSU D00814. The sequence continues at coordinate 30,259 of NZ_JBJGYP010000032.1, forward strand.
CTCGGGTGTGCGCCGGGCGGCGGCGGCGTCGGCGGTGAGCAGCAGGCGGTGGGCGAGCACCGGCAGCGCCATCTCCTGCACGTCGTCGGGCAGGACGTGGTCGCGGCCGGCCAGCGCCGCCGAGGCGCGGGCGGTGCGCAGCAGCTGCAGGCCCGCGCGGGGGGAGGCGCCCAGGCGCAGGTCGGGGGAGCGGCGGGTGGCCTCGACCAGCGCGACGACGTACCGGCGCAGCGCGTCGGAGACGTGCAGCATGCCGACGGCGGCGACGAGGGCGCGCACCGTGCCGGCGTCGGCGACCGGGGTGAGCGTGGCCAGCGGGTCGCCGGTGCCCCGGTCGTCGAGCATCGCGACCTCGGCCTCGCGGTCGGGGTAGCCCATCGACACCCGCGCGGTGAACCGGTCGCGCTGGGCCTCGGGGAGGGGGTAGGTGCCCTCCATCTCCACCGGGTTCTGCGTGGCCATCACCAGGAACGGCCGGGCCAGCTCGTAGCTGACGCCGTCGACGGTGACCTGCCGCTCCTCCATACACTCCAGCAGCGCCGACTGCGTCTTGGGCGAGGCCCGGTTGATCTCGTCGGCGACGACGACGTTGGCGAAGACCGCGCCCGGCCGGAACTCGAAGGCGCGGGTCTCCTGGTCGTAGATGGACACGCCGGTGACGTCGCTGGGCAGCAGGTCGGGCGTGAACTGGATGCGGCGGACGCTGGCGTCGATGGACGCGGCCAGCGCCTTGGCCAGCGTCGTCTTGCCGGTGCCGGGCACGTCCTCGACGAGCAGGTGGCCCTCGGCGAGGAGCACGACCAGGGCCAGGCGGACGACGTCGGGCTTGCCCTGGACGACCCGCGAGACGTTGGCCGCGATGCGCGCGCCCTCCGCGGCGACGTCGACCGGCGGCCCCGCCGTCCCGTCCGCCGCACGCATGGTGTCGGTCACCCGGCCCACGGTACGTGCCCACCGCCGTTCCGGAGCAGGTCCGCGCACCGCGGTCGGAGACCGTCCGCGGACCCCACCGGGACGGTCCGGAGGGGCTCCCGGGCCGGTCCCGCGGTGCTCGTGCGCCCCACCCGGCCCCACCCGCGCCCCCCTGCCGGCGGGGAGCCCGGGGAACCGGCGCTGACCTGCACGGGGAGCGGTGGGGAGAACCGGTCACGACATGGTGTCGAGTGGTGTTCGGTGGGGCGTAGTGGGTTAGTGTGTGGCGCGGTGGGGAGCCAGGGCCCGTCCCGGGTCCGCGGTGGACGCGAGGAGGGCGCATGGGGGAGGTGATCCGGTGTTCGTCGGCAGCTACTCGTTGCGGCTCGACGAGAAGGGCCGGCTCGCGCTCCCCGTGCGCTTCCGAGACCAGGTGGCCGACGGCATGGTGATCAAGAAGGGCCAGGAGCGCTGTGTCTACGGCCTCACGATGGCCCGCGTCGCCGAGCAGAGCCGCGCCGCCGCCAGCATGGCCCCCGCCGACACCGCCGAGGCCCGCATGCGCGCCCGCCTGAGCTTCGGCTCGATGGTCGAGGTCGAGCCGGACAAGGCCGGCCGAATCACCATCCCGGCGGCCCTGCGCCAGTACGCCGGCCTCGACCGCGACGTCGTGGTGGTCGGCGTCGACACCCGCTTCGAGATCTGGGACCAGGCCACGTGGGACTCCTACGAGGCCGAGCAGGAGGCGGCGTTCGCCGCCATGGAGAGCGAGGGGATGCCCACGCTGTCCTGACCCCGTCCAGCCGGTCGCCCCGGCCGCCGCGCACCCGACCGCGAGCCGACTTCCCCGCGGCTCGACCGGGTCCGGCCCGAACCGCCTTCCCCGCGGCTCGGTCCCCGCGCGGACCCCGGCGTCCCCACGCCACCGGCCTCGCCGGTGACCGGCACAGGCGGCCTCCGCCCCCCGTGGGCTCCTCCTGACGCACTTCCCCGGCGCCAGGCGGCCCCGCGGGGGGTGGGGGTCCCCACTCCCGCTCCACCCCGCCCCCCGGTCCCCACACCGCCCCACCCGCGCGTCCCGCCCGGGTGGCCTCCGGCCTGCCCGCACCCCGCCGCACGGCGCCCCTCGTGTCCCGCCCGTCCCGCGGCACGCCGCCGAGCTCCCCCAGCCGACCCGCTGCCCGCGCCACCATGGGCGCACCCGACCGGCGACGACACCGTCCCGCGCGGGAGCGCGACCCGAGGAGACCGACGATGAGCACGCCCGAGCCCACCCGGCCCGCGGTGCACGTGCCCGTCCTCCTCGACCGGGTCGCCGAGCTGCTCGGTCCCGCCTGCGCCCGCGACGGCGCCGTCCTCGTCGACGCCACGCTCGGCCTGGCCGGGCACGCGCTGGCCCTGCTCGGCGCCCACCCCGGCCTGCGGCTGGTCGGGCTCGACCGCGACCCGCACGCCCGCGCCGAGGCCGCCGCCCGCATCGCCGCCGCCGGCCACGCCGACCGCGCCACGCTGGTGCCGGCCGTCTTCGACGAGCTGCCCGACGTCCTCGACCGGCTCGGCCTGGGCGAGGTGCAGGCGGTGCTGTTCGACCTCGGCGTGTCCTCCCTGCAGCTCGACCGCGCCGACCGCGGCTTCAGCTACGCCGCCGACGGCCCCCTGGACATGCGGATGGACCCCGACGCCCCGCGGTCGGCCGCCGACGTCGTCAACACCTACTCCGCCGCCGAGCTGACCCGGGTGCTGCGGGTCTACGGCGAGGAGCGCTTCGCCGCCCGCATCGCCGGGGCGATCGTGCGCGAGCGCGCCCGCGAGCCGTTCAGCGGCACCGAGCGGCTGGCCCACCTGGTGCGCGAGTCGATCCCGGCGGCCACCCGGCGCACCGGCGGCCACCCCGCCAAGCGGACCTTCCAGGCGCTGCGGATCGAGGTCAACGACGAGCTGGGGGTGCTGCAGCGGGCGCTTCCGGCGGCGCTGGACGCGCTCGCGGTGGGCGGCCGCATCGCGGTCATCACCTTCCACTCGCTGGAGGACCGGATCGTCAAGCAGACCCTCGCCGCGGGCGCCGCCGACCGGACGCCGCTGGAGCTGCCGGTCCGGCTGCCCGAGTACGGCCCGGTGCTGCGGCTGCTCACCCGCGGCGGCGAGGCGCCCTCCGAGGAGGAGCTCGCCGCCAACCCGCGGGCGGCCTCGGCCCGCGTCCGGGCCGCCGAGCGCATCCGGCGGGCAGCGTGAGCGCCGCCGCCCGCGCGCCCCGCGACGGCGCCACCCGCACGACCCCGGAGGCGACCGCCCGGCGCACCACGCCGCCGACGCCGCACGTCGTCCCGTCCCGGCCGCTGCGCGCGCTGCCCTCCCGGCCGGTGCGGACCCTGCCCTCGCGGCCCGTGCGCGGCGTGCCGGTCCGGCCCGCGCGCGGCACGGGGCCGGCGCCGGTCGTGCCGTCGGCGGCCGAGGCGCGGCCGGCGACCGGCGTCGCCGGCCGGGCCCGCGCCGCGGCCGCCGGCCGCCGCGCGCCGTTCGTCCTGTTCGTCCTCGTGCTCCTGGTGGCCACCACGATCGGCCTGCTGGTCCTCAACACCGCCATCGCGGTCAACTCGCTCAAGGCGACCGAGCTGCGCGCCGCCAACGCCGAGAAGGCCGAGGAGGTCCAGCAGCTTGAGCAGCAGGTGGTCGCCGGCGGCGCCCCGGCCCAGCTCGCCGCCGCCGCGGCCGCCGCCGGGCTGGTCCCCGCCGGTGCCGCCGCGTACCTGGTCATCGGTCCCGACGGCAGCGCCACGCTGCGCGGCACGCCCAAGCCGGCGCCCGGCGCCGAGCCGCCGGCCGGGGCGGGTGGCTGACGTGGCGCCCCGCGACCTGCCCCGCGAGACCGGCCGGCCCGGCGACCCCGGGCGGCGCAGCCCCGGCCGCGGTGCCGCCGAGCGCCGCGTGCCAGAGCGCCGGGTGCCGGAGCGTCGCAGTCCCGAGCGTCGCAGTCCCGAACGACGCGGTGCCGAGCCCCGCGGCGCCGAGCGCCGCGCCCCCGAGCGCCGGGGTGCCGTCCCCCGCGGTGCCGCTCTGCGCGGCGGGGGAGCGACCCGTGCCGGCGCGTTCGTCCCGCGGCGCGCCCAGGGGCGCCGGCACAGCGGCCGCCCGCTGACCGCCGCACCGTCGCGCCTGTGGTGGGGACTGGTGCTCGTCGTCGTCCCGCTGCTGGTGGTCACCGGCAAGCTGGTGTTCCTGCAGGGCGTCGACAGCGCCGACCTCGCCTACCGCGCCGAGCAGGACCGGCTCGCCGACGTCCCCCTCGCGGCGCTGCGCGGGGCCGTCCTCGACCGGGACGGCAACCCGCTCGCCTACACTGTCGACGCCTCGCGGGTCACCGCCGACCCCTCCCTCGTCGAGGACCCCGAGCGCACCGCGCTGGCGCTGACCGCGCTGCTCGACGTCCCGGTCGACGAGCTCACCGAGCAGCTCTCCTCCGACGGGCGCTACGTCAGCCTCGCCCGGCAGGTCCCGCCGGAGACCGTGGAGGCCATCGAGGAGCTCGGCCTGCCCGGGGTGTACTTCGAGGACGACCCGGTGCGGCTCTACCCGGCCGGCGCCGTCGGCGGGCAGGTGGTCGGCTGGACCGGCCGCGACGGGACCGGCCTCGGCGGGGTCGAGCTGCGCTTCGAGGACACCCTCGCCGGCACCGACGGCCGCCGCCGGGTCGAGGTCGGCAGCGGCGGCAACCCGATCCCGGCGGGCATCGACGAGTCGACGCCGGCCACCGACGGCAGCACCGTCGAGCTCACCCTCGACCAGGACGTGCAGTACGTCGTGGAGCAGCGGCTGGCGGCCGCCTGCGCCGACGGCGCGACCACCCGCGCCTCGGCCGTCGTGCTCGACGTGCACACCGGCGAGGTCGTCGCCATGGGGTCCTGCCCCGGCTACGACCCCGCGCAGGCCGGCCGCACCGACCCCGAGCTGCTCGGCAACCCCGTCGTCAGCGACGTCTTCGAGCCCGGCTCGGTCATGAAGGCGGTGACCACGGCCGCCGCGCTCGAGGAGGGCGTGACCACCCCCGACACCGTGCTCACCGTCGACGGCCACATCCGGGCCGGGGACACGGTGGTCACCGACGCCCACGACCACGAGCCGATCGACTGGACGGTGACCGGCATCCTCGCCAAGTCCAGCAACGTCGGCACGATCATGCTGGCCCGCGAGGTCGGCGACGCGACGCTGGAGCGGTACCTGCGCGCGTTCGGCGTCGGCGCGAAGACCGGCGTGGAGCTGCCCGGCGAGAGCGCCGGCATCCTGCAGGGCGCCGACGAGTGGGAGGACAGCCGCGCGGCCAACATCGCGATCGGGCAGGGCGTGTCGGTGACGACGCTGCAGATGGCCTCGGTCTACCAGGCCATCGCCAACGACGGCGTCCGCGTCGCCCCCCGCGTGGTCTCCTCGATCACCGCCCCCGACGGGACGACGACCACGCCGGACGCGCCCGAGCCGACCCGCGTCGTCAGCGAGGACACCGCGGCCGACCTCGCGCACATGCTCGAGGCCGTCGTCGGCCCCGGCGGCACCGCGCCGCTCGCGCAGGTCGAGGGCTACCGGGTGGCCGGCAAGACCGGCACCGCCCAGCGCGCCAACCCCGAGTGCAACTGCTACGACGGCGGCGGCTACGTGACGACGTTCGTCGGGTTCGCGCCCGCCGACGACCCGCAGTACGTCGTCGCCGTCGACCTCGAGCGGCCCACCAGCTCCGCGGAGGGCGGGCAGGTCGCCGCCCCGGTGTTCGCCGACGTCATGCGGTACGTGCTCACCTCCTCCGGCGTGGTGCCCTCCGGCACGCCGCGCCCGGACTTCGCGTTCACCCGCGAGGACCAGGCCGAGGCCGCCGCCGGCCCTCCCGCCGGCGACTAGCCGGGCACTTCCGCGGAAGTGCCCGTGCCTCCGGCGTGCACTTCCGCGGACGTGCACGGCGTCGGACACCGCCGAGCCGCCGCGGGTGCGCGGGGCCGGGGCGGCGCGCCGGTAGATTGGCCCGACGTGAGCCCGACCGGACCCGGGTCGGCGCCCCGGCCCGCGGGGAACCGCCCGCTCGCCCTCAGTGCGCTCGCCGACCTCGTCGGCGACCCCGTGCAGGGCGACCCCGCCACCGCCGTCCGCGGTGTCACCCTCGCCTCCACCGAGGTGGCCCCCGGCGACCTCTACGCCGCCCTGCCCGGGGCCCGCACCCACGGCGCCCGCTACGCCGCCGACGCCGCCGCGCGCGGCGCGGTCGCCGTCCTCACCGACCCCGCCGGCCGCGAGCAGTCCGCCGCCACCGGCCTGCCGGTGTGCGTCGTCGACGACCCCCGCGCCCGCCTCGGCGACGTCGCCGCGCGCGTCTACGGCGAGCCCGCCCGCCGGCTGCCGGTCATCGGCATCACCGGCACCAACGGCAAGACGACGACGAGCTACCTGGTGGAGGCGGGGCTCGCCGCCGCGGGCCGCGGCACCGGGCTGATCGGCACCGTGCAGTCGCGCACCCGCGGCCGCGACGGCGGCGAGCGGGCCTTCCCCAGCGTCCGCACCACGCCCGAGGCGCCGGTGCTGCACGCGCTGCTGGCGACCATGGCCGAGTCCGGCGTCGACGCCGTCGTCATGGAGGTCTCCAGCCACGCCCTGGTGCAGGGCAGGGTCGGCGGGGTGCCCTTCGCCGCGGCCGGCTTCACCAACCTCAGCCAGGACCACCTCGACTTCCACGGCGACCTGGAGAGCTACTTCCAGGCCAAGGCGCTGCTCTTCGACGGCCGCGCGGCCACCGAGGTGGTCGTGGTCGACGACGACGCCGGCCGCCGCCTGGCCGGGATGCTGGGGGAGCGGGCGGTCACCGTCTCCGCCGACGGCGCCCCCGCCACCTGGACCGCCACCGACGTCGCGACCGCGCCCGACGGCGGCTCCACCTTCACCCTCACCGGCCCCGGCCGCTCCTGGCCGGCGAGCGTGCGGCTGCCCGGCCGGTTCAACGTCACCAACGCCGTCCTCGCCGTCGCCCTGCTCGACGCCGTCGGCGTCCCGGTGCCGCAGGCGCTCGCGGGCGTGGCGGCCACCGTCGTCCCCGGCCGCATGGAGCCCGTCGACGCCGGCCAGCCGTTCACCGCCGTCGTCGACTACGCCCACACCCCCGACGCCGTGGCCACCGCGCTCGCCGCGCTGCGCGCCGCCACCCGGGGCAGGCTGATCACCGTGCTCGGCTGTGGCGGCGACCGCGACCAGGGCAAGCGCCCGGCGATGGGCGCGGCGGCGGCGCTGGGCAGCGACCTGGTCGTGGTCACCGACGACAACCCGCGCTCGGAGGACCCCGCCGCCATCCGCGCCGCCGTGCTGGCCGGGGTGCCGGCCGGGCGCCGCGCCGCCGTCGAGGAGGTCGGCGACCGGCGGGCGGCCATCGCCCGCGCCGTCGCCCTGGCCCGTCCCGGGGACACGGTGCTGGTCGCCGGCAAGGGACACGAGTCGGGACAGGAGGTCGCCGGCACCGTGACGCCGTTCGACGACCGCGCCGTGCTGCGCGAGGTGCTCGCCACCCGGCAGCCGGGAGCGTCGGCCCCCGCCGGGGCGGCTTCCCGGTGATCGCCCTCTCCCTCGCCGAGGTCGCGCGGGCCGTCGGCGCGGCCGTGCCGCCCGGCGCCGGTGACGTCACCGTCACCGGCGTGACGCTCGACTCCCGCAGCGTCTCCGCCGGCGACCTGTTCGTCGCCGTCGCCGGCGAGCGCGTCGACGGGCACGACTTCCTCGACGCCGCCGCGGCCGCCGGCGCCGTCGCCGCGCTGACCACCCGCCCCGGCGGCCCGCTGCCGGCCCTCGTCGTCGACGACACCGTGGTCGCGCTCGGCCGGCTCGCCGCGCTGGTGCACACCCGGCTCGCCGCCGGCGGCCTGCTGACCGTCGGCATCACCGGCTCCTCGGGCAAGACCTCCACCAAGGACCTGCTCGGCCAGGTGCTGGCCGCCGCCGGTCCCACCGTCAGCCCGCCCGGCTCCTACAACAACGACATCGGCATGCCCCTCACCGTGCTCTCGGCCGGCGAGGACACCCGCTACCTGGTGCTGGAGATGGGCGCCCGCGGGATCGGCCACATCGCGCGGCTGTGCACGCTCGCCCGACCCGACGTCGGGGTGGTGCTCAACGTCGGCTCGGCCCACCTCGGCGAGTTCGGGTCCGCCGACGCCATCGCGGTGGCCAAGGGCGAGCTGGTGGAGGCGCTGCCGGAGACCGGCACCGCCGTCCTCAACGCCGACGACGCCCGCGTGCTCGGGATGGCGCCGCGCACCCGCGCCCGGGTGGTCACCACCGGGCGCGCCGCCGGCGCCGACGTCCGCGCCACCGACGTCGTCCTCGACGACACCGCCCGCGCCCGCTTCACCCTCGTCGCCGGCGGCGAGGCGCACCCGGTGGCGCTGCAGGTGGTCGGCGAGCACCAGGTGGCCAACGCGCTGTCGGCCGCGGCCGCCGCGCTCGCCGCCGGGATGACCCCCGCCGCCGTCGCCACCGCGCTGTCGCAGGCGCAGCCGCGCAGTCGCTGGCGCATGGAGGTCACCCGCCGCGCCGACGGCGTGACCGTGGTCAACGACGCCTACAACGCCAACCCCGAGTCGATGCGCGCGGCGCTGGCCGCCCTCGCCGGGCTGCCGGCAGGCCGGCGGGTCGCCGTCCTCGGCGGGATGGCCGAGCTCGGCGACGACGCCGTCGCCGAGCACGAGCGGCTCGGCCGCGACGCGGTCGCCGCGGGGGTCGACCTGCTCGTCGCCGTCGGACCCGGTGCGGTAGGGATGGTGACGGGTGCCACGGCCGCCGGTGCCCGCTCGGCGGAGGGCAGCGGGACCGGTGCCGGGACGCGCGCCGTGTCCGTGCCCGACCGGGCGGCCGCCCTCGACCTGCTCTCGGAGGTGCTCGTGCCCGGTGACGTCGTGCTGGTGAAGGCCAGCCGGTCCAACGGGCTCGAGGTCCTGGCCGAGGGCCTGCTGAGCGCCGGGGCAGGCGCGTGAAGTCCGTCCTCATCGCCGCGGCGTTCGGGCTGGTCGTCTCCATCCTCGCCACGCCGCTGGCCGTGCGCGCCTTCCGGCGGCGCGGCTTCGGGCAGGAGATCCGCGACGACGGCCCCGAGTCGCACCTGTCGAAGAAGGGCACGCCCACCATGGGCGGCACCGTCATCGTCGGGGCCACCGTCGGCGGCTACCTGATCGCCCACCTCTTCCTCATCGGCCAGCCCGGCCGCGGGGTCACCGCCACCGGCCTGCTGCTGCTGTTCCTCATGGTGGGGCTCGGCACCGTCGGCTTCCTCGACGACTACCTCAAGATCCGCCACCGGCGCAGCCTGGGTCTCAACAAGACCGCCAAGCTGGTCGGGCAGCTCGTCGTGGGGCTCACCTTCGCCGTCCTGGCGCTGAACTTCCCCGACGAGGCCGGGGTGACGCCGGCGTCGGAGTTCGTCTCCTACGTCCGCGACATCGAGCCGCTGTACGTCAGCGCCCTCGGCTTCGTGGTGCTGGCCTACCTGTTCATCGCCGGGTTCTCCAACGCGGTCAACCTCACCGACGGCCTCGACGGGCTGGCGGCCGGGTGCTCGGCCATGGTGTTCGGCGCTTACGTCGTCATGAGCTTCTGGCAGTTCACCCACGACTGCGCCACCGCCGCCGTCGACGGCTGCTACCAGGTGCGCGACCCGCTCGACGTCACGCTGGTGGCCGCCGCGGCGCTGGGCGCCTGCCTGGGCTTCCTGTGGTGGAACACCAGCCCGGCGCGGATCTTCATGGGCGACACCGGCTCGCTGGCCCTCGGCGGGCTCATGTCCGGCATCGCCATCGTCACCCGCACCGAGCTGCTGCTCATCGTCCTCGGCGGGCTGTTCGTCGCGGTGACGCTGTCGGTGGTCATCCAGGTCGCCTTCTTCCGCGCCACCCGCCGGCGGGTGTTCCGGATGGCCCCGCTGCACCACCACTTCGAGCTCGCCGGGTGGGCGGAGAACACCGTCATCGTGCGGTTCTGGCTGGTCACCGGGATGGCCGTGGCCTTCGGCCTGGGGCTGTTCTACGCCGACTGGCTGTCGCTCACCGGGTTGTGATGGAGGACCCCCTCGCCCCCGGCACCTCGGCCCTCGTGCAGGGGCCCGCCGCGAGCCTGCGAGCGGTGGGGGGCACGGGGGTCCTTCGTCTGCGAGGGGGCCGTTCCAGCACCTCACCGCGCCGACCGTCACGACACGCCCGGCCCCTGCCGGGGCCGCGCGCGCGGCTCGGCGACGATGACCGGATGGACGGCCGCAGCGAGTCCACCCGCGCCCGGCGCACGCCCCGCCGGACGTCCCCGGCGGCGCCCCTGCGGCGGCTGCGCGGCCCGGCCTGGCTCGAGGGGCCGATGGTCAGCTGCCACCTCGTCATCGGCGCCGCCGGGCTGCTGCTGGCCATCGGGCTGGTCATGGTCTTCTCCGCCTCCGCCATCGAGGCCGCGCTCGACGACCAGCCCGCCTGGCGCCCCGGCGTCGACCAGCTCGTCTTCGCCGCCCTGGGCCTGGCCGCGCTCGGCGTCGCGGTGCGGCTGCCCGCCGGGCTGGTCCGCCGCTGGTCGCCGGTCGCGCTGGTCGCCGTCGCCGTGCTGCTGGTCGCGGTGCTCGTCCCGGGCGTGGGGGTCGAGTACAACGGCTCGCGCGCCTGGATCAGCCTCGGCTTCACCGACTTCCAGCCCTCGGAGCTGTCCAAGCTCGTCGTCGCCCTGTGGGGTGCGCACGTGCTCGCCCTGCGCGGCCGCCACCTGACGGTCCGCACGCTGCTGGTGCCCCTGCTGCCGGTCTTCGTCCTGCTCTGCGGCCTGCTCATGCTCGAGCCCGACTTCGGCGCGGTGGTCAGCCTGCTGCTCGTGGTGGGCGGGCTGCTGTGGGCCGGCGGCCTGCCCGGGCGGCTGTGGGGGATCGGCATCGCCGCCGGCGCCACCCTCGGTTACGCCATGATCGCGACCTCGGAGTACCGCCTGGAGCGGGTCACCTCCTTCCTGCACCCCTTCGACGACCCCAGCGACACCGGCTTCCAGGCCGTCCGCGGGTTCTACGCGCTGGCCAACGGCGGGCTGTGGGGGGTGGGCCTGGGCAACAGCGCGATGAAGTGGAACCTGCTGCCGGAGGCCGAGTCGGACTACATCTTCGCGATCATCGGCGAGGAGCTCGGCTTCCTCGGCTGCCTGGTCGTCGTCACGCTCTACGCGGTGCTGGCCTACGCCGGCTTCCGCATCGCCCGCCGGACCGCCGACCGCTTCGTGTCGCTGGCCAGCGTGGCGATCACCGTCTGGCTGGTCGGCCAGGCGGCCATGAACATGGGCTACGTGGTGGGCGTCCTCCCGGTCACCGGGGTCACCCTGCCGCTGGTCTCCGCCGGTGGCACCTCGCTGGTGCTCACCCTGTTCATCGTGGGGATCCTCATCCGCTTCGCCCGATCCGAGCCCGCGGCCATCGAGTACGCCCGCAGCCGCGACCGCGGCCGGCTGGCCCGCTGGTTGCTGCCGGTGCCCGAGCTCGCCGTCGACCCGGTCCGCCAGCGCCGCCCCCGGCCCGAGCCGGAGCCGGCCCGCCCGGCCCCGCGCCGGCCGGTCGGTGCCCACCCCCTGCGGCGGCCCGCCGAGGACCGCGGCACCGCCCGCCGCGTGCCGCCGCCGGCCGCCCGCCGCCCCGACCGCGACCGGCGGGGCCTGGCCGACCGCCCGGGACGGTCCCGGTGACCGGCCCGGCCGCCCGCCCGGGAGGCCGCCCGGGGAGCGTCGTCCTCGCCGGCGGCGGCACCGGCGGCCACATCGAGCCGATGCTGGCGCTGGCCGACGCGCTGCGGCGTCGCGACCCCGCGCTGCGGATCACCTGCCTGGGCACCGCCCGCGGCATGGAGACCCGGCTGGTCCCCGCCCGCGGCTACGACCTGCGGCTGATCCCGCCGGTCCCGCTGCCGCGCAGGCCCACCCTCGACCTGCTGCGGGTGCCCGGCCGGGTGCGCCGCGCCGTCGCCGAGACCCGCGGCCTGCTCACCGAGCTCGCCGCCGACGTCGTCGTCGGGTTCGGCGGGTACGTCGCGCTGCCGGCCTACCTCGCCGCGAGGCGCGCCGGCGTGCCGGTGGTCGTGCACGAGCAGAACGCGCTGCCGGGCCTGGCCAACCGGGTCGGCGCCCGGGTGGCCGCCCGGGTCGCGGTCACCGTGCCCGGGACGCCGCTGCACCGCGGCGAGCACGTCGGCATGCCGCTGCGCTCGGCGATCACCAGCCTCGACCGCGCCGCCACCCGGCCCGAGGCGCGCGCGCAGTTCGGTCTCGACGCCGACCGCCCGACGCTGCTGGTCTTCGGCGGGTCGCAGGGCGCGGCCTCGCTCAACCGCGCCGCGGTCGCGGCGGCCGACGCGCTCACCGCCGCCGGCATCCAGGTGCTGCACGCCCGCGGGCCCAAGAACACCGACGTCACGGTGCCGCCGCGGCCGGCCGGGTCGGCGCCCTACGTCGTCGTCGACTACCTGGAGCGGATGGACCTCGCCTACGCCGCCGCCGACCTCGCGCTCTGCCGCTCGGGGGCGGTCACCGTCGCCGAGCTCTCGGCGGTGGGGCTGCCGGCGGCGTTCGTGCCGCTGCCCATCGGCAACGGCGAGCAGCGGCGCAACGCGCTGCCGGTCGTCGAGGCCGGCGGCGGGCTGCTCGTCGACGACGCCGACCTCTCACCCGCCTGGATCGAGGCCACCGTGGTGCCGCTGCTCACCGACCCCGCGGCGCTGGCCGGGTACGCCGCCCACGCCGCCGCGGCCGGGGTCCCCGACGCCGACGAGCGGCTGGCCGACATCGTGCTGGAGGTGGCGACCGGTGACCGCTGACGCGACCACCGCCTGGACCGGCCCGGTGCCCTCACCGGCCGACCTCGGCGCGGTGCACTTCATCGGCATCGGGGGCGCCGGCATGAGCGGCATCGCGCGGATCCTGCTCGCCCGCGGGGTGCGCGTCTCCGGCAGCGACCGCCGCGAGACCCCGACGCTGCTCGCGCTGCGGGCCCTCGGCGCCCGGGTCGAGACCGGCCACGACGCCGCCCACCTCGGCGACGCCGACTCCGTCGTCGTCTCCTCGGCCATCCGCGAGGACAACCCGGAGCTGGCCGCCGCCCGCGCGCGCGGGCTGACCGTGCTGCCCCGCGCCGTCGCGCTGGCCGCGGTGATGTCCGGGCGGCGCAGCGTCGCCGTCGCCGGCACGCACGGCAAGACCTCGACCACCTCGATGCTCACCGTCGCGGTGCAGGCCTGCGGCGTCGACGCCTCCTTCGCCATCGGCGGCACCCTCAACGAGTCCGGCAGCAACGCGCACGCGGGGGAGGGCGACGTCTTCGTCGCCGAGGCCGACGAGAGCGACCGCTCCTTCCTGCTGCTCGCGCCGTACGGGGCGATCGTCACCAACGTCGAGGCCGACCACCTGGACAACTACGGCGACCTCGCCGCCGTCGAGGCCGCCTTCGACCGTTTCCTCGGCACCGTCCACCCCGACGGCTTCGTCGTCGTCTGCGCCGACGACCCGGGCTCGGCCCGGCTGCGCGGCGTGCCCACCCCGGCGCGGCTGCGCACCTACGGCACCGCCGAGGACGCCGACCTGCGGATCGTGGACCTCGACGTCGGCCCCGACGCCACCGCCTGGACCGCCGTGCTCGACGGCGCCGTGCTCGGCCGGGTGCGCATCCGGGTGCCCGGGGAGCACATGGCCCGCAACAGCGCCGCGGCGCTGCTGGCCGGCCTGGAGCTGGGGCTGCCCGCCGACGGGCTGGTCGCCGGGCTCGAGCGCTTCGGCGGGGTGCACCGCCGCTTCGAGCTCAAGGGCACCGCCGCCGGCGTCCGGGTCTACGACGACTACGCCCACCACCCGACCGAGGTCACCGCGCAGCTGCGGGCCGCGCGCGCGGTGGCGGGGGAGGGCCGGGTGGTGGTGGCCTTCCAGCCACACCTCTACAGCCGGACCCGCGAGTTCGCGGCGGCCTTCGGCGAGGCGCTGGGGCTGGCCGACGAGGTCGTGGTCATGGACGTCTACGGCGCCCGCGAGGACCCGGTGCCCGGCGTCACCGGCGCGATGGTCGCCGACGCCGTCCCGCTGCCGCCCGAGCGGGTGCACTTCGAGCCCTCGTGGTCGGCTGCCGCCCCGGCCCTGGCCGCCCGGGCCCGGCCCGGGGACCTGGTCATCACCATGGGGGCCGGCAACGTCTCCATGGTCGGCCCGGAGGTGCTGGCCGCGCTGGCCGGCCCGGGCGGCGGGGACGCCGTCCGGTGAGCCGCGCCGGCCTCACCACCGCCGACCGCGAGCGCGGGACGCCGGTCGAGGTCGCCCGGCCCGCCCGCCGGCGGCGCCGGGACACCCCGCGCGACCGGCGCCGGCGCCGCCTGGTCGGCGCCGCGGCGACCCTGCTGGTCCTGGCGCTGGCCTGGTGGGCGCTGTGGGTCAGCCCGCTGCTGGCGGTGCGCGGGGTCCGCGTCGACGGCGCCACCACGCTGACCGCCGAGCAGGTGCGCACCGCCGCCGGGGTGGCCGAGGGGACGCCGCTGCTGCGGGTCGACGTCGAGGCGGCCGAGGCGCGGGTCGCCCGCCTGCCGCAGGTCGCCTCGGTGCAGGTCGCCCGCGGCTGGCCGGGCAGCGTCGTGGTCACCGTGGCCGAGCGGCGGCCGGTCGCCGTCGTCGAGGACGGCGGCACCCGCTCGCTGGTCGACGCCTCCGGCGTGCTGTTCGACACCGTCACCGGCGAGGCGCCGGCCGGGGTGGTGCCGCTCGACGTCGCCGACCCCGGGCCCGACGACGCCGCCACCCGAGCCGGCCTCGACGCGCTCGGCGCGCTGCCCACCGCGGTCCGGCAGCAGGTCGCCCGGGCGACGGCCCCCTCCGCCGACGACGTGACGCTCACGCTCACCGACGGCACCACCGTCGTGTGGGGCGGCACCGGTGACGACGCCGACGACGACCGGCGCGCCGCCGCGCTGGTGGCCCTGCTCGACCAGCTCGCCGCCGGCGCCCTCGAGCCGGCCACGACCATCGACGTCAGCGCGCCGGACGCCGTCGTCCTCCGATGACGAAGGACCCTCCTGCCCCCCCCACCCCTCGCTCCGCTCGAGGCGGGACCCTGCAGGAGGGCCGTTCCATCCCGTTGCCGTGCGTGCGTGGCCGCGTGCGGACCGCTGATCGACCGGCGCGCCGCCGACACGCCCGCTCCTGCGACACGCCCGACACGACATCGGGACCGAATCCGTCCACCGGTGCTGGTGCTCACGGTCTCGACCCCGGGATGAGGGATCGCCGGCCGCGGGTCGTCACGGTCGGTGGTGCAGATGTGACCAGCGGGTCGCCGGAGAACCGTGAGATGCGGGTGTCGCGACACGCCGGTCCGAGGAGGGTGCTTGATGGTGCCGACAGGGCCCACCTAACTTCGTCCGCGTCGACCCAGTTGACATAACGCTAAGTCTCCACTTGAGGATGAGGGTCGAGGTCGGGAGCCCCACATGACACCTCCGCACAACTACCTCGCGGTCATCAAGGTCGTCGGCATCGGCGGCGGCGGCGTGAACGCAGTGAACCGGATGATCGAGGTCGGTCTGAAGGGGGTGGAGTTCATCGCCATCAACACCGACGCCCAGGCGCTGTTGATGAGCGACGCCGACGTCAAGCTCGACGTCGGCCGGGAGCTCACCCGCGGCCTCGGCGCCGGCGCGCAGCCCGACGTCGGCCGCCAGGCGGCCGAGGACCACCGCGAGGAGATCGAGGAGGTGCTCAAGGGCGCCGACATGGTCTTCGTGACCGCCGGCGAGGGCGGTGGCACCGGCACCGGCGGCGCGCCGGTCGTGGCCTCGATCGCCCGCAAGCTCGGCGCGCTCACCATCGGCGTGGTCACCCGCCCGTTCTCCTTCGAGGGCAAGCGGCGCGCCGTGCAGGCCGAGTCGGGGATCGAGGAGCTGCGCAACGAGTGCGACACGCTCATCGTCATCCCCAACGACCGGCTGCTGCAGCTCGGTGACCGCAACGTCAGCGTGATGGACGCCTTCCGCACCGCCGACCAGGTGCTGCTCTCCGGTGTCCAGGGCATCACCGACCTGATCACCACCCCCGGCCTGATCAACCTCGACTTCGCCGACGTCAAGTCGGTCATGTCCGGCGCCGGCTCCGCCCTCATGGGCATCGGCAGCGCCCGCGGGGACAACCGCGCGCTGCTCGCCGCCGAGCAGGCGATCGCCAGCCCGCTGCTGGAGGCCTCGATGGAGGGCGCCCACGGCGTCCTGCTGTCGATCTCCGGCGGCTCGGACCTGGGGCTGTTCGAGATCAACGAGGCCGCCTCGCTGGTGTCCGACGCGGCCCACGCCGACGCCAACATCATCTTCGGTGCGGTCATCGACGACGCCCTGGGCGACGAGGTCCGCGTGACCGTCATCGCCGCCGGGTTCGACGGTGGGCGCCCGTCCTCGCGCAAGGACGGCGCGGTCGCCGCCGTCCCGTCCGCCGGGCCCACGACCGCCCCGGGGCGGCTGCCGTCCCCGCCGGTCGCCCCGGCGCCGCCGGCGGGCCTGCCGCGGGCCACGGGAGAGCGGCTGGTCGGGTCGGTGCCGCCGGCCCCGGTCGCCCCGGCGCCGTCACCGGTGTCCCGCGCGACCCCGCCCGGCGGCGGCATCACCGTCCCGCCGCTGCCGCCGGTCAACGGGGCCGCGTCCGGCGCCGCCGGCCGCCGGCCGCTGGGCAACGAGGACTTCGAGGAGGAGCTCGACATCCCGGACTTCCTCCGCCAATGACGGAGACCCCTCGCTCTCCGGCCCCCTCGCAGGGGCCCGCCGCGAGCGTGCGAGCGGTGGGGGGCGAGGGGGTCCTTCGTCCGTCGGCGGTGCGCCCTCGACGGGTGGTCACCGACCGGCGGGGCGGGCGCTCGCGCCCGCCCTACGACGCGTTCAACCTCGGGGCCCACGTCGGTGACGACCCGGTCGACGTCGCGGCCAACCGCGAGCGCCTCGCCCGCGAGCTCGGTGTGGCCGGGGAGCGGCTGGTGTGGATGGACCAGGTCCACGGCACCGGCGTCGCCGTCGTCGACGGACCGGTCGAGGCCCCGCTGCCGGCCACCGACGCGCTGGTCACCCGCACGCCCGGTCTCGTGCTGTGCGTGCTCGTCGCCGACTGCGTCCCCGTGCTCCTGGCCGACCCGGTCGCCGGGGTGGTCGCCGCCGTCCACGCCGGCCGCGAGGGCGTGCGGCAGGGGGTGGTCCCCTCGACGCTGGCCGCCATGGTCCGGCTCGGCAGCCGCCCGGCCGACACCACCGCGCTGCTCGGCCCGGCCGTCTGCGGCGCCTGCTACGAGGTGCCGCGGGCGATGCAGGCCGAGGTGGCCCGGGTCGCGCCGGCGGCCGTCGTCCGGACCCGGCGGGGCACCCCGGGACTGGACCTGCGCGCCGGGCTCGACGAGCTGATGACCCGCGCCGGTGTGGCCCAGGTGGTGCACGACCCGCGCTGCACCGTCGAGGACCGGCGGCTGTTCAGCCACCGCCGCGACGGCGTCACCGGACGGCAGGCCGGCGTCACCTGGCTGTCCTGACGCAGGACCCCTCGCGTGCACTTCCGGGGAAGTGCACGGGCCCGATCCGGGAGGATCGGCGCATGACCTCCCCGGCCGACCGCCTGGCCGCCGTCCGCCGGCGCATCGCCGACGCCGCCCGCGCCGCCGGCCGCGACTCCTCCTCGGTGGCGCTGCTGGCGGTCAGCAAGACCTTCCCGGCCGACGACGTCCGCGCCCTGGCGGCCCTGGGCCAGACGGCGTTCGGCGAGAACCGCGCCCAGGAGCTCACCGCCAAGGCCGCCGAGCTCGCCGACCTGCCGCTGCAGTGGCACTTCGTCGGCCAGCTGCAGCGCAACAAGGCCGCCGCGGTGGCCCGCACCGGCGCCGTCGTCCACTCCCTCGACCGGCTGCCGCTGGCCAGGGCGCTGGCGCGGGCGGGGGAGGAGGCCGGCCGGCCGGTCGAGGCGTTCGTGCAGGTCGACCTCGGCGGGGCCGCCGGTGAGCTCGCCGAGCGCGGCGGCGCGGCGCCCGACGACGTCCCGGCGCTGGCCGACGCCGTCGCGGGGCTGCCCGGACTGCGGCTGCGCGGACTGATGGCCGTCGCCCCGCGCGACGAGGAGCCCGGGCCGGCCTTCGCCCGGCTGGCCGCGCTGGCCGCCCGCGTGCGGGCCGACCACCCCGACGCCGCCGAGCTGTCCGCCGGCATGAGCGCCGACCTCGAGGAGGCCGTCGCGGCGGGCGCCACGCTGGTGCGTGTCGGAACCGCGCTCTTCGGCTCCCGGCCCCTACCCTCGCCCCGAGTCACACGAGTCACAGGGGTCCCACCCGGGTCCCCGGAGGAGGTCTGATGGCCGGGGCCATGCGGAAGATGGGCATCTACCTCGGACTCGTCGAGGACGACGACGCCCGCGCCTACGGGCGCTACGACGCCCGCCAGGCCGATCACCACGACCGGTACGACGACGGCCGCTACGACGAGCGCTACGACGACGGGCGCTACGACGAGCGCCGCGCCGGCCGCTTCGAGGGCCGTTTCGACGAGCGCGCCGACGACCGCTACGCCTCCGAGGGGCGCGCCGGGGCCGGCTACGGCGGCTACGACTCGCTGACCGGCGACCCCGGCTACGACGAGCGCTACGACCGCCGCTACGACGACGAGCGCTTCGACGAGCGCGCCGAGCCGCGCGGCCCCGAGCCCCGTGGCCTCGACCCGCGCGGCCTCGACCCGCGCGGCCTCGACGCGCGCGACGACGACGCCGACCCGGAGCCGGCGCTGCCGCGCCGCGGCGCGACCCGGCTGGGCCTGGCCACCCCGGTGGCGTCCTCGGGGCCGGTGCCGGCGCAGGGGTCCGCCGGTGAGTCCCGGGTGCCGGCGTCGGCCGGCACCCCCGCCCCGCGCCTGGGCAGCGTCGGCGCGGGCGCCGGCACCGCCGGGGGAGCGGGCGGCGCCGCCGCGGCCGCCGGGCTGGCCGCCCGCGAGCCGGTCGCGGCCGCCGAGCCGGCCCCCGCCCCGCAGCCCTACCGGATCACCACGCTGAGCCCCAAGACCTACAACGAGGCGCGGGCCATCGGGGAGGCCTTCCGCGAGGGCAGCCCGGTCATCATGAACCTCACCGACCTCGACCACGCCGACGCGCGCAGGCTCGTGGACTTCGCAGCGGGACTGATCTTCGGCCTGCGCGGTAGCATCGAGCCCGTCACGGCCAAGGTGTTCCTGCTCAGCCCCAGGGACGTCGACGTGACGGCCGAGGACAAGGCCCGGATCCGCGAGGGCGGGTTCTTCGCCCAGTCCTGAGGTCGTCGGCCGGGGCGCTGGCAGACACACGGCACCGCGCGTGCCCCGGGACGAGCGAGGACAGTGGCTCTCTTCTGGCAGATCGTCTCGTCGATCCTGCTCGTCTTCCTGATCCTGCTGTTCGCGCGCTTCGTCGTGGACTGGGTGATGGTCCTGGCGCGCAGCTGGCGCCCGTCGGGCTTCGTGGCCGCGGGTCTCGAGGTCGTCTACGCGACCACCGACCCGCCGCTCAAGGCCATCCGGAAGGTGATCCCACCGCTGAACCTGGGGTCCATCCGCCTCGACCTCGCGTTCATGGTCTTATTGATCGCCGTGTACATCCTGCGGAACATCACGACCGGTCTCGCCCTCACCGCCTGACCACCGCTCACGCGGCCCGCGCGTGATCGACCGTCCCCGTCCCCGCCGTCCGACCCGAGGTGAGCCCCTTGCCACTCACGCCAGCCGACGTGCACAACGTCGTCTTCAAGAAGCCGCCGATCGGGAAGCGTGGCTACGACGAGGACGAGGTGGACGCGTTCCTCGACGTGG
Source organism: Geodermatophilus sp. SYSU D00814 (assembly GCF_054050055.1). NCBI lineage: Bacteria > Bacillati > Actinomycetota > Actinomycetes > Geodermatophilales > Geodermatophilaceae > Geodermatophilus > Geodermatophilus sp. SYSU D00814. Next base: position 50,007 of record NZ_JBJGYP010000032.1, read on the forward strand.
TGGAGGCCGAGCTCGCCCGGCTGATCGAGGAGAACAACGAGCTGCGCTCGGGGTCGAGCACCGGCCGGGTCGCCGCCCAGGCCGCCGCACCCGAGCCGCCGCCGGCGCCCGCGCCGCCGCCCCAGCCGGTCGCGCGCGAGGACGACACCGCGCGGGCCTCCCGGATGCTGGCGCTGGCCTCGGAGACGGCTGACCGCTACGTCAACGAGGCCAAGGCGCAGGCCGACCAGATGGTCTCCAGCGCCAAGGCCACCAGCGACCGGCTGCTGTCCGACGCCCGGTCCAAGAGCGAGCAGATGGTCAACGACGCCCGCGCCCGCGCGGAGTCGATGGTCAACGACGCCCGCACCCGCGCCGACACGATGGAGCGCGAGGCCCGCGCCAAGGCCGCGGCCCTCGACCAGGACGCCGAGCGCCGGCACCGCGAGGTCATGGGCGGCCTGGAGGAGAAGCGCACCAACCTCGAGCGCAAGATCGAGGAGCTGCGCACCTTCGAGCGCGAGTACCGCACGCGGTTCCGCTCCTACCTGGAGTCGCACCTGCGCGACCTCGACAGTCGCGGCTCGGCCGAGCCGTCGTCGGCCAGCCGGCAGACGCAGCACGCGCCCGCCTGAGGGGCGCGCACACCGCCCGAGACGACGAGAGAGGCCCCCGGACCAGGTCCGGGGGCCTCTCTCGTGTGTGCGCCCTGTGCCGGGCCGGCGCTCAGCCCTTGACGCTGCCGGCCAGCAGACCGCGGACGAAGTAGCGCTGCAGGCCCAGGAAGACGATGAGCGGCAGCACCATGGACACGAAGGCACCCGCGGCCAGCAGGAACCAGTCCGACCCGCGGGTGCCGGCGAGCTCGGCCACCCGGACGGTGAGCGGGACGACGTCGGGGGCGCCGCCGGCGAAGGTGAGCGCGACCAGCAGGTCGTTCCACACCCACAGGAACTGGAAGACGCTGAACGCCGCGATCGCCGGCGTGAGCAGCGGCAGCAGCACCTGGAAGAAGATCTTCACGTGACCGGCGCCGTCCATGCGGGCGGCCTCCACCAGCGACGCGGGGATCTCCTTCATGAAGTTGTGCAGGAGGAAGATCGCCAGCGGCAGCGCGAAGATCGAGTGCGACAGCCAGATGGTCCAGAAGGACCCGGCCAGCCCGGTGTCGACGTACAGGCTCAGCAGCGGGATGAGCGTCACCTGGATCGGGACCACCTGCAGCGCGAACACCGCGACGAACAGGATGTTGCGGCCGGGGAACTTGATCCAGGCGAACGCGTACGCGGCCAGCAGTGCCAGCGAGATCGGGATGACCACCGCCGGCAGGGTGATGACCAGCGAGTTGACGAACAGTGCCGCGAAGTTCGTCGCGCCGCCGTAGAGCACCTCGTTGTAGTTGTCGAGGGTGAACTGCGGGTCGCTGAAGACCGTCCACCAGCCCGAGCGGCGGATGTCGAGCTCGGGCCGGAAGGAGGTGATGAGCAGGCCGAGCGTCGGCACCGTCCAGAGCACCGCGATGACCAGCGCGATGATGGACGCGGCCGGGGAGCTGAGCTTGTTCTTGGCCGCCACCGCCCGGCGCTCGGTCCGGGTCAGCCGGCGCTCGTCCGGGGGGACGGGCGCCATGACCGGCGTGGTCGTGGTCATCGGATCTCCTCGGCGAGACGCAGCTGGCGGACGTTGTAGGCGATGATCGGGATGACCAGGACGAACAGCAGCACCGCGAGCGCCGCACCGAGACCGAAGTTGAACTGCCGGAAGGCCTGCGTGTAGAACTCGTTCGCCACCACGCTGGTGCCGAACTGGCCACCGGTCATGGTGCGGACGACGTCGAACACCTTCAGCGTGGTGATGGCCACCGTGGTCAGGACGACGACCAGCGCCGGGCGGATGCTCGGCACCGTCACGTAGCGGAACATCTGCACGCCGCCCACGCCGTCGAGCCGGGCGGCCTCCACGACGTCGTCGGGGATGGCCTTGATGGCCGCCGACAGCACGGTCATGGCGAAGCCGGCCTGGATCCAGATCATGACGACGATCAGGTAGAAGGTGTTCGACGGCCAGTTCAGCAGGAACTGCTGCGGCTCGATGCCGATGAGCACCAGCAGCTGGTTGAGCAGGCCGATCTGGCGCACGCCCGGCTGGTCGGGGCGGTACTCGTAGACGAACTTCCAGATCACGCTCGCGCCGACCATCGAGATCGCCAGTGGGAGGAAGACCAGCGCCTTGGCCAGCTTCTCGAAGCGCGTGCGGTCGACGAGGTAGGCGTAGACCAGGCCGAGGCCGGTGGTCAGCAGCGGGACCAGGACCACCCACAGGAACGTGTTCAGCAGGACCCGCTGGAAGTTGTCCTCGGAGAACACCGTGGCGTAGTTGTCCAGGCCGACGAACTGCGAGCCGTCCCGGTTGTAGAACGAGCCCCGGACGGTCTCGACGGCGGGGTAGACCAGGCCGACGCCCAGCAGGAGCAGCGTCGGGCCGACGAAGCCGGCCGCCACGACCCAGGTGGGGACCCGCTTGGGCCGGTCGACCGCGAACAGGATCAGACCCATCACGGCCGCGAACAGGAGGATGGCGAACACCATCAGGGCGAACTTGTGCCCCGTGGTGCTCGCGTCGAGGAACCACTGCACCGCTGACGACCTTCTCTCGGCAACGGAACGCCGGGAGGACCGCGGCGCCGCCGCAGGTGCGGTGGCGCCACGCTCCCCCCGGCCTCCAGGGTGGTGGGACGGACGGTCCCGGTCAGCCGGGGTGGCTGACCGGGACCGCGGTGATCAGGACGTCGGCCAGGCGTTCTCGACGTCGGTGAGGACCTGCTGGGTCGGCTTGTCGTTCGCGATCCAGTTGGTCAGCTCGGTCCACAGCGCACCGGCGCCGACCTCACCCGGCATCAGGTCCGAACCGTCGAACCGGAAGACCGCGTTCGGGTCCTGGAACTGCTCGGCGGCCAGCTGGTCGATCGGCGAGGTCAGGTTCTCGACGTCGAGGCCGGTGTTGGCGCTGACCCAGCCCGGGCCGGAGACCTGGGCCTTGATGTTGGCCCATTCCGGCGAGGAGAGGTAGGTCTGGAACGCCTGGGTGGCCGGCTCGTCGTTGAAGGCCGCGGTGAACTCACCGCCGCCGAGGACCGGCGCCGTGTCGCCCTCGATGGGCGGCAGCGGGAAGGCGAAGATGTCGCCGTCCTCGGAGATGTCGGTGCCCTCCGGCCAGTTGGCCTGGTAGAAGGACGCCTGGCGGTGCATGAAGCAGCTGCCGTCGAGGATGGGCAGGCCCGCGTCGGTGAACTCGGTGGTCGCGATGGACTGCACCTCGCCCAGGCCGCCGTTGACGTAGTCGGGGTTCTTCAGGACGCCGCCGACCGTGTCGAGCGCCTCGGCGATCTGCGGGTCGTTGAACGGGATCTGGTGGTTGACCCACTGGTCGTAGACGTCGGGGCCGGCCGAGCGCAGGACGACGTCCTCGAGCCAGTCGGTGGCCGGCCAGCCGGTGGCGTCACCGGAGCCGATGCCCGCACACCACGGCTTGGCGCCGGACTCGGCGATCTGGTCGGACAGGGCGATCATCTCGTCCCAGGTCTGCGGCACCTCGTAGCCGGCCTCCTCGAAGGCCGACGGCGAGTACCAGACGAAGGACTTGGCGTTGGCGCCGAGCGGGGCGGCGTAGAACTCGCCGTCCACCGAGCCGTAGTTCTTCCAGCTCTCGTCCCAGTACTCGTCGACGTTGGCCTCGGTCTGGGCCGGCGCGGGGACGACGGCGCCCTGGGCGACCAGGTTGGCCAGCAGGCCCGGCTGCGGCACGAAGGCGATGTCGGGGGCGTTGCCGCTCTGGACGCGGACGACCAGCTGGGCCTCGAACTCGCGCGAGCCCTCGTACTGGACGTCGACGCCGGTGCACTCCTCGAACGGCACGTAGGAGTCGATGTGCGGCTGGTCCTCGGGGTCGACGATCGAGGTGTAGACGCTGACCGTCTCGCCCTCCAGGTCGCCGAACTCCTCGTAGGGGGCGCAGTCGATGCTCAGCTCGGAGGCGTCGGTGGTCCCCCCCTCGCCGCTGCTGGTCTCGCTGGCACCGCAGCCGGCGAGCACCAGCGCCACACCCAGGCCACCGGCCAGCGCCGTGGAGCGCCGGCCTCTCGCGCGCATCGTCATGTGTTTCCCTTCGGTTGCTGCGGCGTCCTCGCCGCCCTGCTTCCTCGCACGCGGACGGACCGGCATCCCGTGCCGGTCGCCGTGTTCGCCCGGGGACGATAAGCGGCCGAGCGGTCGGTTTCGCGCAACAGTGTTGAAACCGTTATGCAACGGCACCACTGGCTCATCCGGACGGGTCGTTCCGGAATCGGTGCAGGTCGGGAGACGGTGACGGTGCCCGCGTGCCCCGGACGGGTTGCCACGCCGGTGCCCCGTGGTCCCGGCGGCGGCCGACGTGTCACAGTGGGGCGATCTGCACCGGCGCAGAAGGGACGATCAGAGGAACCTCATGGCCGCCATCACCTACGACCACGCCACCTTGACCTATCCGGGGGCGTCCGCGCCGTCGGTCAGCGGGCTGGACCTCGACGTCGCCGACGGGGAGTTCCTGGTGCTGGTCGGCCCCTCGGGCAGT
>NZ_JBJGYP010000033.1:0-49704 GCF_054050055.1 Geodermatophilus sp. SYSU D00814
CACGCCCAGGGAGCACCCCAGCCCGCGCCCCACGCCCCCGAGCACCGGCCCGCTGAGCGCCCCCACCCCAAGCCCGACCCCGGCCACGGGTCAGGCGGGCAGCCGCGGGTCCACGTGCACCTTGGGCCCGGCGCCGCTGCCCTCCGGGCGTCCGCCGGCGAGCACCGCGCCGACCTCCCCGAGCCCGACGGTGGCGGCGACCAGCGGCCGGGGGTCGACCGCACCGGCCGCGTAGGCGGCGACCGTCGCCGCCAGCCCCGGGGACGCCGAGAGGATCCCGACCGCGGTGACGTCCTCGAGCAGCAGCCTCCGGGTGTCGATCGTGCTCGGCGTGCCGGCGATGCCGATGCAGACGAGACGGCCGGCGGGCTCGACCAGCTCGAGGCCCAGCGCCGGGGAACCCGGGTCGGTCGAGGCGTCGACGACGGCGTCGAAGGGCAGGTCGGGCAGCGTGTCGCGGGTCCAGGCGGCGGCGAAGCCGAGACCGCGGGCGAACGCGAGCGAGGACGCGGTGACGCCGAGCAGGTGCACCTCCGCGCCCGCCGCACGGAGGAACGCCGCCGTCAGCAGGCCGATCGTCCCGGGCCCGATCACCAGGGCGCGGTCGCCGGGGCCGGCCGCGGCCGCGCGGGCCGCCCGCCAGGCGTTGCCGCCCGGCTCGACGAGCGCGCCGAGCGTCGCGTCGACGGAGTCGGGCAGCGCGTGCAGCGACCCCACCGGGACGGCGAGCTGCTCAGCCAGCGCGCCGGGGCGGCCGCCCCGGATGCCCACCTCCTGCCGGTCCTCGCACACGTGCTGCCGCCCGCGCCGGCAGCGGCGGCAGGTCCCGTCCCCGAGCATCGTGTCCCCCGTGACCCGCCGGCCCAGCCACGCGGGGTCGACCGCGTCGCCCACCGCGCTCACCCGGCCGCACCACTCGTGCCCGGGCCGCAGCGGGTAGGCCGCGTGCCCGCTGTGCAGGTAGGACATCTCGCCGGTGAACAGCTCGACGTCGGTGCCGCAGACCCCGGCCCGCTCGACGTCGACGACCACCTCGCCCGGGGCGGCGGCCGGCGCGGGCACCTCCTGCACCGTGCAGGCTCCCGGTCCGGTGAGCACGACCGCGCGCATGGTCCTCGACACGGCGCCAGGATGGCGGCCGTGACCCTCCGCAGCGCGCAGTGGTACGCCGGTGACGTCCGCAACGCCTACATCCACCGCGCCTGGATGCGCCGCGGGCTCCCGGACGACGCCTTCGGCCGCCCCCAGATCGCCATCGCGAACACCGCCTCCGACCTCGTGCCCTGCAACCGCCACCTCACCGAGGTCGCGGCCGCGGTGCGCGACGGCGTGCACGCCGCCGGCGGCACCCCGCTGGAGCTGCCGGTGTTCGGGCTGGGCGAGACGCAGGTGCGGCCCACGGCGATGCTCTGGCGCAACCTCGCCGCGATGCAGATGGAGGAGGCGTTCCGGGCCAACCCGGTCGACGGGCTGGTGCTGCTCGGCGGGTGCGACAAGACCATCCCGGCCCTGCTGATGGCCGCCGCGTCGGTCGACCTGCCGGCCGTCGTCGTCCCGGGCGGCCCGATGCTGACCGGCACCTTCCGCGGGGTGCCGCTGGGCTGCGGCACCGACGTGTTCCGGCTGTCGGAGGAGGTCCGCGCGGGCACGCTGTCGGCGGCGGAGTTCACCCGGTCGGAGTCGGCGATGATCCGCAGCCGCGGGCACTGCAACACGATGGGCACCGCCTCGACCATGGCGCTGGTCGCCGAGGCGCTGGGCACCGTCGTCCCCGGGGTCGCCGGCACCCCGGCCGCGGACAGCCGGCTGCTGGAGGCCGCGCACGGCACCGGCCGGCTGGTGGTCGAGATGGTCGCCGCCGACCGCCGGCCCTCGACCTTCCTGACGAAGGCGTCCTTCGCCAACGCGATCGTGGCGCTGGCCGCGATCGGCGGGTCCACCAACGCCGTCGTCCACCTGCTGGCGATCGCCGGCCGGCTGGGGATCGACCTGACGCTCGACGACTTCGACCGCATCGGGTCCGGCGTGCCGGTGCTCGTCGACCTGCTCCCGGCGGGCCGGTTCCTCATGGAGGACCTCCACCGCGCCGGCGGCCTGCCCGCCGTGCTGGCCCAGGTCCGCGACCTGCTCGACCCGACGGCGCGCACCGTCACCGGGCAACCGCTGGTCGACACCCTCGACGACGCCGCGACCTGGGACCCGCAGGTCGTCCGGCCGCGCGCGGAGCCGCTGCTCGAGCACGGGGGCATCGCCGTCCTGCGCGGGAACCTCGCGCCCTCCGGCGCCGTCATCAAGCCGGCCGCCGCCTCGCCGCACCTGATGCAGCACCGCGGGCGGGCAGTCGTCTTCGACTCCATCGAGGACTTCTCCGCCCGCGTCGACGACCCCGGCCTCGACGTCGACGCCGACTCCGTGCTCGTCCTTCGCGGCTGCGGCCCGCGGGGCTACCCCGGCATGCCCGAGGTCGCCAACCTGCCGCTGCCGAGGAAGCTGCTCGAGCAGGGCGTGCGCGACGTGGTGCGGGTGTGCGACGGCCGGATGAGCGGCACCGCCTACGGCACCGTCGTCCTGCACGTGGCGCCGGAGGCGGCCGCCGGCGGGCCGCTGGCCCGGGTGCGCACCGGCGACGTCGTCACCCTGGACGTCGCCGCGCGGCGGATCGACGTCGAGGTCCCCGACGACGAGCTGGCCCGGCGCCGGCCGAGCGAGGCGACCCTCGCCGGGTTCGCCGCCCCCCGGCGCGGGTGGGAGCGGCTCTACGTCGACCACGTGCTGCAGGCCGACACCGGGGCGGACCTGGACTTCCTGGTCGGCTCCAGCGGGTCGGCGGTGAGCCGCGAGTCGCACTGAGCGCGGTCAGCCGCCGAGCCGGGTGACCACCGACGTGCCGAAGCGCTCCGCGGCCGCCCGCTTGTAGCCCGCCGGGAAGTCGGCCGACGCCCGGCGGTCGAGCGCGGCGAGCCGCACCTGGGCGCCGGCGTCGCCCCCGGAGGCCGCGACGCACTCCTCGGGGGCGGCGTTGGCGGCCGCCACCAGCGCGCCGGCGGCCCCGATCGCGCCGCACAACCCGACCAGGGACGCCGCCCCGGTGTAGAGGTCGCCGGCGAGGACCTCGCGCTCGTGCAGCAGCCGCCCGGCGTCGCCGGAGGAGTCCTTGAGCCCGGACACCGGCAGGTCGGGCAGCAGGTCGACGGGGATCCCGGGCGCGGCCGCACCGGGGAAGTGGTAGGCCAGCAGCGGCCCGGGGGCCGCCTTGGCGACGGTGTCGTAGTACCGCCGCGGGTCGGCGACGCCGGGCGGCGAGAGCGCCAGGACGGCGTCCGCGCCCGCGGCGAAGGCACGCCCGGTCAGCTCCGCGGCCTGCCGGCCGGTGGGTGCGCCGGTGCCGGCGAGCACGGGGACCCCCGCCGGCACCGCCGCGCGCACCGCGCCGACGAGCACGTCCCGCTCCTCGGCGGTCAGGGCGGCCGCCTCCCCCGTCGTCCCGGCGACGAGCACGCAGCGCACGCCGAGGCCGGCCAGCCGCGCCGCGAGGTCGGCGGTGGCCGGCGCGTCCAGCGCCCCGTCGTCGCGGAAGAGGGTGACCAGGGCGACGCCGACACCGGTGAACAGGGGCATGCCCGCATCCTGCTCCTGCCGACGGCGCAGCGGGCACGTCCGCGGAAGTGCCCGGATCGGCGGCGGTCAGTCGTCCTGCTGCGCGGCCGCCCGCCGCTCGGCACCGGTCTCCTCCGCGTAGCCGACGTCCTGCCCCGACACCCGCCCGACGAAGGTCCCCGTGTCGCCGGTCCCGGTCGTCGCGTCGGCGTCCGGCCCCCCGCCGCCGCCGTCGCCCGTGGCCCGCGACAGCGCCTGCGCGTCGTCGCGGTCGACGTCGTCCTCTCCCGGTCGTGGATCCGACACGGACCGGGGATGCCCGTCCCCGGCGTCGCCGACACCTCGGGGCACCCCCGCGGCACGGGGAACCGGCCGGTCGCGGAACCCCCGGCGCAGCCCCTTTCCCCGGTGCGCACGTCCGTGGTGGACTGCGGCCCCGCCCTCCCGGCGGCGTCAGAGCGATCTGGAGGCAGCGATGTCCCTGGAGCAGGAGTGACGACGGCGCGCGGGGCGGTCGACGCCCCGGCACGGGTGGGCGCACCCGTGACGGCGCGCCGGTGACCACCACCGCGCCCCGCGGCTCCGGGGCGGTGTCCGCCGGACGCGGCAGCGGGGGTCCGGCGCCGCGGCGGGCGACGATCGCGGCGCGGACGCTGCGGACCGACCGCTGGTGGGTCCAGCCGCTGGTCACCGTCGTCGTGCTGCTGCTGTTCATCGCCTACTCGACGTTCCGCGCCTTCCAGAACGCCTACTACTCCGCCGAGCCCTACATCTCGCCGTTCTACTCGCCGTGCATCACCACGCGCTGCGAGGGCGACAGCTTCCCCGAGTTCTTCGAGGGCCCGGCCTGGATCTCCCCCGCCCTCTACATCCTCGTGCTGCCGCTGGGGATCCGGCTGACCTGCTACTACTACCGGAAGGCCTACTACCGGTCGTTCTGGCTGTCCCCGCCGGCCTGCGCGGTGGCCGAGCCGCACCGCCGCTACACCGGTGAGACCCGGTTCCCCCTCGTCGGGCAGAACGTCCACCGGTACTTCCTGTACGCGGCGCTGGTGTTCAACGTGATCCTCTTCTACGAGGCTGTCCGCGGGTTCCGCGACGAGACCGGCGAGTGGGGCCACATGGGGCTGGGCACGCTGATCCTGCTGGTCAACGCCGTGATGCTGTTCCTGTACTCGGTCTCCTGCCACTCCTGCCGGCACATCGTCGGCGGCCGGCTCAACTCCTTCTCGAAGCACCCGCTGCGCTACCGGGCCTGGACGCTGGCCTCCCGGCTCAACGGCCGGCACATGCAGTACGCGTGGATCTCGCTGTTCACGGTCGCGTTCGCCGACTTCTACGTCTTCCTCCTGGCCACCGGCACGATCTCCGACCCGAGGTTCTTCTGATGGAGCTCGAGAAGCACGAGTACGACGTCGTCGTCGTCGGGGCGGGAGGCGCGGGCCTGCGGGCCGCGATCGAGGCCTCCGAGAGCGGGGCGCGCACCGCCGTCGTCTGCAAGTCCCTGCTCGGCAAGGCGCACACGGTGATGGCCGAGGGCGGCATCGCCGCGGCGATGGCCAACCTCTACCCCGAGGACAACTGGCGGGTGCACTTCCGGGACACCATGCGCGGCGGGAAGATGCTCAACCACTGGCGCATGGCCCAGCTGCACGCGCAGGAGGCCCCCGACCGGGTCCGCGAGCTCGAGGACTGGGGCGCGCTGTTCGACCGGACCGCCGACGGGCTGATCAGCCAGCGCGACTTCGGCGGCCACCGCTACGCCCGGCTGGCCCACGTCGGTGACCGCACCGGCCTGGAGCTGATCCGCACCCTGCAGCAGCGCACGGTGGCGCTCGGCATCGACGTCTACATGGAGTGCACGGTCACCCGGCTGCTCACCGACGACGACGGCGTCACCGGCGCGTTCGGCTACTGGCGCGAGTCCGGGCGGTTCGTGGCCTGGCAGGCGCCGTCGGTGGTGCTGGCCACCGGCGGGATCGGCAAGTCCTACAAGGTCACCTCGAACTCCTGGGAGTACACCGGCGACGGCCACTCCCTGGCGCTGCAGGCCGGCGCGACGCTGGTCAACATGGAGTTCGTCCAGTTCCACCCGACCGGGATGGTCTGGCCGCCGTCGGTGCGCGGCATCCTCGTGACCGAGAGCGTGCGCGGCGACGGCGGCGTCCTGCGCAACTCGGCCGGCAACCGCTTCATGTTCGACTACATCCCCGACTTCTTCCGCAAGGAGACGGCGGAGACCGAGGACGAGGCCGACCGCTGGTACGACGACAAGAAGAACAACCGGCGGCCCCCGGAGCTGCTGCCCCGCGACGAGGTCGCCCGGGCGATCAACAGCGAGGTCAAGGCCGGCCGCGGCACCCCGCACGGCGGCGTCTTCCTCGACATCGCCTCGCGCCGGCCGGCGGAGTACATCCGCAAGCGGCTGCCCTCGATGTACCACCAGTTCAAGGAGCTGGCCGAGGTCGACATCACCGCCGAACCGATGGAGGTCGGCCCCACCTGCCACTACGTGATGGGCGGGGTGGAGGTCGACCCCGACACCGAGGCCGCGCGGGTGCCGGGCCTGTTCGCCGCGGGCGAGGTGGCCGGCGGCATGCACGGGTCCAACCGACTGGGCGGCAACTCCCTGTCGGACCTGCTGGTCTTCGGCCGGCGGGCCGGCCTGGCCGCGGCCGAGCACGCCGCCAAGCGCGAGCACACCCGGGGACTCCTCGCCGACGACGCGCTCGCCGACGCCGCCCGCGCGGCGCTGGCTCCCTTCGAGCGTGAGGGCGGGGAGAACCCCTACACCGTGCAGCACGAACTGCAGCAGACGATGCACGACCTGGTCGGGATCATCCGCACCGAACCGGAGATGCGGCAGGCGCTCGAGCGGATCGGCGAGCTGCGGGAACGGGTGGCGCGCCTGTCCGTCGAGGGCCACCGGCAGTACAACCCCGGCTGGCACCTCGCCCTGGACCTGCCGCACATGCTGCTGGTGAGCGAGTGCATCGCCCGGGCGGCGCTGGAGCGGCAGGAGAGCCGCGGCGGGCACACCCGCGACGACTTCCCCGCCACCGACGCCGAGTGGGCGCGGACGAACCTCGTCTGCTCCGTCGGCCCCGACGGGGCCGTCGCGCTGACCCGGCAACCGCTCCCCCAGATGCCGGCCGAGCTCGCCGAGATCTTCGAGGAGGGCTCGGCGTGACCTACGACGCGACGTTCCGGGTGTGGCGCGGGGACGCCTCGGGCGGTGACCTGCAGACGTTCACCGTGCCGGTCAACGAGGGCGAGGTCGTGCTCGACGTCGTCCACCGCCTGCAGTCCACCCAGGCCGGCGACCTCGCCGTCCGGTGGAACTGCAAGGCCGGCAAGTGCGGCTCGTGCAGCGCGGAGATCAACGGCCGGCCGCGGCTGATGTGCATGACCCGGATGAGCTCGTTCGGCGAGGACGAGACGGTGACGCTCACCCCGCTGCGGACGTTCCCGGTGGTCCGGGACCTCGTCACCGACGTCTCCTACAACTACGAGAAGGCCGCGCAGATCCCCGCGTTCACCCCGCGGCCGCGCGACCCCGACGGCAACCACCGCATGCAGCAGGTCGACGTCGAGCGCTCGCAGGAGTTCCGCAAGTGCATCGAGTGCTACCTCTGCCAGGACACCTGCCACGTCATCCGCGACCACGAGGAGAACAAGCGCGCCTTCGCCGGCCCGCGGTTCCTCATCCGGCTGGCCGAGCTGGACATGCACCCGTTGGACACGACCGACCGGCGCAACGCCGCGCAGGAGGAGTTCGGCCTCGGCTACTGCAACATCACCAAGTGCTGCACCGAGGTGTGCCCGGAGGGCATCCACCTGACCGACAACGGGATCATCCCGCTCAAGGAGCGCGTGGTGGACCGCAGGTTCGACCCGATCACCTGGCTCGGCTCGCGGATCGGCCGGCGCCCGCGGAGCTGACCCGGGCTCCCTCAGCCTCCCTGCGGGGCGTCACCGGCCGGCGGCGGGAGCTCGTCCGCCGGCGGCGGCTGGACGTCCTCGGCCGGCGGCTGGGGGTCGTCGTCGGGCGGCCGGGGGTCCTCGACCTGCGGGTGCGGGTCGTCGCCGCGGTCGCGCGCCCGGCCGGCCCCCGGCAGGCCCGACACCACCTGGTGCAGGTCGTCGATGAGCTCGAGCAGCGCGTGCAGGTCCGTCGGCACCCGGCCCAGCTCGGCGGTGGTCGGCAGGTGCCCCGACTCCAGTCCGCGCAGCAGCCGCGGCACCTGGTCGGCGAGCGTGGCCAGGGCGGCGGTGCGGTCCTCGGTGAGGAGCGCGGGCAGCCGGTCGAGCAGCGTGCCCAGCGCGCGGGCGGCGTCGTCGGTGAGCTCGCGGTCGAGCCGGTCCAGCAGCCGGCGCACCCGCTCGTCGGCGGCGAGGTCGAGCAGCGCGCGGACCCGGTCGTCGGCCGCCAGCTGCAGGGCCTGCTCCACCCGCTCGCCGGTCAAGATGCCGAGGGTGCGGTCCACCCGGTCGTCGACGACGACGTCGAGCGCCCGCCCGATCCGGTCGTCCAGGGCGAGGTCGAGGGCCCGGCCGATCCGCTCGTCGGAGACCAGGTCGAGCAGCCGGCCGACCCGCTCGTCGGCGGCCAGGTGCAGGGCCACCCCGACCCGGTCGTCCGCGGCCAGCTCCAGGGCCCGCTCCGCGCGCCGGTCGGCCAGCAGGTCCAGCGCCCGCTGCAGGCGCGCGTCGGTCACCACGTCCAGCGCCCGGTCCAGGCGCTCGTCGCCCAGCAGGTCCAGCGCCCGGTCCAGCCGGGGCAGCAGGTCGGTGGCCAGGGCCCGGTCGAGCCCGTCGGCGAGCCGGTCCAGCCGTCCCGAGGACAGCAGGCCGTCGACGGCGTCCAGGACGCGCGGCACGACGTCGGCCCGTGAGCGGAGGGTGTCCACCGTCCGGGTCAGCGCCTCGACGCGGTCCGGTGACAGGGCGGTGCCCAGCCGGTCGACCACAGCGCCCAGGGTGGCGGCCCGCTCGGGGGTGAGCGTCGCGGCGAGGCGCTGCACCACCCCGGCGGCCGCCTCCACGGCCTCGGGACCCACCGCGGCCGCACGCGCCACCGCGGGCCCGGCGCCGTCGAGCAGCGCGCGGGCGCGGCGGAGGACGTCGTCGGCCAGCGGGAGCAGCGTCTCGGCGCGGGGCAGGGCGGCGCTGAGGCTGCGGACGGAGTCGGCGAGCGTCCAGGGCAGGTCGAGGAGGTCCGAGGGACCGGGCAGGCGCACGGGCGTCGTCTACCCGCCCCGCCGGGCCTGACTCACCGGGCCGGGCCCGCCGGCCCGCGCAGCACCTCCGCCAGCGTGCGCGCCGGCCGCCCGAGCAGCTCGGGCACCGCCGGGGAGACGGCCGCCAGGTCGCCGGCGGCGATCGCGGTGTAGGTCGACACCCAGGCGTCGACCTGCCAGCCCGGCGCCCCGTAGCCGGCGCGGGACGCGTAGGCCTCCGCCACCGTCTCGGCGTGGTAGCGGACCGGCCGGCCCGAGACCGCGGTGAGCGCCTCGGCGACCTCGGCCAGGGTGAGGGCCTCCGGGCCGGTGAGGTCGTGGGTCCGCCCGGCGTGCGCCGCCGGGTCGCGCAACACCTCGACGGCGACGTCGGCGATGTCGTCCTGCGCCACCATCGCCACCCGCCCGTCGCCGGCCGGGCCGCGCAGGACGCCGTCCTCCCCCACGAGCGCCGGCGCGAAGTCGGCGTAGAGCGAGTCGCGGAGGAAGGTGGCCGGCAGGCCGCGGGCGCGCACGTGCTCCTCGGTGGCCCAGTGGTCGCGGGCCAGGGTGAAGGTGGCGTCCGGCGCCGCCCCGAGGAAGGACACGTAGACCAGGTGCGCCACCCCGGCCGCGACGGCGGCGTCGACGAAGGTGCGGTGCTGGTCGACCCGGTCGGGGGTCTCCGACGCCGACACCATGAACACCGTCGAGACGCCCTCCAGGGCCGCGCGGACGGCGTCGCCGTCGGCGTAGGGCGCGCGGACGGCGGTGGCGCCGGGCAGCCCGGGCGCGCGGGCGGGGTCGCGCACCAGCAGCCGCTGGTCGGTCCCGGCGGCGGCGAGCCGGCGGGCGACCCGCCCGCCGAGCTGTCCGGTGGCACCGGTGACGGCGAGGGTCATGGCGGCTCCTGACGGGTCGGGACCGGACCTGCCCGACAACCACCGGGCCCGGCCCGGCCTTCCCCGTCACGGCGTCGCGCGCGCACCATGCCCGGGTGGACTACGCGCTGGCGCAGCAGCTGTTCCTCACCCCGCCGGAGACCGAGCGCCCCGCCGCCGGGATCCCCGACACCCCCGGCCGCCGGCTGCGCGACGCCGCCGAGCCGATCGCCACGATCAGCTGGTGGGGCCGGCCGGTCAACGACCGGCTCGCCGCGCTCGGCCTGGACTTCCTCACCGGGTACGTGTGGGGCCGCGCCGCCCCGATGGGCGCGCCGGCCGCCCCGGTGGTCGTCGCCGCCTTCGGCGTCTTCGAGCCCGGCGTCCTCACCGGCTGGTACGAGCAGGCGCGGGCCACCGCCGGCCGCGCCGACGTGCTCGCGGCCCGGGAGGAGGGCGTGGTGGGGTCGCTGCGCGAGCTGCTCCCCGACGCCGACGTCACCGGCGCGGTCGCCGCCCTGCGCCGCGGCGCCGACGCGGCCGCCCCGCACGTCGTGGGCCGCCCGCTGTTCGCCGGCCAGCTGTCGCTGCCCTGGCCGGCCGACCCGCTCGGGCAGCTGTGGCACGCGGCGACGCTGCTGCGGGAGTTCCGCGGCGACACCCACCAGGCCGCCAACGTGGCCGCCGGCCTGACCGCCGTCCAGATGAACCTGCTGACCGAGTACTGGGTCGGCTGGGAGCACGCCGCCTACGCCGGCACCCGCGGCTGGTCGCCGGAGGCGATGGCCGATGCCGACGCCGACCTCGAGCGGCGCGGGCTGGTCGCCGGCGGCCGGCTCACCGAGGAGGGGCGGCGGCTGCGCGACGACGTCGAGGCGTGCACCGATGCCGCGATGGAGCCGGTCCTCGCCGCGATCGGGGCCGACCTGCCGGAGCTGACCCGCCAGCTGGACGCGTGGTCGACGGCGGTCGTGGCCGGCGGTGCCGCACCACCGGACCTCTACAAGCGGATCAGCGGCTGACCGTCAGCCGCCGGTTGCTCCCCCGCGCGCTCGTGCTCTGCCCACAGGTGTGTGCAGAGCACGAGCGTGCGCGCGTCCGGGTGCGAGGTCAGCCGCGGTGCACCTCGTCGTAGCCGAGGTCGCCGCCCGGGTCCTCGTCCGCCGGGGCCGGCGGCTCCGCGGGCGCCGGGGGCACCGGCTGCCGCCCCGACCCGGCGGTCGCCTCGTGGACGAGGTCGTAGCCGTAGTCGCCGTCGGACTGCTCCCCTGGCTGCGTCATGGCCCCTCCTCGCCGCCCGTGGGCCCCGATGCTGCGCGCCCGGCCGGGACCTGTACAGGGGCCCTCGTCGCGCACGCGTCGGTGGTGCGAGAGTCGGGCAGGCTGTTCTGCGACAGGGAGGGGTCCCGGTGAGGGTCGCGTTGTTCGCCACCTGCCTGGTCGACACGCTGGTGCCGCAGGTGGCCCGGGCGACGGCGGTGCTGCTGCAGCGGCTGGGCCACGAGGTGGTCGTGCCGGGCGACCAGGCCTGCTGCGGGCAGATGCACGTCAACACCGGCTACCGGCGCGAGGCGGTGCCGATCGTGGCCAACCACGTGCGCGCCTTCGCCGGCGCCCTGTCGTCGGGTGTCGACGCGGTCGTGGCGCCGTCGGGGTCGTGCGTGGCCTCCATCCACCACCAGCAGGCGCTGGTCGCCCGCCGGGCCGGGGAGCACGCGCTGGCCGCCGACGCCGAGGCACTGGCCGCCCGCACGTACGAGCTGTCGCAGTTCCTCGTCGACGTCCTCGGCGTCACCGACGTCGGCGCCTACTACCCGCACCGGGTCACCTACCACCCGACCTGCCACTCGCTGCGGCTGCTGCGGGTGGGCGACCGGCCGCTGGCGCTGCTGCGCGCCGTCCGCGGGCTGGACCTGGTGGAGCTGCCGGGCGCGGAGTCCTGCTGCGGGTTCGGCGGCACGTTCGCGGTGAAGAACGCCGACACCTCGACGGCGATGCTCACCGACAAGATGGCCGACGTGCTGTCCACGCACGCCGAGGTGTGCACCGCCGGTGACGCGTCCTGCCTCATGCACATCGGCGGTGGGCTGTCGCGGCTGCGCTCGGGCACCCGGACGGTGCACCTGGCCGAGATCCTCGCCTCGACGGAGGACGACGTGAGCCCCACCCAGACCACCCGGCCGGCGGTGCGGGCATGACCGTGCAGTTCCGCGGAAGTGCACCGGTCACGACCGTGCACTTCCGCGGAACTGCACGGAGGAGAGCCGCGTGACGACGACGCCGCAGGACGCCCGCACCGACCCGACGCCGCTCGCGCCGGGCGCCCCCCGCTCGGGGACGACGTTCCTCGGCCTGCCCACCGCGCCCCGCGGGGTGGGTCACCTGCGCGGCGAGCAGCCCTTCCCCGACGCTGCCCGCACGGCACTGCGCGACGGGCAGCTGCGGGCCAACCTCGGCCGGGCGACGACGACGATCCGCGGCAAGCGCGCCGCCGTCGTCTCCGAGGTGCCGCACTGGGAGCAGCTGCGGCAGGCCGGCAGGGCGCTCAAGGCCGCCACCATGGCGCGCCTGGACGAGCACCTCGAGGAGCTCGAGCGCCAGGTCACCGCCCGCGGCGGGGTCGTGCACTGGGCCCGCGACGCCGCCGAGGCCAACCGCATCGTCACCGGGCTGGTGCGGGCTACCGGCAGCGACGAGGTGGTCAAGGTCAAGTCGATGGCCACCCAGGAGATCGGCCTCAACGAGGCGCTGGAGACCGCCGGGATCAGCGCCGTCGAGACCGACCTCGCCGAGCTGATCGTGCAGCTCGGTGAGGACGCCCCCAGCCACATCCTCGTGCCGGCCATCCACAAGAACCGCGCCGAGATCCGCGAGATCTTCCGCCGCACCATCCCCGGCGTCGACCCCGCCCTCACCGACGACCCCCGGCAGCTGGCGATGGCCGCCCGCGCGCACCTGCGCGAGCGGTTCCTGCGCGCCCGGGTCGCCGTCAGCGGGGCCAACTTCGCCGTCGCCGAGACCGGCACGCTCGCCGTCGTCGAGAGCGAGGGCAACGGCCGGATGTGCCTGACGCTGCCGCAGACGCTGATCACCGTCATGGGCATCGAGAAGGTCGTGCCGCGGTGGGCCGACCTCGGCGTCTTCCTGCAGCTGCTCCCCCGCTCCTCCACCGGCGAGCGGATGAACCCCTACACCTCGCTGTGGGCCGGGGTCACCCCCGGCGACGGGCCGCAGGAGTTCCACCTGGTGCTGCTCGACAACGGCCGGACGGCGGTGCTCGCCGACGAGGTGGGCCGCGAGGCGCTGCACTGCATCCGCTGCTCGGCCTGCCTCAACGTCTGCCCGGTGTACGAGCGCGTCGGCGGGCACGCCTACGGCTCGGTCTACCCGGGCCCGATCGGCGCGGTGCTCTCCCCGCAGCTGACCGGCGTCGAGGACAACGCCTCGCTGCCCTACGCCTCGTCGCTGTGCGGGGCCTGCTACGACGTCTGCCCGGTGGCCATCGACATCCCCTCGATCCTCGTGCACCTGCGCGCCGAGCACGTCGAGGCGGTCGCCAGGGACAGGGAGCGGCCCACCGCCGAGGCGGTCGCCTTCCGCGGGCTGTCCCGGGTGATGAGCACCCCGCGGCTGTGGCGCCTGGCCCAGCGCGCCGCCGGGCTCGGCCGGTTCCTCGCCCGAGGCCGGCCGACGCTGCCGGCCGCGCTGCCGCCGCCGGCCAGCGCCTGGACCCGCACCCGCGACCTGCCCGCCCCGCCCGGGAGGACGTTCGTGCAGCAGTGGACGGAGGAGCACCGCTCGTGAGTGCGCGCGAGGAGGTGCTCGGCCGCATCCGGACGGCGCTCGGCGGGCACCGCCCGGTCGTCGAGGTCCCGCCGGTCCCGGGGCCGCGCTCGCTGCCACCGGCCGAGCTGCTCGACCTGCTCGCCGAACGCGTCGAGGACTACCGGGCCACCGTGCTGCGCTGCGCGCCCGCCGACGTCCCGGCGACCGTGCTCCGCGGCCTCGACCAGGGACTGGGCGCGGGGTGGGACCCCGCCGGCGTCGTCGTCGCCCCGGGGGTGCCGGCCGCCTGGCGGCCCGCCGGCGCCGCCGAGGACGACGGCCGGCCCGCGGTGGGCCTGGCCGCGTTCGCCGCGACGCTGACCGGGGTGGCGACGGCGATCGCCGAGACCGGCACGCTGGTCCTCGACGGGTCGCCGCGGTCGGGCCGGCGGGCGCTGTCGCTGCTGCCCGACGTCCTGGTGTGCGTGGTGGAGACCGCGCAGGTGGTGCCCGACGTGCCCGACGCGCTGGCCCGGCTGGACCCGCTCGCCCCGCTGACGATGGTCAGCGGCCCCTCGGCGACGTCGGACATCGAGCTGCAGCGGGTCGAGGGCGTGCACGGCCCGCGCACGCTCGTGGTCGTCCTCGCCGGCTGACGCCCGCCCGGCGGGGCGCCCGGCGTCGACCGGCCGTCGTCCCACGCCGCCGGAGACGGCACCACGTGGACACCCGGCGCCGACCGTGGTGGCGTACTGGAACGCCCCCTCGCAGGGGCCCGCCGCGAGCTCGCGAGCGGTGGGGGCGAGGGGGTCCGTCAATCGATGGGTTCGGGGAAGGTCGCGCGCACGGCGGGCATGTCGAGGGCGCGGACCGTGGCGACGAGCAGGTCGAGGGAGTCCTCGGGCAGCCAGCCCGGCTCGGCGAACACCAGCACGCCGTCGCGGTAGACCATCAGGGTGGGCGCCGAGCGCACCCGCAGCTCCACGGCCAGCGCCACCTCGGCGTCGGCGTCGACGGCGGCGAAGAGCAGGTCGGGGTGGCGCTCGGCGGCGGCGTCGAACACGGCGGCGAAGGCCCGGCTCGACCCCGACCGCGGCGTGCGGAAGTCGACCAGCACGATGCCCGGCCCCGACACCGCGGCGGCGAAGTCGGCCCCGGTGAGCTGGATGGTCCCCATGCGCACCTCCCGTCCGCCGACCAGTGTGACCCCCGGGGCCGGGCCGGGGCAGCCGCCCGGCGCCCCGGGTGGGCGGTCCCGGGCGTGATTAGCATCGGGGGATGCAGTCCGTCGACGCGGCTCCCGCCCAGGACCGCCCGGATGCCGCCGACCCCCTCGCCCTCGAGCAGCAGGTGTGCTTCGCGCTGTCGGTCGCCGCGCGCAACGTCGTCGCCGTCTACCGCCGCTTCCTCGAGCCGATGGGCCTGACCCATCCCCAGTACCTGGTGATGCTCGCCCTCTGGCAGCACGGGCCGCTGGCGGTCAAGGACCTCTCGCGGCGGCTGCAGCTCGACCCCGGCACCCTCTCCCCGCTCGTCAAGCGCCTGGAGGCCGCGGGCCTGGTGCGCCGCGACCGCGACCCGCGCGACGAGCGGGCGCTGGCCATCGCCCTCACCGACCGGGGCCGGGAGCTGCGGGCGCGGGCGGAGGCCATCCCGGCCGGCATCGTGGCGAACCTGGGCATGCCGCTCGACGAGCTGCAGAGCCTGCACGGGGCCCTGACCCGGGTGATCGACGCCTCCCAGCACGCCCTGGAGACCGACACCACACGTTAGTTGGTGCCCCAACCATTGGTGCACACACCATGACGGCGTACACAGGAGACATGCCGCCCGAGACGGACCCCGCGCCTCCGCCCCGCGTGCGCCCCGGCGTGCTGCGGTGGGTGGCGTACGCGATGGGGACCGGGCTGCCCGAGCGGCACCGCACCTGGGTGCTGTACGACACGACGACGCGCACCTGGGTGCTGCGGCACGTGGCGCGCACGCTCGTGCAGCTGGCCGTCCCGATCGCGCTGGTGCTGGTCCTCGTGCCGGGCGCCTTCTGGATCCGCGGGCTGTCCGCGCTCGGCGGGCTGATCCTCGGCATGGCGTTCTCCCTGGCCTACATGACCGAGGCGGTGGAGAACCGGGTGAAGAAGGCCGGGTACGCCCCCGGCTCGGCGCAGGCCGTCCGCGACCTGGCGGGCCGGGACCGCGACGCGCGCGACTCCGAGCGCCGCCGGGCCGCGGCCGCGAAGCGGGCGGCCCGCTACCGCGAGCGCCGCGGCGGCTGACCCGTCCCGCGAGGCGGAGCGTCGGACGGGGTGCCGACGGTGCCCGCTCACGTACGCTGCGTCCCCGACGCCCGGAGGCAACCCCCGGGCCGGGACGGAGCCGAGGTGAGTGGACCCACCCGGGACGACGCACCCGCCACCGGGGGCGACCGCTACCGGTTCCTGGCCGAGGTCACCTGGTCCCTCGCCGAGAGCCTCGACACCGCCACGGCCGCCGACCGGCTCGCCCGCCTGGTGGTGCCGCAGCTGGCCGACTGGGCCACGGTCACCGTCGTCGGCGGCGACGGCGCGCCCGGCACCGTCGCCCGCGCCCACCACGACCCGGCCCGCCTCGCCGACGTCGACACCTACCTCGCCGGCCGGGTCGCCGCGCCGCGCGACCAGGCCCAGCTCGCGGCCGCGATGTACGGGACCGAGCCGGTGCACCTCACCCGGGTCGAGCCGGAGCTCGGGCCGGGGTCGCTGCCCGACGGCGAGGTGCGCGGCGCCTGGCAGCGGCTGGACCCGCGCTCGAGCCTGTTCGTCCCGCTGCACGCCCGCGGCTCGGCGGTGGGCGTCCTGTCGCTGGTGCGCTGCGGGGACCGCCCGCCGGCCGGGCCCGACGACGTCGCGCTCGCCGTCGAGGTCGCCCGCTGCGCGGCGCTGGCGCTGGACAACGCCCGCCTCTACGGCCGGCAGGTGCGGGTGGCCGAGACGCTGCAGCACAGCCTGCTGACCCCACCGCCGCAGCCGCCCGGTCTCGAGGTCGCCGTCCGCTACCGGCCCGCGGTGTCGCAGGACCTCGTCGGCGGCGACTGGTACGACACCGTCGTCCTGCCCGACGGCGCCACGCTGCTGGTCATCGGCGACGTCACCGGCCACGGCGTGGAGGCCGCCGCGGCGATGGCCCAGCTGCGCAGCGCCGTCCGCACGCTGGCCTACGACTCCCCCGACGGGCCGGCCGGGACCCTCGACCGGGTCGACCGCGTGCTGGCCGGGCTGCACGTCGGCACGCTGGCCACCGCGCTCGTCGCCCGGCTCGAGGCGGCCACCGACGGGACGGCGACCCGCCCGCTGCGCTGGTCGTCGGCCGGGCACCTGCCGCCGCTGCTGCTGGCCGCCGACGGCGGGGTGCGGCTGCTGGCCACCCCGCCGCAGCGCATGCTCGGCACCGACCGGCCCGGCGACCGCACCGACCACGTCACCGCCCTCGGACCGGGCGAGACGCTGCTGCTGGTCACCGACGGGCTGGTCGAGGCCGGGCGCCGCGGCATCGACGAGGGGCTGGCCCGGGTCGCCGGCGCGCTGGGCGGCCTGGCGGGCCTGTCGGCCGACGCACTCTGCGACCGGCTGCTGAGCCGGGTGCTGCCCGACCGCACCGACGACGACGTCGCGGTGCTCGCCGTCCGCGTGCTGCCCGGCTGACCGGCGCCCGCTCACCCCCAGAACGCGTGGACCTCCCCGGCGACCCGCTCGGCCTGCGCCCGGCCGGCCCGGGCGGCGGGCGCGCGGGTGGCGGGGTCGAGCGGGTTCGCGCCGAACGCCGCCCGCGACGCCTCGTCGGCGAGGAGGAGGTGCACCTCGCCGTCGCGGCGGAGGGTGGCCAGCTCGTCGTCGAGGGAGGGCCCCAGCGGGCTGCCCGGGAACCCGCCCATCGGCGCCACCACCAGCACGCGGTCGCAGCCGGCGGCGAGGTCGGCGTTGGTGGGCGAGCGCAGGCCGCCGTCCATGAACCGGCGGCCGCCGACGGTGATGGGCGGGTAGACGCCGGGCACGGCGCACGAGGCGGCGACGGCGTCGACCAGCGGCCAGCCGGTGTCGCGGTCGACGGCCAGGAACCCCCCGTCGGCGGTGTCGATCGCGGTGACCACCAGCCGGGCCGCGGGCCAGCCGGCCGACCCGATGCGGGCAGCGATCACCGCCCGCCGCTCGGACTCCGGCATCGTCCGCGCGCGCAGCGCCAGCGCGCCGACCCGGGCCCGGGCGTCCTGCTCCCCGGTCGCCCCGGCCAGTGCCTCGGCGAGGGCGGAGAGGAAGGACCCGCCGTCGAAGGGCACCGCCCGCTCGCCGGCCGGCACCGGGCCGAGCTGCGCGGCGTGGGCCTCCTGCAGGTCGGCGCCGGTGCGCAGCAGCGCGCCGACGACCGAGCCGGCCGAGGTGCCGACGACGAGGTCGGCGGCGCCGGCGTCGACGCCGGCCGCGGCCAGTCCGGACAGCAGTCCGATCTCCCAGCCGATGCCGGCGATC
Source organism: Geodermatophilus sp. SYSU D00814 (assembly GCF_054050055.1). Lineage (NCBI taxonomy): Bacteria > Bacillati > Actinomycetota > Actinomycetes > Geodermatophilales > Geodermatophilaceae > Geodermatophilus > Geodermatophilus sp. SYSU D00814. Next base: position 17,962 of record NZ_JBJGYP010000033.1, read on the forward strand.
CCCCCGCCGCCGAGGACGAGCGCGCGGCTCACCTCGCGGCTCCGTGGCGGGGGCGTGGGTGCGGGGCGCCGGCGACCGGCGGGAGGGGGTCGGTCATGCGGGCCAGTGTGCACACGGAGCCCGGACGCGATAGTCAGGACGCATGAGCCGGGAGGGCACGACCACGGGCGCACTGCCGGAGCGGCTGGTCGGCGAGGCGGTGGCCGCGCTGGGCGAGGCGGAGGCCGACGCGTTCCTGGCCCGGGTGGAGCTGGCGCTGCCCGACGTCACCGGGGCGCTGGCCGTCCTCTACGGCGACCGGGCCGGTGAGCTGCTCGACCGCGGGCTGCGGATCGCGCTGCAGGCCGCCGCGCAGCGGCCCGAGCCGCTGCGCCGCCTGGACCGCCGCCGCGAGATCGACCCCGGCTGGTTCCTGCGGTCCCGGGTGCAGGGCTACGTCTGCTACGTCGACCGGTTCTGCGGCACGCTCGACCGGCTGCCCGACCACCTCGACCACCTGGCCTCGTTCGGCACCACCTACCTGCACCTGATGCCGCTGTTGCGGCCGCGCGAGGGCGAGAACGACGGCGGGTACGCGGTGGCCGACTACCGCGCCGTCGACCCGCGGCTGGGCACCATGGCCGACCTCGAGGCGGTCGCGGCCGCGCTGCACGGGCGCGGGATGAGCCTGTGCATCGACCTCGTGCTCAACCACACCGCCCGCGAGCACCCGTGGGCGCAGGGCTGGCTGGCCGGCGACCCCGCCCACGCCGGCTTCTACACCGCCTTCCCCGACCGGACGATGCCCGACGCCTACGACGCGACCATCCCGGAGGTCTTCCCCGACCGGGCGCCGGGGTCGTTCACCTGGGTGCCCGAGGCCCGCGGCGGGGACGGCGGCTGGGTCTGGACGACGTTCTGGCCCTACCAGTGGGACCTCGACTACACCAACCCCGAGGTGACCCTCGCGATGCTCGGCGAGATCACCTGGCTGGCCAACCGCGGCGTCGACGTCTTCCGGATGGACGCCGTGCCGTTCATGTGGAAGCGGCTGGGCACCACCTGCCAGAACCAGCCCGAGGGTCACACCCTGCTGCAGCTGCTGCACGCGCTGACCCGGGTGGCCGCCCCGGGCGTCGTCTTCAAGGCCGAGGCGATCGTGGCCCCCGACGACCTCGTGCCCTACCTCGGCGCGCACGAGCGGCACCGCCCGGAGTGCGAGCTGGCGTACCACAACTCGCTCATGGTGCTGATGTGGAGCAGCGTGGCCACCGGCGAGGTCCGGCTGGCCCGCCAGGCGCTGGGCCGCATGAAGCCGATCCCGCCGAGCACCACGTGGGTCACCTACGTGCGCGGCCACGACGACATCGGCTGGGCGGTCACCGACACCGACGCCGCCGCCGTCGGCCTGGACGGCTTCGCCCACCGGCGCTTCCTCAACGACTTCTACTCCGGCCGCTTCCCCGGCTCCTTCGCCCGCGGCGCGCTGTTCCAGGAGAACGAGGCCACCGGCGACGCGCGCATCTCCGGGTCGGCCGCCTCGCTGTGCGGCATCGAGGACGCCCTCGACCGCGGGGACGAGACGGCCCTGGAGGCCGGGCTGCGCCGGCTGGTCCTGCTTTACGCGGTGGCCTACGGCTTCGGCGGCATCCCGCTGCTCTACATGGGCGACGAGCTGGCGCTGCGCAACGACACCGGCTACCTCGAGGACCCGCGGCGGGCCCCCGACAACCGGTGGATGCACCGCCCGCCGATGGACTGGGCCGCGGCCGCCCGCGCCGCCGACCCCGGCACCCTCGAGGGCCGCGTCGCCACCGCGCTGCGCCGGCTGGGCGACGCCCGGCGGGCGCTGCCCGCCCTCGACGGCGGCACCGACACCGAGGTCCTCGACGCCGGCGACGACGCCGTCCTGGTGTGGCGGCGCCGCCACCCCCGGCACGGCACCTTCGTCGGGCTGGCCAACGTCGCGTCCACCCCGCGGACGGTCGACGCCGACACCGTCACCGGCTTCGGCACCTTCGCCTTCGTCCACGGCAGCGACGGCCCGCTCGGGGTGGAGGACGGCCGGGTCGTGGTGCCGGCCCTGGGTTTCGCCTGGTTCGCCGAGCCCTGAGCAGGGAGGGTCCGACGGGTGGACACCAACCGGGAGATCGTGGCCGACGCCTTCGCGGCGTGGTCCCGCGGCGAGCGGTACGTGACGAGCATCTTCGCCGAGGACATGACCTGGGAGATCGTCGGCCGGTCGCGGGCGGCGGGCAGGTACGGCAGCGCCCGGGAGTTCAGCGACGAGGTCCTGCACCCCTTCGGCGCGCGGTTCCGGCCGGAGGCGCCGTTCCGGCCGGTCACCGTCCGCGGCGTCTACGCCGACGGCGACGTGGTCGTCGTGCTGTGGGACGGCGAGGGCACCACCACGGCGGGCACGACCTACCGCAACACCTACGCGTGGTTCCTGACGATGCGCGACGGCCGGGTCGTCGACGGCACCGCCTTCTACGACAGCATCGCGTTCGACGAGCTGTGGGACGGCGTGCCGCCGGACGCGTCCCGCGCGACGTAGGACCCGCCGCACCCCGCACGGGCCGCCGGGGTCTCACCCGGAGGGGGCATCCACCCGCGACGCCGCCGGGTCGATCAGACGGGTGACACCGCCCGCCCGACGGAAGCAGACCGGCATGGCCCCGCGCACCCCCGCAGCCCGCACCCTGGGCGCGCTGCTCGTCGGCGTCTGCACGGCCGGCGTGCTCACCACCGCGCTGCTGCCCCCGGCGGGCGCCGCACTGGTCTCCGACCTCACCCAGGCGCTGGCCTCCGCCGCTGCCGCGGCGGCCACCGCCACGCACGCCGCCCGGTGCGGCGGCCGGCGGGCGCGGGCGGCCTGGTGGCTGCTGGCGGGCGCCTGCGCGGCCTGGTCCGCGGGGCAGGCGTACTGGACGGTGCTCGCGCTGCGCGGCGCGGCGCCGTTCCCGTCGCTGGCCGACGTCGGCTTCCTCGGGTTCGCCGTCCTCGCCGTGCTCGCGCTGGTCGTGCACCCGGCCGGCGGCGGGCGCACCGGCCTGTGGCAGCGGTTCCTCGACGCGCTGATGACCGCCGGCGCCGTGGGCCTGGTCAGCTGGCAGACGGCGCTGGGCGCGGTGCTGCGCGAGGACACCGGCCACGACGTCGTCGTCCGGCTGCTGCTGGCCGCCTACCCGGTCGCCGACGTCGCCCTCGTCGTGCTCGCCGTCCTCCTGGTCACCCGGACCTCCGGTGACCGCCGGCCGCTCAACCTCGTGGCCGCGGGGGTCACCGCCCTCGCCGTCGCCGACAGCGCCTTCACCTACCTGGCCGCCACCAGCAGCTACGACGGCGGCACCGCCGACGCCGGCTGGACGGTGGCCTTCGTGCTGCTCGCCGTCGCCGGGCTGTGCCGCCCGGGCCGGCCGGCCGGCACCACGACCGCGGACCGCAGGGTCGGCCGGGCCGGCGCGGCGGCCTCCCTGCTGCCCTACGCGCCGGTCACCACCGCGCTGGCCACCACCCTGGCGCTGAGCCTGGCCGGGACGCCGCTGTCGCGCGGGGAGATGGTGGCGGCCACCGCGGTCATCGCCGCGCTCATCGCCCGGCAGTACATGACCGTCCGGGAGAACGTCCGCCTCGCCGCCGACCTCGCCGCCCGCGAGACGCAGCTGCGGCACCTGGCCTTCTCCGACCCGCTCACCGGCCTGGCCAACCGGTCGCTGTTCCTCGACCGGCTGCAGCACGCCCTGGCGCTGCACGCCCGGGACATGCGGCCCGTCGCCGTCGTGTTCCTCGACCTCGACGACTTCAAGTCGGTCAACGACACCCTGGGCCACGCGGCCGGCGACGAGCTGCTGCTCCGGGTCGCCGAGCGGCTCACCGGCGCGCTGCGCGGCGGCGACACGGTGGCCCGGCTCGGAGGGGACGAGTTCGCCGCGCTGCTGGAGGACGGCGGGGACCCGATGGAGGCCGCCGCGCGGATCGCGGCGGCGATGGACGTGCCGTTCACCGTCGCCGGCCGGACCCGCGCGGTGGGGGCCAGCACGGGCGTGGTCGCCCTCGGCGCCGGCGACGCGGCGGTGGGCGCCGACGAGCTCATGGCCCGCGCCGACGCGGCAATGTACACGGCCAAGCGCACCGGCAAGGGCCGCGTGGTCCACCACGGCGTGCCGGCCTAGAACCGCCGCGCCGGGCGCCCGTGCACCGTGCTCGGCCGCGGGCCGGCATGTCAGGGGTCCGCCGTGGCTCCGTCCTGCCGCCGGCGGGCGATTCCGGACTCACACCGGACCGGGACCGGGCTGGGGCCTGTCCGCGCCCCGGACGCTGTCGAGCACGGTCTGCCCCTGCTGATCGACCAGACGGGTGAACAGCTGCTGCGCGTACCCGAAGACCAGTGCCCAGGCCAGGATCTGCGCGGACGTGTCCAGCGCGCTGAGGCCGGGGATGAACTGGCCGCGCATGAGGAGGAGTCCGAGGAACGCGGTGACAGCGCCGGTCGGCAGCTTGAGCGCAGCGAGTGCAACGGGCAAGCCGTACCGCTCGGACGATCCCTTCATGCGGCGGATGGCCGCAGCACTCGCGATCGCTGCTGCGGTGAGCCCGACGAGCTCGACCACGATGAGGTCCTGCGGCCGCGCCGTCTCCGCCGTCACGTCGTCGATGTCGCGCAGCGGTATGTCCGGCTGCGGCTGGCCTCCCAGCGGGATGAAGGGTCCGGACTGGTTCGTCGGGCACACGACCGTCGCGATGCCCGCTTCCTCGGGGGCGAAGCACACGGGGAACAGGGTCTGGTAGAGGAAGCCCGTCACCGCGACGGCGACCGCGAGGACGGTCATGAAGACGGTGGTCGCCACCACCACGTTGCGGAAGCTCCGCAGGCGCACGTGCTCGCGGAGCGCAGCCGAGCTGGCGCCTCTCACGATCGTCACGATCTTGCGGCGCTCGTCGTCCACGATCCGCAGCTTCGCCTCGGGGGTCGGAACCACCGAGTCCTGGAGCTGCGGATGGTCCGGATCCCGTATCCCCAGCCTCCCGGTGATGGCCTCGAACTCCTGACGCCGCGGGTCCGTCGGGGGTAGGTGGCACTGCACGTGCCGGAGCAGGCACGGCATCTGACCCAGGACGTACGCGGGCGGCAGGAGGTTCAGGAGGTGGGCCTCGGCAGCGTCGAGGTTGCTGGTCGCCCGCTCGATGAGCGGGCCGTTCCGGAACAGCCGGAAGCGTCTGTGCGGGTTGAGCCTCGCAACCCGAGCTGCCTCTCTCGCCGCCGTGAGATGACGTCGGATGGCCAGCACCAGGGCCTCGTCGTCGCTGCGCGGGTTGCTCCGCTGGACCCATGCACACAGCGCTTCCAGCTCCGCGGCCCGCGTCAGGGTGCCCTCGCGCCACGCCACCCAGACAGGCCCCCGACCGGGGGCAGATTGAGGTCCGGGAGATCGGCTCCGGGGCGCGGTCCCGGCGTCGTCGCGGTGGTCGTGGCAGCGTCCCCTGCCGGCGCCGGTGGTGTCGCGGTGGCCACCGCGCGCCTCGGGGGACGGGCGTGGTTCCTTGGTCGGAGGTCCATGTCACACCTCGGTACGGGTTCGCCCCACGGCACCGTCCACGGGCGAGGGAGGGCCGTGGCCGGTGCACGGGCGCGTGGATCTGGCTCGCCGTGCTGGCCGGTCGGCTCCGGGGAGCGGCGACGCCTTCTCGTCGGTTCGTTCCCCCCGCCCTCCCGGTTCGGACGGGCGGGTTCCGGCGCCGATCGGGTCGCATCCTCCGTCGACGCCGTCACAGGACCGTCAACGGACCGTCACCGTCCCCACCGCGTCACCGACCGGCCCCGAGCGCCTTCGCCGCGGTCCCGGCTCCCCGGACCCGGCTGTGGCGCTCAGTCGGCGAAGAACGCGCCGAGCGCGGCGGCGACGTCACCGGAGCCGCGGACCAGCCGCAGCCGGCCGCGGCCGAGCCGGGCCAGGTCGCGGCCGAGGTCGACGTCGCGCTCCCCGGAGACGTCGAGCAGCACGTCCAGCCGCGGCAGCCGCGCCGCCACCGCGCGCGGGTCGGGCCCGGCGTTGTGCACGCAGTCACTGAGCAGCAGCACCCGCGCGTCGCGGGCCGGCGCGCCCGCCAGCTGCCGGCCCGCCGTCTCCAGCGCGAAGGCCACGTTGGTCAGCCCCTGGGTGGGCACCCGCAGCAGCAGGTCCAGGACGGCGGGCGGGGGCACGGTCTCCCCGGGCCGGACCAGCACCGCGGCGTCGGACCAGAACGCGACGACGCCGACCCGGTCGCGGGCCAGCTCGCCGGCCAGCGCGCCCACCGCCGCGGCCGCCGTCCGCACCCGCTCCCCGCGCATCGACCCGGACACGTCGACGACGAGCACGACCGAGCGCCGCTGCCGCACCCGCTCGCGCACCAGCACGTCCCGCTCCCCCGGGTAGGGGTTGCCGGCGACCGCGTCGAGGGTGCGCTCGAGGTCGAGCTCGTCGGAGCCGCCGTTCCACGGCAGGGTGCGCAGCTCCCCCACCCCGCGGCGGGGCCGCCGGTCGACCGGCGGGCGCGGCACCGCCAGCCGCCGGGCGATCGCCCGGGCGCGGCGCCGGGTCTCCGCGTCGGCGCCGCCGGTGCCGAGGTCGGCCAGCGGCACCAGCTCGGCCGGCTCGTCGGTGGTGCCCGGGGCGCTGCCCCCGCCCGGCCCGCCGCTGCGGGTGCGCCGCCGGTCGCCGGAGGACAGCGCCAGCCCGGCCCCGCCGGGGACCGGCCGGTACAGCGAGGGCTGCTCGGTGAGCTGCTTGGGCCGGCGGCGCGCCGGCCGGGTCCCGCGCGGGGCGCCGCCGCGGCCCCGGCGGGTCACCGGGGAGTCGGCCGCAACCGTCCTTCAACCGGGGCCGGCCGCCGCAGGGGCGAGCAGGAAGTGGTCCTCCCAGATCTCCCGGAGCACCGCCTCCGGCGTGGACTCCACCGTCTCGTCCACGGCGATGCGTCCCGACAGCGCCAGCAGCAGCGCGTCGAGCACCGTCGCCGTGTAGTCCTCCGGCAGCCCGCGCGGCGGCTCCAGTGACGGCTCGTCGGGCAGCGCGACGTCGCGCATGTCGGCGAGCTGGGCGGCCACCAGGGCGAGGTCGATCGCGCCGCGGACGCTGCTGCCCTGGCGCAGGTCCTCGCGCTCGCGGGTGGCCCGGGTCAGCGCGACGGCGTCGGCCACCAGCCGCGGTGAGGCGATGCCGGTGCGGCGGGCGACGATCCCCCGCTCGGCGTCGGCGTCCTGGTAGCCCACGGCCAGCCGCACCAGCCGGTCGGAGATCGAGGCCGACAGCCGGGTGGTGCCGATGGCGTCGAAGGGGTTCATCGAGGCGACGACGCGGAAGGTGGCGCGCGCCTCCACGGTGCCCACGTGCGGCACGGCCAGCCGCCGCTCGGCCATCGCGGTGAGCAGCGTGTTGAGCGTGTCCTCGGGTGCCCGGTTGAACTCCTCCAGGTAGAGGAACCCGCCGCCGCGCATCGCCTGCACCAGCGGGCCCGGGACGAAGTTCTCCGGCCGGTAGTCCTCGCGCAGCACCCGGGCGGGGTCGTGGTGCCCGACCAGCCGGGTCGGGGTGAGGTCGGCGTTGCCCTCGACGAAGACCAGCGGCACGCCCCACTCGGCGGTGATCGCCCGCAGCAGCGTCGACTTCGACGTGCCCGGCGGCCCCTCCAGGACGACGTCGCGGCCGGCGGCGACCGCGGCCAGCAGCAGGTCGAGCTCGCGCTCGCGGCCGACGAGGTGGGCGGCGACGCGGCGGCGGACCTCCCGCACCGACGCGCCGGCGTCGTGCCGGACGCGCAGGCCGGTCACCACCGGGTCGTCGTCGGGGCCGGCGCCGGGGAGGTCGGCCGGGGGCGGGGACGGCACCCGCCGGACGCTAGTGACACCGCGTCGCGCGCAGCAACCGCAGCCGCCCCGGGTGCCGTCTGCGGGTGCGGCGGGCGGGTGCGAGGCTGGGCCGGTGGCAGACACCGCGAGGGACGTGGCGCACCGGGACGGCCGGCGCACGGAGGCCGTCCGCACCTACCGGGGGCACGGCATCCACGCCGCCCCGGGGGTGCACGAGTACGCCGCCGACCTCGTCCGCGCCGCGCTGCCCGACGGCGGGCGGGTGCTGGAGGTCGGGTCGGGGTGCGGCGCCCTGGCGCTGCGGCTGCGCGACGCCGGCATCGACGTCGTCCCCACCGACCTCGACCCGCCGCACGAGTGGATCCACCGGCTCGACCTCGACGACCCCGAGTGGACCGACGAGACCCGCGGCCCGTTCGACCTCGTCGTCTGCGTGGAGACCCTCGAGCACGTCGAGAACCCGCGGCAGGTGCTGCGCTCGATCCGCGCCCTGCTGCGCCCCGGCGGGCAGCTGCTGGTGAGCACGCCCAACGTCACGCACCCGCACTCGCGGCTGCTCACGCTGCTGCGCGGCGCGCCCTACATCTTCGGCCCGCGCCACTACCACTCCCCCGGGCACATCACGCTGCTGCCCGACTGGATGCTCACCGAGCACGTCCGGCTGGCCGGGTTCGACCGGATCGAGGTCACCACCGCCGGCGACACCCTCTACCAGGGGCCGATGCGGGCGGCCTACCGCGTGGAGATGGGGCTGCTGTGGCTGGCCGGCATCCGCCAGCGTGCCACCTCCGGCGACGGCGTCTGCACCTTCGTCACCGCGGTCGCCGTCTAGCGCAGGACCCTCCTGCCCCCCACCCCTCGCTCCGCTCGGCGCGGGCCCCTGCAGGAGGGCCGTTCCAGCCGCTCACCCGGCATGCGGAGGCGCGGGCAGGAACGGCGCCCACGACGTCGCGGTGCACGAGCCGTAGCGGTGGGCGGTCAGCTCGCAGGTGAACAGCTCCAGCGCGCTGGCCACCAGCCGCAGCGTGCCGTCGGGGTGCCCGCACGCGCCGCGCCCGGTTCCCGGCCCGCACCAGCGGGTCACCTCGTCGAGCAGCCCGGGCGGCGGGGCCGCCGGCGCGGCGAGAACGGCCAGCGCCGCCGCCACGCGGGGTAGCGCGTCCAGGCACGGCCGGCACCGGCGGGCGCAGTCGCGGGTCACCCGCTCGACCACGCGGGCGGTCTCCAGCAGCCCGCAGCGGTCGCCGGGCAGCACGGCGAGCACACCGGAGCCCAGGCGCGCACCGGCGACGGCGAGGTGTGCCGCGTCGAGGGTCAGCGCCCGCGCGGCGGCCGCCGACACCCAGCTGCCGTGGTAGCCGCCGACGAGGACCGCCCGCGCCCCGCCCAGCGGCAGCAGGTCGGCCAGCCGGCTGCCCGCGTCGGTGCCGACGTCGACGACGTCGGCGTGCGGCACCCCTGCGGCCTCCCAGCGCCGGGTGACCAGCGCGCGGCCGGCCGCCTCGGGGACCCCGCGCGCCAGCAGCGCCAGCCGGGCCAGGGTCTCGACGTTGAGCACCAGCGTCGGGCGGCCGCCCACCCCGCGGACGCGGACCGGCGGCTCCTCCGCCCGCGGCGGTGCCGGCCGGCCCCCCAGGCCCGCGACCAGCACCGACTCCTCCCCCGCCACCAGCGACGGCGCCACCGGGTGCAGCCGCACCGCCTCGCCCCGCTCGGCCAGCGCCCGGGCGACGGCGGGCAGCCCGGCCGGGGTGGCCGCCAGGACCAGGGTGGTCGCCCCGAGGGTGCGGCCGGCGAGCACCAGCCCGTCGAGGACCAGGTGCGGCGCGCCGGTCAGCAGCGCCCGGTCCTTGAGCGCGGTCGGCTCGCTGTCGGCACCGTTGGCGACCACGACCGGGGCCCGGCGCGTCCGGCGCGCGGCCTCCGCGACCGCCCGCACCTTGACCGCCGTCGGGAAGGCCGCACCGCCGCGGCCGGTCAGCGCGGCCGCCTCGGCGAGCGCGGCGGCGTCGGCCCGCGGCTGCGGCCCGTGGGTGGCCAGGTGGTCGGCGAGCGACGGCCCGGGGGCGGCGAGCAGGCCGGGGGCGGCGAGGGCGGTCACCGGGCCCGCCGTCCCGGGACCGGGCCGGGGCCGCCGTCGCCGTGCGGACCCGGGCCGGTCCGGCGGACGGGGGGTGCGGGCATCGGTTCCTCCTCGTGGCGTCACGCGGAGGCTGGGGGCCGGACCTGCCGTCCCCCCGAGGGTCACCTGGGAATTGGCTGGCAGCCTCAGGCGGGCTGGACGCCGAAGGTGCGGGCCAGCCGCTCGATCTTGCGGGCGCGGCCGAGCCGGGGCAGGTCGCTGCCGTCCCGGATGACCTGGCCGCGGGCCTCGAAGTCGGCGAGGAAGGCCTGCGCCCACGCGACGTCGGACGGGGCGGGGCTGATGACCTCGTTGATGACCGGCGCCTGGTCGGGGTCCAGGCACAGCTTCCCGGTCAGCCCGAGGGAGACGGTGACGGCCGACTGCTCGCGCAGCACCGGGTGGCTGGTGCTCACCGTCGGCCCGTCGATGGGCCCGGGCAGGTCGCCGATGCGGCTGGCCACCACCAGCCGCGACCGCGGGTAGGCCATCGCCAGGTCGTCGGCGCTGGTGCCGGTGTCGCGGCGGTAGTCGCCGCTGCCGAACGCCAGCCGGAACGTGCCGCGGGCCCGGGCGATGTCCACGGCCTCCTCGATGCCCAGCGCCGACTCCACGAGGGCCAGCACCGGGGTGGCGCCGCCGAGCCGGTCGAAGGTCTCGGTGACGTGCTCGGCGGCCTCGGTCTTGGCCAGCACCACACCGGCCAGCCCGGGCAGGCCGGCGAGGGCGGCGACGTCGCGCTCCCACCACGGCGTCGAGCGGTCGTTGATGCGCACCCACGCGTGGCGGTCGGCGGTCCCGAGCCAGGCGACGACGCCGTCGCGGGCCTCGTCCTTGCGGGCCGGGTCCACGGCGTCCTCGATGTCGAGGACCACCTGGTCGGCGCGGGAGGCGTAGCGCTCGTCGAAGAGGTCCGGCCGGGCGCCGTTGACCAGCAGCCACGACCGCGCGTCCGCCGGCCCGACCCTCGTGCGTGTCGTCATGACGTCATCCTCGCGCGGCGCGCCGCCGATCCCTCGGCGACTCCCGGCCGGCGGGACGTGATGCACCCCACCCGACCGGATCGGACGGCCGACCGACCGATTCGGTCGGTCGGTCGTGGCGTACCGTCCCGTCCCGTGGCACGACCGTTCCGGCAGCAGATCGACGAGGGCATCCTCGACCGCGCCGCCGGCCTGTTCGCCCGCCGCGGGTACGCCAAGACCTCGATCCAGGACGTCGCCGGCGCCGTCGGGCTGTCCAAGGCCGGCCTGCTGCACCACTTCCCCAGCAAGGACGCGCTGCACGAGGCCGTCCTCGCGCACGCCGACGCGCTGGGCCGGCGGGTCCTCGACGGCGTGCGGCACCTCCCGCCGGGCCGGGCGCGCGACCAGCGGGCCGTCGAGGTCATCGTCGACCTCGCGCTCGGCCACCCCGGCTTCGTCGCGCTGCTCCTGGCCCCGGTCACCGAGCTGCCCGACGGCGGGGAGCACGAGCCCGGCGGGCCGGCCGACGCCGTCTTCGAGGCCTTCGGCGTCGACCCCGGCGACGACGGCGCCGACGCCGAGCGCCTGGTGCGGGTGATCGGGGCCGTCGCGGCGCTGGCCGTCCTCACCCTGACCGCCCACCAGGCGGACCGGACCACCGCGTGGCGGCCGCTGGTCGTCGCCACGTGCCTCGACGCGCTCGGGCACCGCCGTCCGCGCGCGCTCCCTTCCCACCCCACCCAGGCGGAGGCCTGATCGTCCATGGCAGTCCTGTTGTCCCGTCTCGGGACCTCCTCCGCGCGGCACCGGTTCGCCGTCCTCGCCGTGTGGCTGCTCGTCCTCGTGGCGGGCGGCGTCGGCGCGGCCACCCTCGCGGGTGAGACCTCGACCGAGTTCGCCATCCCCGGCCAGGAGTCCACGACCGCGCTCGAGCGCATCGACGAGGAGTTCGGCGGGGCCGCCGGCGGGGTGAGCGCCCGGGTCGTGGTCGCCGCCCCCGAGGGCGAGCAGCTCACCACCGACCCGGAGAACGCCGCCGCGGTGACCGAGCTGGTCGCCACCCTGGCCGGGCTGCCGGGCGTCACCGCGGCGAGCAACCCGCTGGACCCGGCCGCGCCGGGCGTCAACGCCGCCCAGGACACCGGCTACAGCACGGTCAGCTACGACGCCGAGGGCGGGGTCTCCCCGGAGGAGCGCGAGGCGCTGCTGGCCGCGGTCGAGGACGCCGGGCGCGACACCGGGCTGACCGTCGAGGTCACCGGCCAGGCCGTCGAGGAGGTGCCGGCCGTCGGCGGCCCGTCGGAGGTGGTCGGCGTCGTCGTGGCCCTGCTGGTGCTGGCCGTCACCTACGGCTCGCTGGCCGTCGCCGGGATGAACCTGCTCACCGCCCTCGTCGGCGTGGGCATCGGCGTCCTCGGCATCACGATCGCCACGGGCTTCACCGAGCTGTCGTCGACCACGCCGATCCTCGCCGCCATGCTCGGCCTGGCCGTCGGCATCGACTACACGCTGTTCATCGTCACCCGTCACCGGCAGGAGCTGCTGCGCGGCACCGACGTGCACACCTCGATCGGCCTGGCCGTCGGCACCGCCGGCTCCGCGGTGGTCACCGCCGGGCTGACCGTCGTCATCGCGCTCGCCGGGCTCTTCGTCGCCGGCATCCCGTTCCTGACCCAGATGGGCCTGGCGGCGGCCGGCACGATCGTCGTCGCGGTGCTCATCGCGCTCACCCTGGTGCCGGCGGTACTCGCCCTGCTCGGGCACCGGGTGCTGCCGAGGCGGCAGCGCGCCGCGGCGACCGGGGGTCCGGCGACCCACGCCCGCGGCCGCGGGTTCCTCGCCGGCTGGGTCACCACCGTCACCACCCGGCGGGTCGCCTCACTGCTGGTCGCCGTCGTCGCGCTCGGCCTGGTCGCCGTGCCGGTCGCCTCGATGCGGACCACGCTCATCCAGACCCCGGCCGAGGACACCACCGCCGCCCGCGCCGAGGCCCTGCTCGCGGCGGGCTTCGGCGAGGGCTCCAGCGGCCCGATCACCGTCCTGTTCGAGGGCGAGCAGCCGACCGAGGCGGCCGCCCGGCTCACCCCGGAGGTCTCCGCGCTCGACGACGTCGCCCTGGTCACCCCGCCGGTCCCCGACGCCGACGGCACCGCGGCGCTGCTGACGGTCGTCCCGCAGTCCAGCCCGTCCAGCGAGGCCACCGAGCAGCTCGTCACCGACCTGCGCGCCCTGCTCGCCGGCGCCGACGGCGTCGAGGCCTCCGTCACCGGGGCGACGGCGGTCAGCGTCGACGTCGCCCACAGCCTCGACCGGGCGCTGCCGGTGTACCTGCTGTTGGTCGTCGGGCTGGCGCTGGTGCTGCTGGTCCTGGTCTTCCGGTCGCTGCTCGTGCCGCTGGTCGGCGTGCTCGGCTTCCTGCTCACCATCGGCGCGGCGCTCGGCGCCACCGTCGCGGTGTTCCAGTGGGGCTGGCTGGCCGGCGCGGTCGACCTCGGCGCCACCGGCCCACTGCTGAGCCTCACGCCGATCCTGGTCATCGGGATCCTGTTCGGCCTGGCCATGGACTACCAGGTGTTCCTGGTGTCGCGGATGCACGAGGCGCACAGCTCCGGGACGCCGTCCACCGAGGCCGTCCGCACCGGCTTCCGGCAGGCCGCGCCGGTCGTCGTCGCGGCCGCGCTGATCATGTTCTCGGTGTTCGCCGGCTTCGTGCCGGGCGCCGAGCCGACGATCACCTCGATCGCCTTCGCCCTGGCCGTCGGCATCCTGGTCGACGCCTTCGTCGTCCGGATGGTGCTCGTCCCGGCCGCGCTGGCGATGCTCGGCGAGCGGGCCTGGTGGCTGCCGCGCTGGCTGCGCTGGCTGCCGGTGCTCGACGTGGAGGGCGCCGCCCTGACGCGGGAGCGCCCCGCCGACCGGGCGCCGGAACTGGTCGGCGACCCGCGCTGACCTCGCCGCCCTCACGGCCCGCCTCCCTCCCGGGGAGGCGGGCCGTGCTGTCTCATGTCGGGGTGGTCACGCCTCCGGTCACCCGTCCCCAGGTCCTGCGCTACGTCGCCTTCAGCGACGACCCCTCCGGCGGCAACCCCGCCGGCGTCGTCCTGGACGCCACCGGCCTGAGCGACGAGCGCATGCGGGCGATCGCCGCGGAGGTCGGCTTCTCCGAGACCGCCTTCCTCCTCCCCCGCCCCGACGGCCTCGACGCGCGCTACTTCAGCCCGCTGGCCGAGGTGAGCTTCTGCGGGCACGCGACGATCGCCACCGCCGTCGCCCACGCCGAGCGGCACGGCGAGGGGACGCTGCACCTGCGCACCCCCGCCGGCGAGGTGCCGGTGCGCACCGAGCGCACGCCCGACGGCGCGTGGACGGCGACCCTCACCAGCGTCCCGCCCCGTACCGCCGCGCTGTCCGAGGACGACCTGGACCTGTTGCTGGCGCTGCTGCGGACGACCCGCGACGACCTCGACCCGGCGCTGCCGCCGCGGGTGGCCTACGCCGGTGCCTGGCACCCGGTGCTGCCGCTGGCCTCGCGCGCGCGGCTGGCCGTCCTCGACTACGACATGAGCGGGCTCGGCCGGCTGATGGCCGACCGCGACTGGACGACGGTGGCGCTGGTGTGGCGGCAGGACCCGGTCACCTTCGTCGCCCGCAACCCGTTCCCGCCCGGCGGCGTCGTGGAGGACCCGGCCACGGGCGCGGCGGCCGCGGCGCTGGGCGGCTACCTGCGCGAGGGCGGGCACGTCCCGGCGCCGTCGCGGCTCACCGTCCTGCAGGGGGCGGACATGGGGCGGCCCAGCACGCTGTCGGTGTACGTCCCGGAGGGGCCCGGCAGCGGCATCGAGGTCAGCGGCCGCGCCGTCGCGATCCCCGGCTGAGCCCGGTCCCGGCTCCCTCCGATCGGGGGTGCCGTTCCCCCCTCGGAGGGGTCACAGTGCTCCCGAGCACTCCCGGAGGAGAGGACCAGCAGTGACCCAGTCGATCCCGACCAGCCCCGCCCTGCCGTCCTACGCGAGCGGGACGTCCGCGGTGCCCCTGCTCGGGGACACCATCGGGGCCAACCTGGACCGGACGGCGGCTCGGGTGGCCGAGGACCACGAGGCGCTGGTGGAGTGCGCGACCGGCCGCCGGTGGACCTATCCGCAGCTGGTCGCCGACGTCGACGCCTGCGCGCTGGGCCTCGACGCCCTCGGCGTGGCCAAGGGCGACCGGGTCGGCATCTGGGCGCCCAACTGCGCCGAGTGGGTGTTCGTCCAGTACGGGACCGCCAAGCTCGGCGCCGTCCTGGTGAACATCAACCCGGCCTACCGCACGCACGAGCTGTCCTACGTGCTCAAGCAGGCCGGCATCTCGGTGCTGGTGAGCGCGCCGGAGTTCAAGACCAGCGACTACCGGGCGATGGTGGCCGAGGTGCGCGGGGACTGCCCCGACCTGCGCGAGGTGCTCTTCCTCGGCGACCCCGAGTGGGAGCGGCTGATGGAGACCGGCCGCGCCGGGGACCGCGGGCTGCTCGCGCAGCGGGAGACGCAGCTGTCGGCCGACGACCCGATCAACATCCAGTACACGTCGGGCACCACCGGCTTCCCGAAGGGCGCCACGCTCACCCACCACAACCTGCTCAACAACGGCTTCTTCGTGGGCGAGGGCTGCGGGTACACCGAGGCCGACCGGGTGTGCATCCCGGTGCCCTACTACCACTGCTTCGGCATGGGCATGGGCAACCTGGCCTCCACCAGCCACGGCTCGACGATGGTCATCCCCGCGCCCGGCTTCGACCCCGCGCTGACGCTGCGGGCCGTCCAGGACGAGCGGTGCACCTCGCTCTACGGCGTCCCCACGATGTTCATCGCCGAGCTCGCGCTGCCCGACTTCGCCTCCTACGACCTGTCGTCGCTGCGGACCGGGATCATGGCCGGCTCCCCGTGCCCGGTGGAGGTGATGAAGCGGGTGGTCAACGAGATGGGCATGCAGGAGGTGACCATCTGCTACGGCATGACCGAGACCTCGCCGGTGTCCACCCAGACCGGTGCCGACGACGACCTCGACCGCCGCACCTCCACCGTCGGCCGGGTGCACCCGCACCTGGAGGTGAAGATCGTCGACCCGGAGACCGGGCTGACCGTGCCGCGCGGCACCCCGGGTGAGTTCTGCACCCGCGGCTACTCGGTGATGCTCGGCTACTGGAACGAGCCGGAGAAGACCGCCGAGGTCATCGACCGCGCCCGCTGGATGCACACCGGCGACCTCGCGGTGATGGACGCCGAGGGCTACCTCAACATCGTCGGCCGGATCAAGGACATGGTCATCCGCGGCGGGGAGAACGTGTACCCGCGGGAGATCGAGGAGTTCCTCTACACCCACCCCGACGTCGTCGACGCCCAGGTCATCGGCGTCCCCGACGAGCGCTACGGCGAGGAGCTCATGGCCTGGGTGCGGCTGCGCGAGGGCGCCGAGCCGCTCACCCCCGAGGCGCTGCGCGCGTTCTGCGCGGGCAAGCTCGCCCACTACAAGGTCCCGCGGTACGTGAAGGTGGTCGAGTCCTTCCCGATGACGGTGACCGGCAAGGTCCGCAAGGTCGAGATGCGGCAGGTGTCGGTGGAGGAGCTCGGCCTGCAGTCGGCCGCCGCGGTGAAGAACGCCTGACCCCCAGCCCGACGGTGGGCGCTGACGCCGCATTCCGCCGGGGGGAACGCCGCGTCAGCGCCCACCGTCGGCGTCCGGCCGACGACGGCGTGCGCAGAGGTGCGGCCCGAGGCCCCGGAGCTGCACACCCGCGCACGCTGTCGCCCTGACCACGAGGCATCGGAAGCTCTCCGCACGTCTGAGCGGCCCGGACGTGCGGAGAGCTTCCGATGCCCAGACGCGCCTCAGGCGGTGGCGGCGGCCTCGGCCATCGCGGCCAGCAGGCCCGCCATCTGCGGGCGGGAGACCCGGCCGGCGCTGTGCGGGGTGGAGTTGACCAGCCCGAAGACGGCGTGCGCGCGGGCCCGGCTGGCCGCGGTGCCCTCCTGCGGGCGGAGCCGGGCGAGCACCTCGACCCACACCTCGACGTAGCGGCGCTGCAGCCGGCGCACGCGCGCGGCGTCGTCGTCGGCCAGCGAGCCGAGGTCGCGGTCCTGCACGGTGATCAGCGCCGGGTTGTCCAGCGCGAAGTCCACCTGGAAGGCGATGAGCGCGCGCAGCTGGGCGACCGGGTCGGGCCCGGCCGCGGCGACCCGCTCCCGCCCGCCGTCGAGCAGCCGCCGGCTGATGCCCTCGAGCATCTCGGCCAGCATCGCGTCCTTGCTGGCGAAGTGCCGGTAGATGGCCGGGCCGGTCACCCCGACGGCGGCCCCGACGTCGTCGACCCCCACCGACCGCGAGCCGCGCTCGGCGAACAGCTGTGCCGCCGCCCGCAGGATCTGCTCGCGCCGCGACGGGCGGGCGGCGTCGGCCGAGAGCGCGGTGTCGACCTCACCGCCGGTCGCCGCCCCGGTCATGCCCGGATGGTAGCGCCGCGAGTGAACGTCGGTTAACCTCACGCCGTGACGTTAACCCCGGTTAACTCGCCGGGTCGAGCACCCCAGGTGCCCGACACCGGCACGGTCCTCGGCACGAAGGCCGACCCCCGCGGCGACGCCTTCGCCCGCAACGCCGCCGCCCAGCAGGAGCTGCGGGCGCAGCTGCACGAGAAGCTCGCGGCCGCGGCGCTCGGCGGCCCGGAGCGCACCCGCGAGCGGCACGTGGCGCGCGGCAAGCTGCTCCCCCGCGAGCGGGTCGACACCCTCCTCGACCCCGGCAGCCCGTTCCTCGAGCTGTCCCCGCTGGCCGCCGACGGCATGTACGACGGCGACGCGCCGGGCGCGGGCATCATCACCGGCGTCGGGCGGGTCAGCGGCCGCGAGGTCGTCGTCGTGGCCAACGACGCCACCGTCAAGGGCGGCACCTACTACCCGATGACGGTGAAGAAGCACCTGCGCGCCCAGGAGGTGGCGCTGCAGAACCGGCTGCCGTGCGTCTACCTCGTCGACTCCGGCGGCGCCTTCCTGCCGATGCAGGACGAGGTCTTCCCCGACCGCGAGCACTTCGGCCGGATCTTCTTCAACCAGGCCACGATGAGCGCCCAGGGCATCCCGCAGATCGCCGCGGTGCTCGGCTCGTGCACCGCCGGCGGCGCGTACGTGCCGGCGATGGCCGACGAGGCGGTCATCGTCCGCGACCAGGGCACGATCTTCCTGGGCGGCCCGCCGCTGGTGAAGGCCGCCACCGGTGAGGTCGTCAGCGCCGAGGACCTCGGCGGCGGGCTGCTGCACAGCCGCACCTCCGGCGTCACCGACCACCTGGCCGACGACGACGCGCACGCGCTGCGGATCGTCCGCGGCATCGTGGCCGAGCTCGGCCCGCGCAGCCCCCGCCCGTGGCAGGTGCGGCCCGCCGAGGAGCCGGCCCTCGACCCCGCGGAGCTGCCCGGCGTCGTCCCGGCCGACCCGCGCACGCCCTACGACGTCCGCGAGGTCATCGCCCGCATCGTCGACGGCAGCCGGTTCAGCGAGTTCAAGGCGCTCTACGGCTCCTCGCTGGTGACCGGGTTCGCCCACGTCCAGGGGCACCCGGTCGGCATCGTCGCCAACAACGGGGTGCTGTTCGGCGAGTCGGCGCTCAAGGGCGCGCACTTCGTCGAGCTGTGCGACCAGCGGTCGATCCCGCTGCTGTTCCTGCAGAACATCACCGGCTTCATGGTCGGCCGCGACTACGAGGCCGGCGGCATCGCCAAGCACGGCGCCAAGATGGTCACCGCGGTGGCCTGCGCCCGGGTGCCCAAGCTGACCGTCGTCATCGGCGGCTCGTTCGGCGCCGGCAACTACTCGATGTGCGGCCGGGCCTACTCCCCCCGCTTCCTGTTCACCTGGCCCGGCGCCCGCATCTCGGTCATGGGCGGTGAGCAGGCGGCCTCGGTGCTCGCCACCGTCCGCCGCGACCAGCTGGGTGACGCCTGGAGCGCCGAGGACGAGGAGGCGTTCAAGGAGCCGATCCGCGCGCAGTACGAGCGGCAGGGCAACGCCTGGTACGCCACCGCGCGCCTCTGGGACGACGGGGTCATCGACCCCCTCGACACCCGCACCGTCCTCGGCCTGGCGCTGTCGGCGTGCGCGAACGCGCCGCTCGCGCCGGTCTCCTACGGCGTCTTCAGGATGTGACCGTGTTCGACACCGTCCTCGTCGCCAACCGCGGCGAGATCGCC
Organism: Geodermatophilus sp. SYSU D00814; assembly: GCF_054050055.1. NCBI lineage: Bacteria > Bacillati > Actinomycetota > Actinomycetes > Geodermatophilales > Geodermatophilaceae > Geodermatophilus > Geodermatophilus sp. SYSU D00814. Next base: position 37,098 of record NZ_JBJGYP010000033.1, read on the forward strand.
GTCCGCGTCATCGCGACCCTCCGCCGGCTGGGCATCCGCAGCGTCGCCGTCTTCTCCGACGCCGACGCCGGGGCCCGGCACGTCCGCGAGGCCGACGTCGCCGTGCGGCTGGGCCCCGCCCCCGCCGCGCAGTCCTACCTGTCGATCGAGCGGCTGCTCGACGCCGCGGCCCGCACCGGCGCGCAGGCCGTGCACCCCGGCTACGGGTTCCTGTCGGAGAACACCGCCTTCGCGCAGGCCTGTGCCGACGCCGGGCTGGTCTTCGTCGGGCCGCCGGCGAAGGCGGTGGAGGTCATGGGCGACAAGATCCGCGCCAAGCAGACCGTCAGCGCCGCGGGCGTCCCCGTCGTCCCCGGGCGCACCGACCTCGGCATGACCGACGACGACCTCGTGGCCGCGGCCGCGGAGGTCGGCTACCCGGTGCTGGTCAAGCCCTCGGCCGGTGGCGGCGGCAAGGGCATGCGGCTGGTGCAGACCGCCGCCGACCTGCCCGCCGCGCTGGTCTCCGCCCGCCGCGAGGCCGCGGCGAGCTTCGGCGACGACACGCTGTTCCTCGAGCGGTTCGTCACCGACCCGCGGCACGTCGAGGTGCAGGTGCTCGCCGACACCCACGGCACCGTGCTGCACCTGGGCGAGCGCGAGTGCTCCCTGCAGCGGCGGCACCAGAAGATCGTCGAGGAGGCGCCCTCCCCGCTGCTCACGCCGGAGCAGCGGGCCCGCTACGGGACGCTGGCCTGCGAGGTCGCCCGCGCCGTCGACTACACCGGCGCCGGCACCGTGGAGTTCATCGTCGCGGGCGGCGCCCCCGACGAGCCGTTCTTCATGGAGATGAACACCCGGCTGCAGGTCGAGCACCCGGTCACCGAGCTGGTCACCGGCGTCGACCTGGTCGAGCAGCAGCTGCGGGTGGCGGCCGGCGAGCGGCTCGGCTTCGGCCAGGACGACGTCGCGCTGACCGGCCACGCCGTCGAGGCCCGGCTCTACGCCGAGGACCCCGCGCGCGGCTTCCTCCCCACCGGCGGCACCGCGCTGGTGCTGGCCGAGCCGGGCGGACCGGGCGTGCGGGTCGACAGCGGCCTGCTCGAGGGGCAGGTCATCGGCACCAGTTACGACCCGATGCTCGCCAAGGTGATCGCGCACGGCCCCGACCGGGCCGCCGCGCTGTCCCGGCTCGACCGGGCGCTGGCGCACACCGTCGTCCTCGGCGTCGGCACCAACACCGGGTTCCTGCGCGCGCTGCTCGCCGCCCCCGACGTCCGCGCCGGCCGGCTCGACACCGGCCTGGTCGAGCGCGAGCTCGACGTCCTGACCGTGTCGGCGGTGCCGGTCGAGGCCCACGCCGCCTTCACGCTGTCACGGCTGGCCGCGCTGCAGCCGGCCGGCGCCGTCGTCGACCCCTGGGACGTGCCCAGCGGCTGGCGTCCCGGCGGCCGCCGCGCGCCGCTGCGCTGGGACCTCGCCGGGCCCGGCGGGTCGCGGTTGACGGTCACCCTGACCGGCGGCACCCGGCTGCGCGTCGGCGACGGCGACGAGCACGAGGTGTCCGGCGAGGTGGTCGACGGCGGCCTGCTGCTCACCGTCGACGGGCGCACCCTGTCCGCGCGCACCGCCGTCGACGGCGCCACCACGTGGGTGCACGTCGACGGCGCGACGTACCCGCTCACCGAGCTGCCGCCGGCCCGCCTGCACGCCGGCGCCGACACCGCCGACCGCACGGTGCGCAGCCCGCTGCCCGGCACGGTGGTCGCCGTGCACGTCGCGTCCGGCGCCGAGGTCGCGCAGGACGCCCCGCTCGTCGTCGTCGAGGCCATGAAGATGGAGCACACCCTCACCGCGCCCGCCGACGGCACCGTCGACCTCTCCGTCCGCGTCGGTGACCAGGTCGCCCTCGACCAGGAACTCGCCGTCGTCCACCCCCGCACCACCGACAGCACCGTGCCCGAGGAGTCCTGACGTGCTCGACACCCGCCTGACCGACGAGCAGCAGCAGCTGCGCAAGACCGTCGAGGAGTTCGCCCGCGAGGTCGTCGCGCCGGTCTCCTACCAGCACGACCGCGACGAGACCTTCCCGTACGAGGTGGTCCGCGGCATGGCCGAGATGGGCCTGTTCGGGCTGCCCTTCCCCGAGGAGTACGGCGGCATGGGCGGGGACTACTTCGCCCTGTGCCTGGCCATCGAGGAGCTCGCCCGGGTGGACCAGAGCGTCGCGATCACCCTCGAGGCCGGCTGCTCGCTGGGCGCGATGCCGGTGTACCGGTTCGGCTCGGAGGCGCAGAAGCAGGAGTGGCTGCCGCTGCTGACCAGCGGGGAGGCGCTCGGGGCGTTCGGCCTGACCGAGGCCGGCGCGGGCAGCGACGCCGGCGGCACCCGCACCACGGCGGTGCTCTCCGACGGGCAGTGGGTGATCAACGGCAGCAAGGCGTTCATCACCAACTCCGGCACCGACATCACCCGGCTGGTCACCGTCACCGCCGTCACCGGGCAGCTCGCCGACGGCCGCAAGGAGATCAGCTCGATCCTCGTGCCGGTGCCCACGCCGGGCTTCACCGCCGAGCCCGCGTACGACAAGGTCGGCTGGCACGCCAGCGACACCCACCCGCTGTCCTTCGACGACGTGCGGGTGCCCGAGGAGAACCTGCTGGGCACGCGGGGGCGCGGCTACGCGAACTTCCTGTCCATCCTCGACGAGGGCCGCATCGCCATCGCCGCCCTCGCCGTCGGCGCGGCGCAGGGGTGCGTGGACGAGAGCGTGCGGTACGCCCGGGAGCGCTCGGCGTTCGGCCGCCCGATCGCCCAGAACCAGGCCATCGCGTTCAAGATCGCCCGGATGGAGGCGCGGGTGATGGCCGCGCGCGCGGCCTACTACGACGCCGCGGCCAAGATGCTCGCCGGCCTGCCGTTCAAGAAGGAGGCGGCGGTGGCCAAGCTCGTCGCCGGCGAGGCCGCGATGGACAACGCGCGCGACGCCACCCAGGTGCACGGCGGCTACGGGTTCATGAACGAGTACCTCGTGTCCCGGCACTACCGCGACTCGAAGATCCTCGAGGTCGGCGAGGGCACCACCGAGGTGCAGCTGATGCTCATCGCCCGCCAGCTCGGGCTCTGAGGACGGCGAACGGCCCCCGACCTGCCGGTCGGGGGCCGTTCGCGTGTCTCAGATGGGGAACTCGACGCCCTGCGCCAGCGGCAGCTCGCCGGAGTAGTTGATCGTGTTCGTGGCCCGGCGCATGTAGCCCTTCCACGCGTCGGAGCCGGACTCCCGCCCGCCGCCGGTGTGCTTCTCCCCGCCGAAGGCGCCGCCGATCTCCGCGCCGGAGGTGCCGATGTTGACGTTGGCGATGCCGCAGTCGGACCCGTCGGCGGCCAGGAACCGCTCGGCCTCGGCGTGGTCGGAGGTGAAGATCGTCGACGACAGCCCCTGGGGGACGTCGTTGTTGAGCGCGATCGCCTCCTCCAGCGTGCGGTAGGGCAGCACGTAGAGCACCGGGGCGAAGGTCTCCTGCCGCACGATGTCGGTCTGCCCCGGCATCCGCACCAGCGCGGGCTCGACGTACCAGGCGTCCGGCGCCTCGTCGGCCAGCCGCCGGCCGCCGCCGGCGACCACCTCGCCGCCCTGCTGGCGCGCCGCCTCCAGCGCGTCCTGCATGCCCTTGTAGGCGGCGTCGTGGATCAGCGGGCCGACGAGCGTGCCGCCCTCCAGGGGCGAGCCGATCGGCAGGTTGCGGTAGGCGGCGGCGACCCGCTCCACGAGGGCGTCGACGACGTCGACGTGCGCGATGACCCGGCGCATCGTGGTGCAGCGCTGCCCGGCGGTGCCGGCGGCGGAGAAGACGACGCCGCGGGTGGTGAGGTCGAGGTCGGCAGAGGGGGTGACGATGGCGGCGTTGTTGCCGCCGAGCTCGAGCAGCGAGCGGCCGAAGCGGTCGGCCACCCGCGGGCCCACCGCGCGGCCCATCCGGGTGGACCCGGTGGCGCTCAGCAGCGCGATGCCGGGCGAGTCGACCAGGGCCTCGCCGACGTCGGCGCCGCCGATGAGCACCTGGCTGAGCCCCTCCGGGGCGCCGGTCTCGGCGATCGCGCGATCCAGCAGCGCCGCGGAGGCCAGCGCGGACAGCGGGGCGAGCTCCGAGGGCTTCCACACCACCGGGTCGCCGCAGACGAGGGCGATGGCGGTGTTCCACGACCAGACGGCGACCGGGAAGTTGAACGCGCTGATGACCCCGACGACGCCCAGCGGGTGCCAGGTCTCCATGAGCCGGTGGCCGGGCCGCTCGGAGCTGATCGTCTTCCCGTAGAGCTGCCGGGACAGGCCCACGGCGAACTCGCAGATGTCGATCATCTCCTGGACCTCGCCGGCCGCCTCGGAGGTGATCTTCCCGACCTCGATGCTCACCAGGGTGGCGAGGTCGGCCTTGTGCTCGCGCAGCAGCTCGCCGAGGCGGCGCACGAGCGCGCCACGCACCGGCGCCGGGACGGTGCGCCACTGGCGGAACGCCTCCCCGGCCCGCGCGACGGCGGCCTCGACGTCGGCCGCGGTCTGCCGGCGGACCGACAGCAGCCGCTCCCCGTTGACCGGGGAGGTCACCGGGTGGTCACCGGCGACGGCGTCGAGGTCGACCCCGCAGCGGCGGGCGGCGTCCTCGGCCAGTCGGCGGAGCTCCTCGGCGGTGGGCAGGCTGGTCACAGGAACGGTTCTCCTTCGGAAGCGGGTGTGGTCGTCAGACCACGTTGAGCTCGGGGCGGGCGCCCGCCCCCCGGAAGCGTGCCGCACCCAGCCCGGAGACGTCGACGAGGGTCTCCCGGCCCAGGTACAGGTCGCGCACCACCTCGCCGACGGCCGGCCCCATGAGGAAGCCGTGGCCGGAGAAGCCGGTGGCGTAGAGGAACCCCTCCACCTCGTCGGCGCGGCCGATGAGCGCGTTGTGGTCCGGCGTCATCTCGTACAGCCCGGCCCAGCCGCTGGCGACACCGACGCCGGCCAGCGCGGGCGCCCGCCGCTCGATGGCCTCGCCCAGCCGGGGCAGCCAGTCGTCGGAGCGGGTGAGCCGGAAGCCCGGCGTCTCGTCGGGGTCGGACATGCCCATGAGCAGGCCGCGGCCCTCGCGGTGGAAGTAGAAGGACGTGTCGAAGTCGATGGTGAAGGGGGTGTGCGGGTCGAGGCCGGGCACCGGCTCGGTGACCAGCACCTGCCGGCGCAGCGGGCTGACCGGCAGCTCCACCCCGGCCCAGGCGCCGACCTCGGCCGACCACGCGCCGGCCGCGCAGACGACGGTGTCGGTGCGCACGGTCCCGGCGGCGGTGCGCACGGCGGTGACCCGGCCGTCGGTGACCTCGATGCCGGTGGCCGCGCAGTTCGGCAGCAGCGTGGCACCGGCGCGGCGGGCGGCCGACGCGTAGCCGAGCACCACCGACTCCGGCGTGCAGTGCCCGTCGGTCGGCGACCACGCGGCGGCCAGCAACCCCTCGGGCGAGATCAGCGGCGAGAGCTCCCGCGCCTCGGCGACGTCGATCACGCGGCTGGGGACACCGAGGTCGTTCTGCAGCGCGACGGCGGCCTCGAAGGCGGCGACGGCGCCGGGCGTGGACAGCAGGAACAGGTAGCCGACCTCGGCGAAGTCGATGTCCTGCCCGAAGCGCGCCGGGAAGTCGCGGAAGGTCTCCAGGCTGCGGGCGCCGAGGGTGATGTTGACCGGGTCGGAGAACATCGCCCGCACGCCGCCGGCCGCCCGGCTCGTCGAGCCGGCGCCGAAGGCGTCCCGGTCGACCAGGACGACGTCGCGCACCCCCGCCCGGGCCAGCTCGTAGGCCGTGGCCAGCCCCATGACGCCTCCGCCGATGACGACCACGGAGGCGGTCGGCGGGAGCTGCCGGGACGGTGCGGTCATGGAGGTCCTCCGGGTCGCGGGGCGGGATCCCCATCCTGAGCGAGGACCCCGCGCCGCACCATCCCCCGCGCCGTGGTCAGCCGCCGCCGAACGCCGCGACCACCTCGTCGGTGGTGGCGCGGTGGGACATCAAGCCGTAGTCCAGGCTCGCCAGCGACCGCTGCGCGGCCTCGTCGTCGACCACCCCGCAGGCGTCGTCCACGACGACGGGCAGGAACCCGAGGTCGGCGGCGTGCCGGGCGGTGGGCTCGATGCCGATCTCCAGCACCGCGCCGACCAGCACGAGCGTGGTGACGCCGCGGTCGCGCAGCACCGCCTCCAGCGGCGTGCCCACCAGCGCCGACATCCCGAGCTTGTCGAACACCGGCTCGCCGTCGGCCGGCGCGAGCTCCGGGGTGATGGCGGTGTGCTCGGCGCCGGGCGGGAACGTGGAGCGGACCTCGTCGGCGCGGTCGAGGCGCTGCCAGGCCATGGCGGTGCGCAGCGCGGCGACGCCCATGTGGGTCGGCGGGAGGGACACGTGCCGCACGTAGACGACGGGGACCGCGGCGGCGCGGGCGGCGTCGAGCACCCGCCGGATCCGCTCGACGAGGCCGTCGCGGTCGCGGACGTGGCGCAGGATGCCCACCTGCGCGTCATAGACCAGGACGGCCGCCGCACCCGGGCGGCACATCTCGGCGACGGTCTCGGGGACGTCCACACCGAAGGCGCGCTGCATGCCCGGAGCCTCCCAGCGGGTGGCCGCCGTCACCAGGCGCGAGGAACCCCGGCACCCTCCGGCTCCTGCGGTGCTCCTCGCACCCCTGCGGTGGTGCGGCACCGCAGGAGGGCCCGCACCACCGCGGGAGGCCCGATGCGTACGCTCGTCCGCATGACCTCGACGCCTGCTGGGGCCTGGACGCCGGAGCGCGGGTGAGCACCGCCCCGGCGCCCGCGCGGCGGCCGCGCCGGCACGACCCCGGGCGCCGTGAACGGCTGGTGGCGACCGCGCTCGACGTCATCGCCGACGTCGGTGTCACCGCCGCCACGCACCGGGCCATCGCCCGCGCCGCCGACGTCCCGCTCGGCTCGCTGACCTACCACTTCTCCTCCCTCGACGAGCTGCACGCCGCCGCGTTCACCCGCCACGTCGACGAGGTCGCGCCCCGCTTCGACGAGCGCATGCGCGCGGCCGCCGGGGTCGGGGAGGCGCTGGAGGCGCTGGTCGGCCACCTCACCGGCGACCTGCTCGGCTCCGACCGCGACCTCGTCCTCGCCGTGGAGCTGTACGTGGCCGCCGCCCGCCGGCCGGCCCTGCGCGCGGTGACGCAGGACTGGATGCAGCGCAGCCGGCGCAGCCTCGAGCGGCACTTCGACGCGGTGACCGCCCGCGAGCTCGACGCCCTGGTCGAGGGGCTGGTGCTGCACAGCGCCCTCTCGACCGACCCCATGGACGCCGGCCAGATCCGCGCCGCCGTCCACCGCTTCGCCCGCTGACCCCCTCCCCCACACCAGGACAGGACCCCGTGTCGGACACCCTCCCGGCGACCGTTCCCGCACGGCTGCGCGCCGCCCGCGCCGCCGTCGCGGCGTGCTTCTTCACCAACGCCGTGCTCTACGCCAACCTCGTGCCGCGGCTGCCGGAGGTGAAGGACCGGCTGGACCTGACCAACGCCACCCTGGGCGCGGCGCTGGCCGCACTGCCGCTGGGCTCCCTGGTCTCGGCCCTGGCCTCGGCCGCGCTGATGCGCCGGTTCGGCTCGGCGCGGGTGGCCTCGTGGGGGCTGGTCGCGCTCGCCGCCGCGGTCTGGTGCGCCGGCGTGGCGCCGTCGTGGTGGCTGCTCGCGGGGGCGCTGTTCGTGGCCGGCGCGCTCGACGCCGTCGTCGACGTCGCGCAGAACGCCCACGGGCTGCGGGTGCAGCGCGCCTACGACCGGTCGATCCTCAACGCCTTCCACGGCGTCTGGAGCATCGGCGCGGTGGCCGGCGGCCTGCTCGGCTCGGTCGCGGCCGGGCTGGGCGTCCCGCTGGGGCTGCACCTGGGCATCGTGGCGGTGGTGTTCGCGGCGCTGTCGCTGCTCGCCCACCGCCGCATGCTGCCCGGCCCGGACCACGACGACGAGGGCACCGCCGCCGCCCCCGAGCAGGCCGGCGGGGGCGCGGTGCGCGCGGCGCTGCCCGCCCTGGCCGCGCTCGGCGTGCTGGCCACGGCGGGGGCCTTCGTCGAGGACGCCGGGGCGTCGTGGGCGGCGCTCTACCTGCGCGGCGAGATCGGCGTCGGCGCGGCCACCGCGGGGCTGGGCTTCGTCGCGCTGCAGACGGCCATGACCGTGGGCCGGCTGACCGGTGACCGCGTCGTCGACCGGTTCGGGCAGCGGCGGGTGGCCCGGGTCGGCGGCGCGCTGATCGCCCTCGGCATGGGGCTGGCCCTGGCGCTGCCCTCGCTGGGCACCACGCTGGTCGGGTTCGCCCTCGCCGGGCTGGGCGTGGCCACGCTGGTCCCGGCCGTCTACAAGGCCGCCGACGAGCTGCCCGGGCTGCGCCACGGCGTCGGCCTGACGGTGGTCAACTGGCTGCTGCGGGTGGGGTTCCTCGCCTCGCCGCCGCTGATCGGCGCGGTGGCCGACGCGAGCAGCCTGCGGGTGGCGCTCACGGCGGTCGTCGTCGCCGGGCTGGTCACGATGGTGCTCGGGCGGGTGCTCGCCCGGTCGGTGTCCCGCTCGGCGGGCTGACGCCGGCCGGGCACGGGCCGGTCAGCGGGGACGGCGCGCCCGTGCCACCTCCTCGCGCACGGCGGGCACGACCTCCTCGGCCCAGCGGTGCAGCTGCCGGTCGACGTCGCCGCGCGCCCAGAGGACGACGGTGTCCATCCCCTCGGTGAGGACGAGGTCGGTGAGCTCCTCGACCCACTGGTCGGCCGGCCCCTGGAGGAAGCCGCGGCTCGCGCCGTCGGTGATCGACCCGGAGACGTTGTAGAGCCGCCGCACGTCCGCGGGGTCGCGGCCGGCGTCCGCGGCGGCGTCGTCGATCCGCGCGTTGCGCCCGGCGAGGTCGGCCGGCGGGACGTACGCCGACGAGGGCAGCCAGCCGTCGGCCGACCGCCCGGTGAGGTCGAGCATGCGCGGGCCCAGCGCGCCGATCCAGATCTCGATGCGCCGGCCGGGGACCGGGCCGGTGGAGACGCCGGACAGCGCGTACGTCCCGCCGCCGGCCCGCACGTCCCGCTCCCCCGACCAGCAGGCGCGCACGACCTCGATCGCCTCGGCCAGCGCGGTGACCGCCTCCCCGGGTGACCGGCGCGGCCCGCCCATGGCCGCGATGGCGTCCCAGGAGCCGCCGGCGCCCAGCCCGAGGTCGACCCGCCCGCCGCTGATGACGTCGAGGGACGCCGCCGCCTTGGCCAGCACGGCCGGGGGCCGCAGCGGCACGTTCGCGACATCGGGGAACAGCCGGATCCGGCCGGTCCGCGCCGCGAGGTCGACCAGCAGCGTCCACATGTCCAGGTGCTCGGGCAGGTACGGGTGGTCCTGCAGCCCCGCGAGGTCCAGGCCCAGCCGGTCGGCGGCGCGGACCTGCTGCACGGTCGCGGGGTAGCGGGCGGCGCGGGGGTCGACGAACAGGCCGAACTCCGGACGGCGGCCACGGTCGGGCACGGCGGTCCCCTCCCGCGGGTCAGAGCAGGGCCGCGCCCACCGCGGCCCCCGGTGCGGCGATCTCCTCGATCCGGCGCAGCTCGTCGTCGGACAGGACGACGGCGGCGGCCGCGGCGTTCTCGGCGATCCGGCCGGGGTCGCGGGTGCCGGGGATCGGGACGACGTCGGGCCCCTGGTGCAGCAGCCAGGCCAGCGCCAGCTGCGCCATGGTCACGCCCTCGGCCGCGGCCAGGTCGGCCAGGGGCGCGAAGCGCTCCTGGTTGCGGCGCAGGTTCTCGCCCTGGAAGCGCGGGTGGTGGCGGCGGAAGTCCCCGTCGGCCACCTGCGCGACGGTCCCGGTGAGGAACCCGCTGCCCAGCGGCGCCCAGGGGACCACGCCGACGCCGAGCTCCCGGGCGAGGGGCAGCACGTCGGCCTCGATGCCGCGGGTCCACAGCGACCACTCGCTCTGCACCGCCGTCATCGGGTGGGTGGCGTGCGCGCGGCGCAGCTCGTCCGGGGTCGCGTTGCAGATGCCGAGGTACCGCGCCTTGCCGGCGGCGACCAGCTCGGACATGGCCCCGATGCTGTCCTCGACCGGCACGCCGGGGTCGGTCCAGTGCAGGTACCAGAGGTCGACGTGGTCCACCCCGAGCCGGGTGAGGCTCCCCTCCAGCGCCGCCCGGGCGCGCTCGGGCCGGGCGTCGACGAGCACCTCGTTGTCCCACTTGGTGTCCGGGCGCCGCCGGGCCGGGCCCGCCGGGTCGGTGGCGATCCCCCACTTGGTGGCCAGCTGCACCCGGTCGCGCCGCCCGGCCACCGCCGGGGCCAGCCGGCGCTCGGACAACCCGTCGGCGCCGTAGGCGTCGGCGGTGTCGAGGAAGGTGACCCCGCGGTCGAGGGCCCGCGCGACGACGTCGGCGGCGTCCCGGTCGGTGGTGTCCCCGTAGAGGCCCATGAGCACCATCGCGCCGTAGCCGACGGCGGAGACCTCCAGCTCCCCCAGCCGCCGGCGCGGCACGACGGGGGTGTCGGCGGGCCGCTCGGTCATCGGCGCTCCCCCCGGTCCCGGCGGGCCCGGCACCCGCGCTGCACGGCCAGTCCACCGACCGGCCCCGCGGGCGTCCAATGCCCGCCGCCATAGCCCGCGCGCATGACCGCGCCGGCCGGTCCCGGCGGCCGGCGGGCCGGTCCCGTGGCACGCTGCGCGGCGACGTGCGGGGCGAGGAGGGGCGAGCGGGAGTGCGCAGGACGGGGCACGCGGTGCACGGCCCGGCGAGGAGGAGCGGCGCCCTGCGCCGGTGCGCGGTGGCGTCGCTGCTGCTGCTCGGCACCGCGTCGTGCTCGTCGCCGGAGGCGGCACCCGCGCGGGTGGCACCGGCCCCCTCCTCGACGTCGGCCGCTCCCCCGGACCCCGGCCCGGCCGCGGCCGCCTCGCTGGCGGCGCTGGAGGAGCGGTACGACGCCCGCCTCGGCGTCTTCGCGGTCGACACCGGCTCGGGCCGGACGATCGCCCACCGGGCCGACGAGCGGTTCGCCCACGCCAGCACGGTCAAGGCGCTGGCCGCCGGCGCGCTGCTGGCGCAGACCTCCCCGGCGGACCTGCAGCGGAGCGTGCCGATCTCCCGGGCCGACCTGGCCCCCGCCCACTCGCCGGTCACCGAGGCCGCGGTCGGCGGGAGCCTGACGCTCGAGCAGTTGTGCGACGCCGCCGTGCGGTACAGCGACAACACCGCGCTCAACCTGCTGCTGCGCGAGCTCGGCGGCCCGGCCGGCCTCGACGCGGCGCTGGAGCGGGTCGGCGACCACGTCACCGAGGTGTCCCGGACCGAGCCCGCGCTCAACACCGCGGTGCCCGGGGACCCGCGCGACACCACCACCCCGCGCGCGCTGGCCACGACGCTGCGCGCCTACGCCGTGGACGGCGCGGGCGTCGCGGTGGAGGACCGGCTGCTGCTCGCCGACTGGCTCCGGCGCAACACCACCGGGGACGCGCTGATCCGGGCCGGCGTCCCCGGCGACTGGGAGGTGGGCGACAAGACCGGCACCGGCGCCTACGGCACCCGCAACGACGTCGCCGTCCTCACCCCGCCCGGGCGGGCCCCGATCGTGCTCGCGGTGGTGTCGAGCCGGGCCGAGCGGGACGCCGCGCACGACGACGCGCTGATCGCGGCAGCGGCCGGCGTGGTCGCCGACGCCCTGGGCTGAGGCGCCGGTCCGGCGCGACGTCGGCAGCCGCGGGGCCGAGGACCAGTGGGTCTCCCTGGGGCGACCCGGGACGGACCGGACGAGGGTGGGGCCACGAGCAGCCGCCGGCCGGCGGGACACCGCGGGCCGGTCTCCCTCCCCGGAGGCGTCATGACGGTGCAGCAGTCGCCGACCGGGACCCGCCGCCGGCCCGACCTGACCGGGCAGCGGGTCGTCGTCATCAGCGGGACCGAGGGCGCGGGGCTCGACACCGCCCGGCTCGCGCGGGCCGCCGGGGCCGACGTCGTCCTCACCGGCCGCGACCCCGACCGGCTGCGGCGCGCCGCCGGCGAGGTCGGCACGCCGGCCACCGCGGTCCTCGACGCCACCGACCCGGCCGCCCTCGACCGGTTCCTGCGGGAGCTGCCGCAGCCGGTCGACCACGTCGTGGTGACCGGCGAGCGGCCCTACCGGGCGCCGCTGGCGGAGTTCGACTTCGCCCGGGCGCAGCGCGACGTCGACGAGTACCTCTGGCTGCCGGTGCGGGTGGCCCGGGCGGCCGTGGGCACGGTGCGCCCCGGGGGGACGCTGCTGTTCGTCGGCGGCACGGCCGGCCGCCGCCGGGGCGCCGGGCTCGGCCTCACCGGCGCGCTCACCGCCGCCCGGCCGGTCCTGATCGCCGACCTCGCCGTCGAGGTCGCCCCCGTCCGGGTCAACCTCATCGGCGCCGGCTACGTGGACCGGCCGCTGTCGGCGCGGCTGCTCGGCACCACCCTGGACCGGCACGAGGAGCTGCGCGCCACCCTCGCGATCGGGCACGTCGTCCGGCCGGCCGACGTGCCGGCGCGCGGCCTCCCCCTCATTGTCAAACCCGCCCTGAACCGGGTCAACAAACACCTGGTCGGCGTCGCGCAGCTCGTCTTA
>NZ_JBJGYP010000034.1:0-48927 GCF_054050055.1 Geodermatophilus sp. SYSU D00814
CGGCCCGGGACCACCGCGGTCCCGGGCCGCCCGTGCGGTCAGCCGGCGCTGTCGGCGGTCTCCGCGAAGCGGACCTCGACCTCGTCGACGCCGAAGGAGCGGGCGAGGCCGGTCAGCATCTCGCGGGTGTTGGTCTCGGCGCGCTCGCGCAGGTCGCTCTCGGCGGCCGCCGCGGTGAGCCGGTCCTCGGCCAGCGCGTAGAGCTCGCTGTCGTCGACCGGGTCGTCCCCGAGCGCGTCGCCGATCCGCTCGACCAGCCCCCGGTCCCGGTCGAGGACACGGCTCTCCTCCGGGTCGATCCGGACCTCGTCCAGCCGCGGCGCCGGCAGCTCGACAGTCGCGACGGTGCCGTCGTCGGAGAGGGTCACCGCGCCGGCGTCCAGGCCGGAGAAGTCGACGTAGGCGTCCGCGGTCCCGGTCGCGAGGAGCTGGACCCGCTCGCCGCTGATGGCCGACGGCACGTACCGGGTGTCCACCTCCCGGTCCACGACGACCTGGAAGGCGCCCGTCGCGGCGTGGTACTCGTGCAGGTCCTCGAGGGCGAGCAGGAGCGGGGTCGTGCTCCGGTCGACCTCGTCCTGCCCGAAGGGGTCCTCGGGCAGCCAGCCGGCGACCTGCAGCCCGACCGGCAGGAGCACGGCCGCGCCGGCACCGGCCGCCGCGAGGCGGAGGAGGCCGCGGCGACGACGGCGCGGAGCCGGCGGCGAGGCGGAGGAGGCGGGGCGGGGCGACAGCAGCGTGGGCATGCGCGGCCTCTCGGGGCGGGGGAGGGGGGCGTGCTCGACCGGGGCGATGCTGGACCGGGGCGGTGCTGGTGCGCGGACGGTGCCGATCCGGGAAGCGTCGGGCGCGCCGCCGCCATTCCCGGGCGGCGGCGCGTCGTCCTAACGTGCCGGGCGGCGCTCGTAGTTCGCCCGGGCCCACACGTAGCCGACCAGGGCGATGCCGGCGCACCAGGCCACCGAGAGCGCGGCGGCCGACCCGATCGCCGTCCCGGTGAGCAGGCCGCGCAGCGTCTCGATCAGCGGCGTGAACGGCTGGTGCTCGGCGAACCAGCGCAGCCAGCCCGGCATCGACTCGACCGGGACGAAGCCGCTGCCGAAGAAGGGCAGCAACATCAGCGGCATGGGCAGGTTGCTGGCCGCCTCCACCGTCCTCGTCCACAGGCCCATGGCCACCGACAGCCAGGACAGCGCGAAGCTCGTCATCGCCAGCACCCCGACTGCCGCGACCCACTCCAGCGCGCTCGCGTCCGGCCGGAACCCGACCAGCAGCGCGACGGCGAGGACGAGCGCGAGGCCGACCAGTGTCTGGACCACCGCGCCGACGACGTGCCCGGTGAGCACCGACGCCCGCGCGATCGACATGGTCCGGAAGCGGGCGATGATCCCCTCCGTCATGTCCATGGCGATGCCGATCGCCGTCCCCTGCGCGCCCCCGGTGATGGCCAGGACCAGGATCCCGGGGACGACGTAGGTGACGTACTCCGCCCGGCCGCCCGACGGGCCGCCCAGCCCCGCGCCGAGCGTCCCCCCGAAGACGTAGACGAACAGCAGCAGGAAGACGATCGGCAGCGCGGCCACGACGAGCGTCAGCCCCGGGTAGCGCGCGGCGCGCTTCAGGTTGCGCCGCAGCATCGTCGCGGAGTCGCTCAGCGTGAGGCCCAGCGTCGTCACGAGGGCACCTCCTCGGGGGCCGGCCGGCCGGTGAGGGCCAGGAAGACGTCGTCCAGGTCGGGGGTGTGCACGGTCAGGCCGGCGGCCTCCACGCCGGCGTCGTCGAGCCGGTCGAGCAGGGCCCGCAGCGCGGGGACGCTGCCGTCGCCCGGGACCTCGAGGACCAGTGCCGCCGGGTCGGCCGCACCGGTGCCCAGGGCGCGGCGGGCCCGCTCGAGCGCGGCGGCGTCGGGCAGGCGCAGCCGCACCGAACCGCCGGGGACCAGCCGCTTGAGCTCCTCGGCGGTGCCCTCCGCCACCAGCCGGCCACCGTCGAGGACGCCGATGCGGTCGGCCAGGTGGTCGGCCTCCTCGAGGTACTGCGTGGTGAGCAGGACCGTGACGCCGTCGGCCACGAGCTCGCGGACGGCGTCCCACATCGCCCGCCGGCTGCGGGGGTCGAGCCCGGTCGTCGGCTCGTCGAGGACGACGACCCGCGGACGGCCCACGAGACCCATCGCCAGGTCCAGCCGGCGGCGCATGCCCCCGGAGTAGGTGGCCGGCGGCCTGCCGGCCGCGTCGACGAGGTCGAAGCGCTCGAGCAGCTCGGCGGCGCGGCGACGGCCCTCCTCCCGGCCCAGGTGGTGCAGGTCGGCCATGAGCCGCAGGTTCTCGGCGCCGGTGAGCAGCGTGTCGACCGCCGAGAACTGGCCGGTGAGCGCGATCGCGGCGCGCACCGCGTCCGGTTCCCGGCGCAGGTCGTGCCCGGCGACGCGCACCTCGCCGCCGTCGGCGGGCAGCAGCGTCGAGAGGATGTCGACGGTGGTGGTCTTGCCGGCACCGTTGGGGCCGAGCAGGGCGTAGACGCTGCCCTCGGGCACGGCGAGGTCCAGCCCGTCGAGGACGACGGTGGAGCCGAAGGCCTTGCGGAGTCCGGCGACGGAGATCACGGCAGGTCCCCTCACGCCCGGCGGACGAGGATGTCGCCGTAGCCGGTGCGGGCCCGCAGCTCGACGGTGCCGGCGGCGTCGTCGGGACCGTCGGCGGAGGTGAGCTCGTTGCGGATGCTGCCCGAGGCCGCCTGCAGGTCCAGCCAGGCCGCGGTGCCGGCGGGGACGCCGGCCTCGACCTCGCCGTAGGCGGTCTCGAGCACCACCGACCCGCGCACCGCCTCGCCGACGCGGACCCTGCCGTACCTCGTGCTGCCGAGCAGGGAGCCGGCGGCGCGGTCGACGGTGACGTCGCCGCAGGAGGTGTGCAGCCGGGCGTCGCCGTCGGTGCGGCCGACCCGCACGTCGCCGTAGTCGGTGCGCACGACCGCGTCGCCGTCCACGGCGCCGGCGGTGACGCCGCCGCTGCTGGTGCGGGCGCGGAGCCCGGTCGCGGTGTCGAGCCGGAGGTCGCCGTAGCGGGTCTCGAGGGTGACCGCACCGAGCCGGCCGGAGCAGGAGACGTCGCCCGCGGTCGTCCGCACGTCGAGCGCCGAGCCCTCCGGCAGGACGACGTCGACGTCGACCTCGCCGCCGGAGCCGAGGAAGAGCAGCCGCGGGCGGCCGGTGGAGCGGACCAGCAGGTGCCCGTCGGCGCAGCTCACCGTCGCCTGCTCGGCGGCCTGCACGTCGGCGTTGCTGCGGTCGTTCCGGGGGCGCACGGTGACCTCCGTGACCGCGCGGTCGGTGGCCCGGACGCGGACGCCGCCGGCGGCGACGTCGATGCGGGCGCTGATCGGGTCGGGGGTGTCGAAGGTGGGCATGGCGGCGCCTCCTGGGCGTGCCGGGTCGGCCCCCGTCCGGTCGGCCGGGGGTGCGGTGCAGGTGTGCGCGAGCGGGGCTAGCGGACCCAGCCGGTGTAGGACTGGCCCGACGACCACCGGGAGCGGCGGGCCTCGCCCGCCGGGCGCTCGACGCGGGTGAGCGCGTCGCTGACGGCGCGGACCAGCCAGGTGTTCACCGACGAGCCGAGGCGGGCGGCCGCCTCCTCGACCCGGGCCTTGAGCGGCTCGGGCAGCCGCAGCGTGATGCGGATCGTGGTGCCGTCGTCGGCGTCCGGGACGCCGGGCTCGGGTGCCGGTGCGTGCGGCTCCGCGTCCGGCGGCGGGGTGACGACGAAGCCGATGTCGCTGCCCCGCAGCCGCACGTCGACCGAGCCGGGGGCCAGCTGACCGGTGAGCTCCTCCGCCGCCGCGGACAGCGCACTGAGCAGGGCCAGCCGGACCGAGGACTCCAGCGGGGCGGTCAGCCGCTCGGCGAGGGCCTGTGCCTCCTCACCGCCCGGTGCGGCGGCCAGCGCGAGCTCCCGGCGGAGCTGGTCGACGAACGGCGTCAGATCCATGACGTCACGATGACACCACTGTGACGTCATGCGCAAGTCCTCGTGGTGTCGCGCGGTGTCAGCTCCGCCGCTCCTGCGCGCGGCGGCCGGTGAGCAGCAGCAGGACGCCGGTCCCGATGAGCACGGGCTCCAGCACGAACGCGACGGTGAGCCCGTGGACGTCGGCGAGGCTGCCGAGGAGGAAGGGCGCGGCGGCGGTGACCACGCCACCGAGCAGCTGCGTCCGGGCCTGGACCCGGTCCTCCTGTCCGGGGGCGGCGCCCAGGGTCAGGGCCACCGAGAGCGGATAGAGGTTGGCGATGCCCGTCCCGCAGACGAACAGGCCCAGGACGGCGGGTGCCGGGTGGTCGCCCAGCCAGAACAGGAGGAACCCGGCGGCGGTGACCGCCAGCGAGACGTGCAGCAGCGCGGCGGTCCGGCCGGGGCGGCGGGTGAGTGCCGCGCCGGCGAGGCGGCCGACCAGCAGGCCGAGGTAGTTGCTGCTGAGGGCGGTGGCGGCCGCGGCGGTCGTCAGGCCCGTGCCGACGAGCACCTCGGTGCCGAAGTAGACCAGGCAGAACTCCACGGCGATGCCGACCGCGGTGAGCGCGGCGAAGAGCCAGCCGGCCACGGGGAGCCGCCCCGGGGTCCGGGGTGCGGTGGGCGCGCCTCCGTCGTCGCGGGGCCGGGGGGTCGCCGTCAGCGGGAGGCGGCGGTACCGCAGGTACAGGGCGACGAGGGCGACCGCCGGCAGTGCGAAGGCGGCGCGCCAGCCGGCCGGGCTGCCCGCCAGTGCGCCCAGGGCCAGCGGGGCGGTCACCGCACAGGCCGCGGCACCGACGTTGGCCTCGGTCAGGGCCCGGTCCCGCCGGGGACCGTGCCGGTCGGAGAGCACCGCCTGGACCACCGCCAGCAGGGTCGTCCCCGCCACCCCCAGCACCACGGCGCCGACGAGAGTGGGGGCGATCCCGGAGGCGAGGGTGAACAGCGCGGCGCCGGCGACGGTGGCGAGGGCCGAGCCCCAGAGCAGCGCGGCCCGCGGCAGGTGGCGCGCGGCGACCGCGAACCCGGCGCCGGCCAGCGCGGCGCCGCCGGACCACAGCACGGAGTAGAGGCCCAGCACGGTGTAGGAGAAGTGCAGTTCCTCGCGCAGCAGGGTCAGTGCGGGCCCGAAGGCGTACAGCCAGAAGGTGAAGCAGGCCAGCGTCGCGTAGGCGACCACGGTCGGTGCGTCCCGCACGAAGGGGCCGGAGTCGCTCGCCGCGTCCGGTCCGGGGGTCGGGGAGACCTCGGACGCCGGGTCCGCTGCCCGCCGTGTGTATCGATACACAGCTAGAATCTACGGGTGGACAGGACCGGCGGCGACCCGGCGCGGCGTCCGACGATGCGGGACGTGGCCCGGGCCGCGGGCCTGTCCCCGATGACGGTGTCCTACGTCTACTCCCGGCCCGGACGGGTGTCGGAGGAGGCCGCGGCCCGAGTGCGGGCCGCGGCCGAGGAGCTGGGCTACCCCGGTCCCCACCCGGCTGCCCGCTCGCTCCGCCGGGGCCGCGCCGGGAGTCTCGGCGTCGTCCTCGGCGAGCGGTTGGCCTACGCGTTCGACGACCCGCAGGCGGCCCGGTTCCTCGCCGGCGTCGCCGACGTCTGCGCGGCGCAGGGCGTCGGGCTCACGCTGGTGCCGATCACCGGGGCCCCGAGCGATCCCGAGCGGGTCGCCCGGGCGCTGGTCGACGGCTTCGTCGTCTGGACCACCAGCGACGACGACCCGGTGCTCGACGCGGTGGCCGACACCGGGCTGCCCGCGGTGGTCCACGCCGGGCCGCACCGGCGGGGACTGCCGGTGGTCGGCATCGACGACCGTGCCGCCGCCACGGCGATCGGCCGGGTGGCCTTCGCCGGTGCGCGCCGGCCGGTGGTGCTCGGCTTCCCGCTCGACCGGGACCGGACCCGCCGGCTGCTCGCCGGCCCGGCGGTCGGGCCGGTGCGCTTCCCGGTCACCCGGCACCGGTGGGAGGGCCTGCGCGACGCCTGGACCGGCGCCGGGCACGCTCCCGAGGAGCTGCGGTTCGCCGTCTGCCCGGTCAACGACGCCGGGCACGGGGAGGCGTTCACCGCCGAGCTGCTCCGCGGCCCGCACCGCCCGGACGCCGTCGCCGCGATGAGCGACGAACTCGCGCTCGGGGCGCTGCGTGCCGTGGCGGCCGCGGGACTCGACGCCCCCGGCGACGTGGCGGTGACCGGCTGGGACGACAGCGACGCCGCCGGGCGCGCCGGGCTGACCACCCTCGCGCAGTCGCTGCGCCGGCAGGGGTCCCGCTGCGCCCTCGTCGCGCTGGGCCTCGAGCCCGGGGACCCGGTGCCGGACGAGTGGCGGGTGGTGGTGCGGGAGACCACCCGCTGGACGCGGGAGGGCCCGGGGGTCCCGGCGCCCTCCCGCGGTGTCAGCCCGTCGGCCGGCTCAGGTCGTAGACGGTGACGCCGTCGATCGTCTGGGCGGTGAAGTTCTCCGCCACCCAGGCGGCGATCTCGGCCGACGCCGAGCTGCCGCCGTCGCCGGCCATCCCCGTGCCGCCGCCGACGAACCAGTGGATCTCGCCGTCGGCGACGTACTGCTGGAACTGCTCGAGGGTCGGCGAGGGGTCGCTGCCGTTGAACCCGCCGACCGCCATCACGGGCAGCCCGGTGGCCAGCTGGTAGCCCGCCGCGGTGTTCGAGCCGACGGCGGCGGCGATCCAGGTGTACCCGTCCGCGTCGGCGGTCAGCGCGGCGACCGTCTCCTCGCTGACGTCCGCGGCGCCCAGCAGGCCGCCCGTCCCGCCCCCCGGGCCGCGGGTGACGGTGCCCTGCGGCGCGGCGCCGGGGAGGGCGGCCGGCCCGCCGGCCGGGGGCTGCCCGCCGCGGAACGGGGCGCCCCCGCCCGGGCCACCGCCGAACCCGGCCCCGGCGACGGCCGGCCCGGCGCTGGGGATGGAGCCGGTCTGCGGTGTGGCGGCGGTCTGCACGGCGTAGGCGGCCGGGCCGGCGACCCCGGCGAGCAGGCCGACGGCCAGCACCCCGGCGACGACGGCGCGCCCCAGCCGGTCGACGGCGAGCAGTCCCAGCGCCGCCACCAGGCCCGCGGCGAGGACGGACCAGCGCAGCCAGGGCAGGAAGTCCGCCGAGCGGCCCAGCAGCACCCAGGCCCACAGCGCGGTGCCGGCCGTGGTCACCGCCAGGACCAGCCGGGCCGCCACCCGGTCCCGCCGCCGCCAGACCAGCGCACCGCCGACGGCGACCAGCGCGGCGATCGCCGGGGCGAGGGCGACGGTGTAGTAGGCGTGGAAGATGCCCGCCATCAGGCTGAAGGTCAGCCCGGTGACGCCCAGCCAGGTGCCCCAGGTGAGCAGCGCGGCCCGGCGGGGGTCGGTGCGCGGCGCCCGGGCGACGGCGGCCAGCCCGGCCGCCAGCAGCACCAGCGCGGCCGGCAGCAGCCAGGCCACCTGCCCGCCGACCTCGGCCCCGAACAGCCGGCCGAGCCCGGTCTCGCCCCAGCCGGCGGCCCCGCCGACGCTGCCGGTCTCCTCGCCGGTCAGCCGGCCGAGCCCGTTGTAGCCCCAGATGAGCTCCCACACCGAGTTCGTCTGCGACCCGCCGACGTAGGGCCGCCACGACTCGGGCACCAGCTCGACCACGGCGACCCACCAGCCGCCGGCCACGACCATCGCGACCCCGGCGCCGAGCAGCTGCAGCACGCGGCGGCGCAGCGTCGTCGGGGCGGCCACCAGCCACACCAGCGCGAAGCCGGGGACCACCAGCACCGCCTGCAGCGTCTTGGTGAGGAAGGCGAACCCGAGCAGCACGCCGACGCCGACCAGGCCGCGGGTGGAGGCCCGTTCCAGCGACCGGGTCAGGACGTACGCCGCGGCCGTCATGAGCAGCACCAGCAGCGCGTCGGGGTTGTCGAAGCGGAACATCAGCGCCGCCACCGGGGTGAGCGCGAGCACGGCGCCCGCGACCAGCCCGGCGCCCGGGCCGGACACCCGGCGCACCGCCAGGTACAGCAGCCCGACGGTGGCCACGCCCATCAGCGCCTGCGGCACCAGCAGCGACCACGAGCTCAGCCCGAACAGGCGCACCGACAGCGTCATCACCCACAGCGAGGCGGGGGGCTTGTCCACGGTGATGGCGTTGGCCGCGTCGGAGGAGCCGTAGAAGAACGCCTCCCAGCTCTGCGAGCCGGCCTGCGCCGCGGCGGCGTAGAAGGCGTTGGCCCAGCCCGAGGCCGACAGGTCCCACAGGTAGAGGACGCCGGTGGCCGCCAGCAGGCCGAGCAGCGCCGGGCGGACCCAGCCCGGGTCGGCCGGTGCGCCGCGGAGGAGCCGGGCGGCCCGCCCGGCACGCGGGCGCGCCGGCGTCCCGGAGACGGCGGGCGGGGCCGGCACGGCCGGCAGGGTGGCGGTCATCGGGCGGTCTCCATCTCGGGCGCGGCGACGGCGCCGGCCGTGCCGGGGGTGCGGTCGGGGCGGAACACCCAGCCGCGCAGCAGCACGAAGCGCAGCAGCGTCGCGACGGCGTTGGCGCCGACGAGCACGGTCAGCTCCACGGCGCGGGCCGGCGCGGGGTCGGCGAGGTGCAGCAGGCCCAGGGACCCGCTGGTGAGGGCCAGGGCGAGGGCGAACACGGCCAGGCCCTGCAGCTGGTGCCGGGCGGCGCCGGGGCGGCCGCGGACGCCGAAGGTCACCCGCCGGTTGGCGGCGGTGTTGCCCACCGCGGTCACCAGCAGGGCGAGAAGGTTGGCCGGCTGGGCGGCGACGACCTCGCGCAGGACGACGAACAGCACCAGGTAGGCCAGCGTCGAGAGCACCCCGACGACGGCGAAGCGCACCAGCTGGGCGGCCAGCGAGCCGGGGACGCCGGGCAGCGGGTCGGGCAGCGGCTGCCGGCCGATGGTGGCGCGCAGCCGCGCCAGCGGCAGCCGCCCGGTGGCCAGGGCCCGCAGCACCCGGGCGATGCCGGCCAGGTCGGCCCGCGCGGTCCGCACGAGGTCGACCCGGCTGTCGGGGTCGTCGACCCAGTCGACGGGCACCTCGTGGATGCGCAGCCCGGCCCGCTCGGCCAGCACGAGCAGCTCGGTGTCGAAGAACCAGCCGGTGTCCTCGACCAGCGGCAGCAGCTGCGCGGCGACGTCGGCCCGGATGGCCTTGAAGCCGCACTGGGCGTCGGACAGCGAGGTGGCCAGCGTGCGGCGCAGGAGCAGGTTGTAGCCGCGGGAGACGACCTCGCGCTTGAGGCCGCGGACCACCCGCGAGGAGCGCGACAGCCGCGTGCCGATCGCCAGGTCGGAGTGCCCGCTGATGAGCGGTGCGACCAGGGGGAGCAGGGCGTTGAGGTCGGTGGAGAGGTCGACGTCGGTGTAGGCGAGCACCGGCGCGTCCGACCCCAGCCAGGCGGTGCGCAGCGCGCCGCCGCGGCCGGGCTCCGGGATCGCCAGGACCTCGACGCCGGGCAGCTCGGTGGCGACGCGGTGCGCCACCTCCAGGGTGCGGTCGGTGCTGGCGTTCTCCGCGACCGTGATGCGGAACGGGTAGGGGAGGGACTCGGTCAGGTGGGCGTGCAGGCGGCGCAGGCACGGCTCGAGGTCGGTCTCCTCGTCGTGCACCGGGACGACGACGTCGAGGACGGGCCGTCCGCGGCCGCCGGCACCGGCGCGGTCGTGCGCGCCGTGCAGGAGCGGTGGCATGCCTCGAACCGTCGGTCCCGCGGCTGGACCGCCCCGGGACGGGCGCTGCCGATCGGCTGTGAGAGGCGACGTGCTGGAGCGGCCCTCCTGCAGGGTCCCGTCGCGAGCATGCGAGCGGCGGGGGGCAGGAGGGTCCTTCTAGGGTCGACGGCGTGCGCGCCGTGGGAGTGACCCGGTTCGGAGGGCCCGAGACCCTCACCGTCCTCGACGTCCCCGACGAGCCCCTCGGGGCCGGTCAGGTGCGGGTGCGGGTGCGGGCCGCCGCCGTCAGCCCGACCGACACCCACCTGCGCGAGGGCGCCTACGCCGGCCGGGACCCGGTGAAGGCCCCGCCGTGGGTGCCCGGCATGGACGCCGCCGGGGAGGTCGTCGAGGTCGGGCCGGACGTCGACCGGGTGGCGGTCGGCGACGCGGTGATGGGCATCGTCGTGCCGACCGGCGCGCACGGTGGCTACCGCGAGGACCTCGTGCTGCCGGCGGCGTCGGTGGCGCGGGTGCCGGCCGGCGCCGACGCCGTCGCCGCGTCCACCCTGCCGATGAACGGCCTCACCGCCCGGCTCTCCCTCGACCACCTCGACCTCGCGCCCGGCTCGGTGCTGGCGGTGACCGGCGCGGCCGGTGCCTACGGCGGCTACGTCGTACAACTGGCGAAGGCCGACGGGCTCACCGTGGTCGCCGACGCCGCCGAGGCCGACGAGCAGCTGGTGCGCGACCTGGGCGCCGACGTCGTCGTCCGTCGCGGCGACGACGTGGCCGCGCGGATCCGCGCGGAGTTCCCCGACGGCGTGGACGGGCTGGCCGACGGCTCGGTGCAGGACGCGCTGGTACTGCCCGCGATCCGCGACGGCGGGCGGCTGGCCACCGTCCGCGGGTACCGCGGCGACGGCTCGGGCCGGGTCGAGGCATTCCCGACGCGGGTGCGGCACTACGCGGAGAACGCCGATGCTCTCGACCGGCTGCGCGAGCAGGCGGAGTCCGGCGCGGTGACGCTGCGGGTGGCCCGCACGTTCGCCGCGGAGGAGGCGCCCGAGGCCCACCGGGTGCTCGCCGCCGGCGGGGTGCGCGGCCGGTTGGTGGTCACCTTCTGAGGTCGCGCCGACGGGTGCACCCCTGACAGGGTGAGGGCGGACCCGGGCGGCGGTGCCCGGCCGACCCCAGGGGTGGCGCAGATGGTGCACAGGCTCGTCGTCAGCTACGGGCAGCCCGAGGACCCGGCGGCGTTCGACGCCCACTACCGGGACACCCACATCCCGATCACGGTGAGGATGCCGGGCCTGGTGCGCTTCACCACGGGCAGGCCGCAGCCGCTGGACCCCAGCACCCCCGCGCCCTACTGGGTCGCCGAGCTCGACTTCGACTCCGAGCAGGCGATGGGCGCGGCGTTCGCCTCCGAGGAGGGCAGGGCCAGCGCGGCCGACGTGCCCACCTTCGCCTCGGGCGGCGTCACCATGACCCACTTCGAGGTGACCGAGGTGCACGTCTCCCGGTGAACGGCGCCCAGGCACTCATCCGCACGCTCGTCGACGCCGGGGTCGACGTCTGCTTCGCCAACCCCGGCACGTCGGAGATGCACTTCGTCGCCGCGCTCGACGACGTCCCGGAGATGCGCGGCGTGCTCACGCTCTTCGAGGGCGTGGCCACCGGCGCCGCCGACGGCTGGGCCCGCATGACCGGCCGGCCCGCCGCCACGCTGCTGCACCTCGGGCCGGGCATGGGCAACGGCCTGGCGAACCTGCACAACGCCCGCCGTGGCCGGACCCCGGTGGTCAACGTGGTCGGCGACCACGCCCGCTCGCACAAGCGCCTGGACGCGCCGCTGGAGTCCGACGTCGACGCGCTGGCCGGCACCGTGTCGGGCTGGGTGCGCCGCTCGCTGGCCCCCGGGGACGTCGCCGCCGACGCCGCCGACGCCGTCGCCGCGGCCGCCCGCGGGCAGATCGCCACGCTGGTGCTGCCCGCCGACGTCTCGTGGTCCGACGGCGCGGCCGTGGCCGACCCGCCGCCGGTCCGGCCCCGCCCGCGGGTGGCGTCCGCGGTGGTGGACGAGGCGGCGTCGGTGCTGCGCTCGGGCGAGTCCACCGTGCTGTTCCTCGGCGACGACGTCGTGGCCTCGGAGGCCGGGCTGCTCGCCGCGGCACGGGTCGCCGCCGGCACCGGCGTGCGGCTGCTGGCCGAGACCTTCCCGGCGCGGATGGTGCGCGGCGCGGGCCTGCCCGGCGTCGGCAAGCTGCCCTACCCGCCGGAGGTGGCGATCAAGGCGCTGGCCGGCACCCGGCACCTGGTGCTGGCGGGGGCGACCTCGCCGGTGCACTTCTTCGGCTACCCCGGCGTGCCGGGCACGCCGGTCCCGGAGGACTGCACGGTGCACGTGCTGTCCGAGCCGGGGGAGGACGGCGTCGCGGCGCTCGAGGAGCTGGCCGGGCAGGTGGCCGACGGCGCCGAGCCGGAGCTGCTGGAGGCCTCCCGCCCGGAGCTGCCGGCCGGGCGGCTGGAGCCGCGGGCGGTGTCGGCGGTGGTCGGCGCGCTGCTGCCCGAGCGGGCCGTGGTGGTCGACGAGGCCATCACCTCCGGCATCGGGCTCGCCGAGCTGACGTCGGGGGCGCCGCGGCACGACTGGCTGGCGCTCACCGGCGGCGCGATCGGCGACGGGCTGCCGATGGCGGTCGGCGCGGCCGTGGCCTGCCCCGACCGGCCGGTGGTGGTCCTGCAGGCCGACGGCAGCGCCATGTACACGATCCAGGCGCTGTGGACGATGGCGCGCGAGCAGCTCGACGTCACCGTCGTCCTCTACGACAACGCCTCCTACGCGATCCTGCAGGGGGAGCTGTCCCGGGTGGGCGCCACCGGCGGCGGGGAGCGGGCCGGGCAGCTGCTCGACCTCGGCGGCCCGGCGCTGGACTTCGTGGCGCTGGCCACCGGGATGGGGGTGCCGGCCACCCGCGCCGAGACCGCCGAGGACCTGGCCGAGCAGCTCGGGACCGCGCTGCGCGAGCCCGGGCCGCACGTGGTGGTGGCGGTGCTGCGCCCGGCGGGCTGATCGCGGCTCACCCCCGCGGGGGACCGGCGGGCGGAACGGTTCCAGACCGTTCCGTTCCGGGCCGATGCGCATCCCGTGTCCTCGACCAGCGTGCGTGCCGGCGGCCCCGCCGTCCCCCGTGCGGTCCTGGGCTGCGCCGGCGTCGCGCTGGTGGCGGCGGTGCTGTGGGCGCTGGCCGCGTGGTCGGGTACGACCGCCGGCACGGTCCTGTACTTCGCCGTCACCGGCCTGGCCGTGGTCGCCGCCTGGGCGGGTGCCGGCCGGGGGAGCCGCCGACCGGCGGCGATCTGTGCCGCCGCCGGGGTGACCCTGTCCGCGGTCGGGGACGTGCTCTGGCAGCTGCAGACCGCCCTCACCGGGTCCGGCTCCGGTGCCGGCCCGGCCGACGCGGTCTACCTCGCCGGCTACGCGGCGGTGGCCCTCGGGCTCGCGCTGTTGGCGCGCACGCACACCGAGGACCGCGACCAGCGGGTGGCCGGGTGGATCGACGCGCTCGTCGTCTTCGTCGCCGTCCTGCTGGTGGTGTGGGAGGTGTCGATCGCCGCGACCGTCGAGGACGCGTCGCTGGGCGTGCTCACCCGCACCACCCTGGCCCTCTACCCGGCCATCGACGCCGCGCTGATCGGCCTGGTCGTGCGCCTGCTGGCCACCCGGCGGCAGGGCGAGCGGACGTCGCTGGTCGTGGCGGCCGCCTGCGCGTGCTGGCTGGTCTCCGACACCGCCTACCTGCTGCACGCCGACGCCGACAGCTTCGGCTCCCTCCTCGACGCCGGCTGGGTGCTCGGCAGCCTGCTGCTGGCCCTCGCCGCCTGGCCGCCGGCCTCCCCGCCGGCGCCGGCGGGCGTCCCCGCACCGTCGTCACGGGCGGGCCTGGCGCGGCTGGCCGTGTGCCTCGGCGCGCTCCTGGTGCCGCCCACGACCGACCTCGTCGTCCACGCGACCGGCGGGGCGGGGAACCCGGTGTCGATCCTCACCGGCACGGTGGTGCTCACCGTCCTGGTCTTCCTCCGCGCCGCGCTGCTGCTGCGCGGTGAGGCCGCGGCCCGGGCGCAGCTGCGCGCGCAGGAGCGCCACGCCGCGACGCTGGCCCGGTACTCCTCCGACGCGGTGCTGGTGGTCTCCCGCGGCGGCCGGCTGCTCGGCGACCCGGCGCCGGTGGCGGCGGTGCTGGGCACCGCCCCGCTGTCCGGCCGGAGCGCCGGGGAGGCGGTGCGGCTCGCCGGCGTCGACCCGGAGCAGGCGCAGCGGGTCTTCGACCGGGCGCTGGCCGCCCCCGGCACGGTGGTGGACGCCGAGCTGCCCGCCCGGTACCGCGGCGAGGACCGCTGGCTCGGCGTCCGGCTGGTCGACCTGGGCGAGGACCCCGACGTGGGCGGCGTCGTCGTCCACGTCACCGACGTGACCGGCCGCCGCCGGGCCGAGGAGGCCCTGGCGCACTCCGCGCTGCACGACGCGCTCACCGGCCTGGCCAACCGGGTGCTGTTCGCCGACCGCGTCGGCCAGGCGCTGCTGCGCACCGTGCGCGGCGGCGGCTCGGTCGCCGTCGTCAGCCTCGACGTCGACGGGTTCCAGGCAGTCAACGACGGTCTCGGGCACGCCGCCGGCGACGCGCTGCTGCGCGAGGTCGCCGCCCGCCTGCGCGGCGCCGTCCGCGCCGACGACACGGTGGCCCGGCTCGGCGGCGACGAGTTCGCCGTCCTGGTGGAGCAGTCCGGCAGCGGCGACGACGAGGCCGTGGCCACCGCCGAGCGGGTGCGCGCGGCGCTGTCCCGCCCGGTGCTGCTCGCCGGCGGGCCGGTGGCGGTGTCGGCCAGCGTCGGGGTGGCCGTCGGCCGCGGGGCGACCGGCGCCGAGTCGCTCGTCGCCGACGCCGACCTCGCGCTGTACACCGCCAAGCTCGAGGGCCGGGGCCGCACGGTGCGCTTCGAGCCCGGCATGCGGGCGGCGGCGCGGGCCGCGCGGGAGCTGGAGGACGAGCTGCGCGGTGCGCTCGACCGCGGCGAGTTCCGGCTGGTGTACCAGCCGGTGGTGGCGCTGGCCGACCGCCGGGTGACCGGCTTCGAGGCCCTGCTGCGCTGGGACTCCCCGCGGCTGGGCGCGGTCGGTCCCGACCGGTTCGTGCCGGTGGCCGAGGCCGCGGGTCTCATGGACGAGATCGGCGTGTGGGTGCTGCGCGAGGCGTGCGCCACGGCCGCGGCCTGGCGGCGCGACCACCCGGCCGCGGGCGCGACGTCGATGGCGGTCAACGTGTCGGCCACCCAGCTGCGCTCGCCCGACCTGGCCGGCTCGGTCGCCGCGGCGCTGGCCGACAGCGGGCTGCCCGCCTGCGCGCTGGTGCTGGAGGTGACCGAGACCGCGCTGGTGGACGACCCGGAGCGGGCGGCGGCGTCGCTGGCGGCGCTGCGGGCGCTCGGCGTCCGGCTGGCGCTCGACGACTTCGGCACCGGCTACTCCTCGCTGGCGCACCTGCGGCAGTTCACCGTGGACGTGCTCAAGATCGACCGCTCGTTCGTCGGGGGCATCGCCGACGCCGAGCCGCTGCCGGCGATCGTCCGCGGCACCATCGACCTGGGCCGCACGCTGGGCCTGGAGGTGCTGGCCGAGGGCGTCGAGCACGAGCACCAGGCGCGGCTGCTGGCCGAGGGCTGCTGCGACACCGCGCAGGGTCACCTCTTCGCCCGGCCGCTCGAGCGCACCGACGCCGAGGCACTGCTGCTCGGGCGCACCGGCCGGCGCCGTGCGGCTGCCGTGCCGTCGCCGCGGGGTGCCCGGTCGGGCGCCCGCCGCTGAGGACGAACGGATCAGGGTCCGGTCCAGGGTCATCCCCGATGTGACCGGAGGGGCGTCTCGGCGAGCCTGCTGGCATGACCGCAGCGGTCCTCGACCGGTCCGCCTCCTGGCCGGGCTGGGTGGCGCAGGACCACGTGCCGGCGCAGTTCGCGCGGTTCGTGCTCGTCGGCGGCTCGGCCAACGTGGTGTACGTCGGGCTGTTCCTGCTGCTGGCCGGCCTCGGCGACCAGGCGGCCAACCTCGTCGGCGTCGTCGCCTCCACGGCCCTGGCCAACGAGCTGCACCGCCGGCTGACCTTCCGCGCCGGCCAGCGGGTCGGGTGGGCGGCCGCCCAGTGGGCCGGCGGCGGGCTCGCCCTCACCGGGCTGGCGGCCACCAGCCTCGCCCTGGCCGCGCTGGAGGGGTGGACCGCCGCCTCGGGACCGCTGGCGTCGGTGGCCGTCGTCGTCGCCGTGACCGGTGTGGTCGGGCTGGCGCGGTTCGTGGGGCTGCGGTGGGTGCTGACCGGCCGTCGCGCCTGAGCATCCCCGGACGCGGCGGTCCCCGTCCGGCGCCTCGAACGCGCGGTGCGAGCATGAGGTCCCCGAGGACACACGGAGGTCGGATGGACGCCGCCCAGCTGCGGGAGATGCAGGCTCCGCTGAAGCAGCGCTACCGGGAGGACCCGGGCACGGCCTGCGCGCAGATGCACGCCGAGGCCGACTTCTCCGACCCCGGGATCACCGCCACCGTGCAGACCTGGGCCGGGCCGGTCCGCGCCGGGCTGCACCCCTCGACCGGTGGCGACGGCAGCGATGCCTGCTCCGGCGACATGCTGCTGCAGGCGCTGCTGGCCTGCACCGGCGTCACCATGCGCAGCGTGGCCACGGCGATGGGGGTCGACGTCCGCTCGGCCCGGCTGACCGCGCGCGGCGACATGGACGCCCGGGGCACGCTCGGGGTGGCCCGGGACGTGCCGGTCGGGTTCGGCGCCATCGCCGTGGACGCCGTCCTGGACACCGACGCCGACGACGCCACGCTGGAGCGGCTGGCGCAGCTCACCGAGCGGTACTGCGTGGTGGCCCAGTCCCTGGCGCAGCCGCCTCGGCTCACCGTCCGGCGCGCCTGACCGCGGCCGGTCGGGCGGGGCGGGAGCGGGCCGTCCGGACCCGGCCGCGGCGGAGGGGGATCACGCCGCGGCCGGGCGGCCCGGAGGTCAGCGGGCGACCCGGCGGCCGGCCTGCCCTCCTGTCCGTGCGCGCCGCCGCAGGACCCGGGGCCGGCCCACGCGGGGTGCGGGACCGGCGTCGATCCAGCAGGCGACCACCAGGACGAGGTCGGGAGGGGGCAGTGCCGGGACCGCCGGCTCGGGGGTCACGGCCGGCCCACCTGCTCGAGGGCCGACGCGTCGACGGGGACGAGGTCGCTGGGCTCGGGCAGCTCCACCGGCGGGCGTGCCGCGGCCTGGTCCGGCGTCACCACGACCCTGTTGGGCGCCCCGTTGAACAGCAGCCGGAAGACGTCGGGGCGCGAGTAGTGCCCGACCGGGTCGGCGGCGGACTTGGCGATCGCGATCAGGGCCGGGTCGAGGTCGGCGTAGAGGATGCCCTCGGCGTCCTCGGGCAGGGGCTCGGCGAGCTCGGTGCCCTCGGGGCCGTAGATCCGGGTGAACCCGCCGCCCTGCAGCAGCAGCTGCCGCTTGGTCTCGGTGTCGGCGAACAGGTCGTGGGCCGCCTGCCCCACCACCGAGCAGGGCGCGACGACGAACGTCTGCCCCTCCACCGCGTACACCCGGCTGGCCGCGGTGTTCACCTCCGGGCCCAGCGCCGTGGCCGCGCCGCGGTACACCGAGAAGCTCGGCCACGAGGCGACGTGGATCTGCTCGCCCATGCTGTACATCGCGTACTTGGTCAGCGGCTGGAAGTGCTCCCAGCAGTTGAGCGCCCCGAGCCGGCCGAGCCTGGTGTCGTGCACCTGGACGTCGCTGCCGTCACCCTCGCCGAAGACGCTGCGCTCGACGTGGGTCGGCTTGAGCTTGCGGCGCACCGAGACCACGGTGCCGGTGTCGTCGATGAAGGCCTGCGACATGTAGAGGCTGCCGCCGGCCTTCTCGGCGAAGCCGAGGACGACGTGCACGCCGTGCCGCCCGGCCGCGGCGGCGATGCGGCGCATGTGCTCGCCGTCGCGGGTCATGGAGTTGGCGGCGTAGCGGGCGACGAACTGCATGCCCCAGGCGGGGGAGTCCAGCCAGATCCACCACGGGTAGCCGGGGACGAACGTCTCGCCGAACGCGACCAGCTGGGCGCCGTTGCCGGCGGCCTCCCCGACGAGGTCGACGACCTGCGCCACCCCGGCGTCGAGGTCGAGCCACCGCGGCTCGGCCTGGACGGCGGCGACGCGCACCGGGCCGCCGGGTCGGGTGCTGTCGGGCGCACTCATGCGGTCCTCCCGGGACGGGCCCGCCGTCGGCGGGACGTGCGACCACGGTGGGGCGGCCGGGAAGGGGCGGACTCGCCGTCCGTGCCAGCTCCCTGTCGCTGCGTGCCAGCCCGGCCGGCTCAGGACCGCTCGCCCGCCGCCCGGCGGTAGGCGGCCGGGGTGGTGCCGGTGACGGTGCGGAAGGCGCGGTGGAAGGAGGCATCCCCGGCGAACCCGCAGCGGGCGGCGACCGAGGTCAGGGGCAGCGCCGGCTGCGCGCGAAGCAGCCGCTGGGCGGAGGTCACCCGCAGCCGGCGGAGCACGTCGCCGAGCCCCTCCGGCTCGGTCTCGAACAGCCGGAACAGCGTGCGCCGGGACAGGTGGCAGGCGTCGGCGACGGCGTCGGCGCCCAGCCGGGGGTCGGTGTGGTGGGCGGCCAGGTGGGCCATGACCCGCTCGCGGTCCAGCGCCGCCGGGCTCGGCGCGGGCGGTCCGGAGGCCAGCGCGAGCGCGGAGGTCAGCAGCGCCACCGCGTGCGGGGCCAGCGCCGCGACGCCGGCCGGGTCGGTGGCCTGCTGCCGGGCCAGGCCGCGGAGGAAGTCGGCGACCAGCCGGGCGGTGGAGTCGGCGCCGAGGGTCACCGCGGTCGCCCCGGCCAGCGTGCAGGCCGGCAGCATGCGGCGCGGCACCTGCACCACGAGCTGCTCGAAGGCGCCGTCGAAGTGCAGCGTGTAGGGCCGGGTGCTGTCGTAGAACGCCATCGCGCCCGGGGTGAGCCGGGCCTCGCGCCCGTCCTGGGCGACGATGCCCTGCCCGGCCAGCTGGATGCTGGTGAGCACGAACTCCTCGCGGCTGCGGGCGATGAGCCGGGGCGTGCGCCGGACGTGCTGGCCGCCGGCCCGGACCGTGGTGAGCTCGACGTCGCCGACCACGCCGTGGGAGATCCGGCCGCGGAAGGGGAGCTCGGTGGTGGGCGAGGCCGACAGCTGCACGAAGGTGTCGCAGATCAGGTCCTGCCAGAAGGCGAACGCCTCGGCGGGCCGCACGGAGTCCGTCGTCACCGTGACCGGACCCGGCCCGGGCCCGGCGCGCTCGGGTCCCGACCGCGTGGACACGCAGCGATCATGACCCCGGGGTGGGGGGACGTCCATCCCGGCCGGCACCCGTGGCGCGGGGATGGGCGTGCCGGTCACCCGCTGCCGCCCCGGACCTCACCGTCCGAGCGCGTGCGCGTACGCCGGGTTCCGGAGTCCGTCCTGCGGCGCCGGCGCACCCGCTCGGGTGGTGGGTGCGCTCACCCGGGCGGGTGGCCGGCGTGCACGGGCGGGTCGCGGGTTGTCCACAGATCGGCTGAGCGGGCTCCCGCGGACCGCCGTCGTCGACCTACGGTCCCTCCCGTTCTGCAACGGGGTGTGACGGGGGTGCGGTGCCGACCGCGACGAGTGCGCTCGACGTCGTCGACGGCGAGGTCCGCGAGCTGATCCGCCGGCGGGGGCTGGACCCCTTCACCGACCCCGGGCCGGTGCGGGTGCTGGTGCGCGACGTGGTCGCCGACTACTCCGAGCGGTCGCTCACCTCCGCGCTGCCGCCGGTCGGCGACCCCGAGGCGGTGGTGCGCGAGGTGCTCGACCGGGTGGCCGGCTTCGGGCCGCTGCAGCGCTGGCTCGACGACCCCGAGGTCGAGGAGATCTGGGTCAACGAGCCGGGCCGGGTGTTCGTCGCCCGCCGCGGCCGCAGCGAGCTGACCACCACCATCCTGGGCGCCGGGGAGCTGGCCGACCTGGTGGAGCGGATGCTGCGCACCTCGGGACGGCGCATCGACATGAGCCAGCCCTTCGTCGACGCGATGCTGCCCGACGGGTCGCGGCTGCACGTGGTCATCCCCATGACAACTCGGCTGGCAGACACGTCGAACTGAGGGGTAGTCCTTCTAGCGGAGGCTCACAGGCCGGGATCAGGGCGGAAAGGTGCACCTCCCAGGCGCTCGCTCGACGAGCTGGTGGCCACCGGGACGCTGTCCGTGCAGGCCACCCGGTTCCTGGAGGCCGCGGTTGCCGCAGGGCTCAACGTGCTGGTCTCCGGCGGCACGCAGGCCCGGCAAGATCACGTTCCTCAACACCTTCTGCGCGGCGATCCCGGCATGGGAGCGGGTCATCACCTGCGAGGAGATCTTCGACTTCGGGAAGACAAGTGATGGCGCAAGGAGTTGCGTCCTGGCTGACGCCTCTGCTGTCCTTGCCTTACACCGAGCGACGAGTCCGTTACTCCGCTACGCTCACGGAGCGCCCATCGAGGAGAGGGAGCCAGTGCCAGCACGAGCGCCCCCCGAACACGCCAAGACCAAGCGTCGGCATCCCATAGCCCCCGCCGACGCCAGACATATGAGGAGCTCCTCCCTTGAACTTCTATTGACAACCGAGAAAGGCCACGCCATGACCGCGTTCAACCATCTCTGGAGCATCCTCCGCTGGGCGTATGCCACGCTACGCGTCGTAGGAGCTCTAGCCCTTGCTGTTTGGGCGACGCTCAGACTCGTTGAGTACGTCAACGATCGAGGGTGGGACGGGATCGTGACTGAGATCGCCGTCTTCACGCAGAGCGTTAGCCCGCAGTTGAGCTGCATCCTCTTGCTGGCGCTCTTGAGCTTGATGCGAGAGGCGTCTACACAATCCTCGTGATCCTGGTCGGCGAGTAGCTCGCCCCGAATGCGCGCCCTGGTCGGCTGATCGCCGACCAGGGCGTCTTGCTGTCGCGGCCGGTTGCGGCCGCCCCCAGCCGAGGTTGACATGGTCCTCGATGACCGTCCTCTGCGGCCGAAGTCAATAGGCTTAACGAATATCAGGTAGTGGTGAAGGCGAAGGTTGTCGCAGATCAGGCCGGCTGGCCACGACCAACGAGGCGAGTCACAGTTTAGGTCGCCATCACAGGCGAGTCCCATCACCTGTCGGGCCGCGCTCATGGCCCTGGCTTGGGCTTGAGCTCCGTCAGCACCTTCTCGACGATTGAGGCGACACCGATCGGCATCACGGCGTCGGGACTTGCATCGGTCGTATCCCCTGCCGCCACCGTGGGCAGCTCCCCGAAGGCGCGCTTAGCGAGCAGCTGACGAATTTCAACCGCGTCCGTGGCATCCAGTGGTTGCACATAGTCATCGATGGTCAAAAGCTGAACCTTTAGCGTTGCTGCCCACTGCCAGGCCCGGCGATGGCGCGCCGCCTCGGCCGCCAAGTAGCCCGCGAGACCGAAGGCGGGGATAGCAATCAGGGCCCGCTGCAGGACGTCGGCAATCGACAAGTCCTCGTGTGGAAGCAGAGCGAGGACCACGACTGCCACTATAGCTAAGGCAACGGCAAACCCTCTAAGTGCCTCGGCGGATCGACGCTCAGTCCGCTGGTAGCTTTGGAAATGCTCGGCGAGATTGAGTGACCCTTCCTCACCCAGGGCGCTTCGAGTCTTCTTGACTGCGGCTTCCGCCTTATCAGCGTACGACTCAGCCGAATCGACGGCCTTGAGCATGCGATCGAAGGCAATCTCACGTGCCAAGTTGTTTGAAATTTCCTCGGCATCTCGCTCACACGTCCGAGCCAAGTCCTGGCTAATCTCAGGCCTGTCGAGGCCGTCGACCATGGCGTCGATTAGCTCCTCTCCGGCTCGCGCAAGTGGCACAATGACCTCCTTCAGGCTGTCTGGGTTGATGTCAGGGGTTCGCTTGACCACGGCGTCAATAGCCGCCAGTAGTGGAACAACCTTCCCCGAGATAGCGGCGAACCGCTTCGGGTCGGGTTTAATCATGACTGTCCGTGCGGTCAAATTTCCAGAGCTGCGCGGGAGGATCTCGCGCCAATCGTTGATTCGCTGCCACTCCTGCAAGATGCGTAGCACGGCGGGAGCGCTACGAGATTTGGGGGGGCCGAGTTCAGGGTGCTTCCACAAGGCGACCAATGAGTTGATTGACCTGAAGAGGTCGTCAATCAATCTGGGATCAAGGTGGCGGGAAGCGTTCGACGATTCTTCTGGCACGGTCAAGGTGTACCAAGCGCGACGAGACTGGAGTGGCACCGCCACGCCCACAGTTGGGTCCGCAGGGTTCGATCATCGCGTCGGCGCGCTTCACCTTGCGTCGAAGGCGCGCAACTGACGCGACGAGCGCGGTCTTCCGATCCAAGTCAAGGGGTCGTAGTTGACTCGGACGTCAGTCCATACTTGGGTACGGCAACGACGCAAATTCCAGTCACGGCACGGCCTGGCCCGAGCGGTGAGTCGTCGGCGGCGATGGTCTGAGTCGAGCTGATCGGCAGGCCGCCTGCCTTGATTTCCATGTCGACCGCCTGCTGTACCTGTCGCTTAACGTGCTCCACGACGGCCAATTCCTGATTCAGGTCGGGTAATGGGGCGACCCAGGCTTTCTGGGTTGCGTGATGCGTGTCAATCATAAAGACTGGCAAGCGCCTCTCCGGGTTAACGATGACTTCCAGGTGCTCGCTAATGCGGACATAGCGACCGGGGGCTGGCCCGTCTCTGTCGGTTTCATCCTCGGCCAACTCGGCTACCGCGTCCTCATAATCTTCAACGGGGATCAGGCGATCACCGTGATGGGTCCCTCCGGCCGAGAACCAAACAAAGTGGACCAGGATATGAGGGTCCGACTCCTCGACTGTAAAGTTCGACTCCTTCGGCCCAAGGCCACGCGCTGCAAGCACCTTGGTGAGCAGCGATACGACATGCTTAGGGTGCTTGTACCGTCGGTCGTCCCGCCACCGACGTTCGCCGGGTTGCAGTTCGCGAAGGTCCTCATATCCGACCGTTGGCTGTAGCCCAGGGACAACAGTGTCATCAAATCTGAGCGGGAGCAGAAACGGCACGCCGGCCGAAACTCGCAGAAGCGCATAAGCGAGTGCGGACTGACGCTCGTGTCGTGGCCAATTGCGTGCCACATACTGCTCGCTGATGAAGGCTGCCACCATGGCTGAGCGTCGGCCGTAAACCTCCTGCAGATATGCAATGAGCTCTTGTCCGAGTAAGTCTTCGCGACGGTACTGGTCGTAGAAGACCCTGAACCCACGGTCCTTCAAGCCAGCGGCGACCTCAGCCACGAACGGGCGATGATCGCCAGCGAAGGATAAAGCGATATCAAAGTCGGGCCTCACGGGCTCGGATTCCACGCTCACAACCTAGCGACCACTGAGACGGGTGGCACCTGCTTGGGGACCGCTCCCGATTCGGGTGCCTTCAGGTCAGCTCGCGGCGACCGTATGCGGATCTGGGCGGCGGTGTGCGGGAAGGCGAAGTCGACCCGGCAGGTGGCCCGGACGGCGACCTGGTCGCTGGTGAAGACCGACCGATCAGCCCTGACCTTAGAGTCTCGCCGGACGGCGGTCATTACGCGCTCGGCCGGCGGGCCCCATACCGTGCCCACCAGAGCCTCCGGAGGTCCGCAGCGGCACGCCGAAGATCACCCGCCTGGCCCGGCTGGGTTAGGTCCGGGGACAGCAGCGGCTTGCCCAACCCTGTGGCCTCCTTCATGTTGGCCAGGATCAGCGCGGTCGCCGGGTTGGTGACGAAGGCAGTGAGCTGTGCGCCGACGTTGGCGGCGGGCATCTGGGCCTCGGCGAAGGCGTCTATGTCGGTGGGGCTGGTCTCGGGCGGCGATCTCCTGCACAGGACCCGCGCCGACGGGAAGGGCGGCCAATCGTTCGGGCTGCTCCCGCTCCCGCCCTGGGCGGTTCCGTCACCGAAGAATGCGGCGTCAACCTTGCGGGCAATGTCGCGGGCCAGACCCCGGCCGACCTCAGCGGTGGCTTCTGGGGAGGAGTCTTCGGCCAGCTCGGAGGTGACGACGGAGAGGCCGGTCACCTTGCAGGTGGCCACGTCAACCTCAGCGATGGTCAGGTCGGAGATTGGGATCTCCGCAGCCTCGGCGACCCACGCGGCGGTCGGGTTGGCGGTGACGGTTGGCGGTCGAACGGAGGGGGTGGCCGGGCCGCAGCACCCGAGAACCCTACGGGCTGAGCGGCCACGCGGTGGTGAGGACGGGCTTGATGAGCAGGCTC
The DNA here is from genome assembly GCF_054050055.1 of Geodermatophilus sp. SYSU D00814. NCBI lineage: Bacteria > Bacillati > Actinomycetota > Actinomycetes > Geodermatophilales > Geodermatophilaceae > Geodermatophilus > Geodermatophilus sp. SYSU D00814. The sequence continues at coordinate 23,959 of NZ_JBJGYP010000034.1, forward strand.
TCGACCTGCTCTGGGGTCAGGAGGGCCACGGCGGCGCTGGTGGTTAGGGTCATGCGTGCTGGCTCCGAGAGTCTGCCCCGGTATGTGATCGAGGTAATCCCTCGGGCCACGGACCCTCGGGTGCGCCGCAAGCGCGCAACGACTCGTCCAGTGAGACCACGGACCAACGCCGCCGAACGGAGTCGGCAATGATCATGCCAGCCGTCGTTGATCTTGAGACGGTCTTGAAGTTCGCGTCGTGCTGCGACGGCAGTCGTACCCGTACTAGAAGATGGGTGACGTGAATGACAGGCGCGAGGTGAAGTACGACGTCGAAGGTGGCAAGGGTGAGCCCCTGCCGCCTCAGGCTACTGTTAGTGCGGGTAGTGGGCAGGTGGTTCGGTTCGTGGACCCGTCCACGCCGGAAGGTGCCGTCGTTATGCTGCCGGACCGGATTGACGAGACGGCGGGACCGGTGTACCACGACGACGCGGTCGGGGTCGTGAAAACACTTCGGGCCCAGGGCCACAATGTCCAAGCGGCCAGCATTTCAGGCTCAGCACAGTACATTAGTGAGTACGGGGTCACCGCAGAGATAGTCTCTTCGATCGTGCTCGGCGTCGCAGGCAATCTCACATACGACACAATCAAGACCATTTCGACCCTGGTTCGCCTTCGGGTGTTGAATGCTCTGCACGGTGGCAACAAGACTGTCGATAAGGCTCAAGTGCAGTTGAGTCTGGACGAACTGAGCATTTCGGAGAAGGGGGCAATTCAGCTCCGCGGTCTCTCTTACACTGGCACGGTGGAAGGGGTTGTTCCGGCTCTCACTGCGGTGATCAAGCCGGGCGCGAAGGGCAACACGGACACCGCCAGTGCTTGAGAGTGACGGAGGTGTCCAGTTTTCTGGACTGATAGTGCGCACGGGTGTCCCCCTACCTCCCGCTGCCGGGCCAGTGCGGACCGCGATGCTGAGGCGGGATGGGACAAGTGCACTGCGTCATGCCAAGCGTGAGTTTGGTAGGGCCCTGGGAGTCCTGGAAGAATTGTCACCCGACATTCTGACGCACGCTCCGTACAGCGCCCTCCATAGGTGGCCAGCATCGGCGCTTGCCCAGAACGAGTATGCCCGGGTGGGAACCGCATGGTTGTATGCGCGCAAGCACCTGAAGGAGCTATCGAAGGCCGATGCGTCCACCTTGGCCGACGTGCGCGGACAGCTAGAAGGTGCGTTGAAGCTAGCAGTGTCGGCGTACAACCTTCTGGAAGACGAGCCTGAGGAAGATTCTGTCCACACGCTCGCCCATGCGATTGGCGAGCTCCGGAGTGGATTGTTCGGTTGTCCTGTTGAGGTCAGGGACCGCAAGCTGATCAACAACTGCCCATTGTCATTGCTGCATTTTCGGATGGGCATGTCGATGGGCTTTACGGCGGCGAGGCTCTGCTCCGTCTGTCGCCAGCCCCTCGATGAGTGTGAACACCTGTTGGGGGAGACGTACGCCGCTGAGGTCGACCGCATAGGCGACACTTGTAGCGCCTGCGGAGAACGCGATTGTGGTCATGAAGTTGGCGACACGATCCTATTGACGCCATCGGTGATGATTGCTGACGTAAACCTGCACGAGGTGAGCCTCGTTTATCGGCCGCGTGACCCTTTGGCGCGGGTGTCGGAGTTTTCCTTTTCCATGCCCGAAGGAAAGGAGCCGAGCTACCCCCCAACGTGCCTGTGTTGGCGTCCGTGCTCGGGTTTTTGGGATCTCAGAGGGATTGCGCCCGCGAGCGCACCTATGCCCCATCATCCGCCCGAGAGGCCTGACTGAGGACATCTCAGAGGCTCCTGAGCCGACCGCCACCGGCCGTCAAGCCGCACCTGGACGGCCCGCGAGAGTCGTTTCGCACGGCCAGCGGATGCGCGGAGGCGCCGTAGGACGACGGTCGCAACAGCTGCGGGGGGCCGCCACAGCCCGCAAGGCGGCGATATCCATCGCCGGCCAAGCCGAGGCGATTAGGGGTCAGGGCAACATCTGAGCCGACTGGTCGGCGAACATCCGCAGTAGCGAACCCTGGACGCCGCTAACCCCTCGAGGCTTGGCGCCGTGGGGCCCTACCTTTAGGAGCCCAGGCTCACCTCGAAGCGGTAGCCGTTGGCCTTGAGCTCCGCCTCGCTCTGGGTGATCTCTCCTCGTGCGGCGACCTCTACGGAGTAGAAGCCTTCGCCCGCTGGGACATCGTTGACGGTTGCCACATACGTGCACCGAGCCTCGGGGGAGCCGCGCTGAGGGTCTCCGGGTCCCAGGCTGCCCACGCCCAGGATCTCGCCGGCTGCGTTGTTGATGGCGACCTGCGTACCCGGACCGATCTCGGAGTAGCCGCCCTCCCCGAAGCAGTCGCTGTAGAAGGTCTCGTAGTTGTAGAGGACGAAGGTGACTGCGACGTCATAGGGCTCCGCGACCTTCGGTCTTGGTCTCGGTCTCGGTCTCGCCCAGCGGGCGCACCAGAATCACGACAAGGGCAGCAGCCAAGACGGCGCACAGGGCCCAAGGGATCAGGACAGACATCTGCCGGCGAGGCCAGGACCGCTGCGTGGCGGATGAGCGTGCGACGCCCTCGCCGGTTGATGGAGCCTGCTGCAAAGTGATGGTCGGAGGCGGTTCAGCCTGCGGGCGGCACGTACTGCTCTCGGGCCTCGCGGTGGGCGCCGACGATCCGGGCGAGATCCTCAGCCAGGAGATCCCGGCCGTCCTCCTCGCTGGGCGGCGCTAGTCGGACGTACTCGCGGAGGACCATCAGACACGCGGTCGCATGCATCCCACGGTCAGTCGGGATGGCGCCGGACTGGGTGAATTCGTCGAGCACGGCTGCGAGTTGCATGACGGCGTCCAGGGCGTCGTCCTGCTCAACTACACCTCGAGGGTCGCCCGCAGGTGGCTCTTGGGCATGGGCGTAGGCCCGCATGTAGTTCTGCATGAGCCCGCAGAGCCGGGCGTATACCTGCTCATCACTGTGTGGCATGACGCGACGGTAGGCGAACCCACCGACGGCACTACGCCCCAAAGCTGCTGAGCTGTTGGTCAGCTCGCCAGCGTGGGGTCCTCTGGCCCGCGTCCCTGGCTCCAGGAGTCCCGCATCGAGCCCTCCACCTTGCAGGGCAGCGGCTCCCGCCCGGATGGCCAGAAGGGTGCCGCCCCTGGGGTGCCTCCTGCGGCCCTTCTAACTCTCCTTGCGAAGCGCGGCGCTTCGCCGTCGGCAGGTCGCTTGCCCGATGTTGCCGCCAAGCTTGAGGAAAGGCAGGGTGTCAGCCTCAGCTCGTTGGCGGCAACATCTCAACGTACTGGCAGTTGCATGAGGCGGTCTCAGGTTCAACGACGAGGTCGGCATAGACAGCTGTCGATCATGCCGCCTACAGTGATCGACGTCGGCCCGAGTCCGACCGACAGCCCACTGCGCGCGAGGAGGAAGCCCGTGACCACGAGCGACCCAGATGGCCCCCTGTTCGGCCTGCCGGACCCAGACAGCGACGAGATCCGGGAGATGTTCAGCAACCGGGAAACCCGCGAGGCGTACCGCTTCCTCTTGGAGCGCCGGTTCCTCTACGAGCACCGGTCTGCGCCCCTGCCGACGATGGCGGAGTGGATCGACCGGGCCGAGCGCGTGCTCGGGAAGGCCAACGTGCACACCCAGCGTCGGCTGAGGGACGTCCGAGACTTCTTTATCGTCACGACGCACAAGCAGGGCTCCGACTGGGTCTATAAGCTCGAACGGCGCAAGCCGGAGGCCGCTGCCGACGCAGGCGCGAAGATCTCCCCGCGACTGCAGGCAGAGGTCTTCACGGTCAAGGGACGGTTCTGCCAGATGTGCGGCCTGGGCCCCGCGGACGGTGTGAAGCTGCAGATCGACCACATCATCCCGAGGGACTGGGGCGGGGAGACGACGCTGGAGAACCTCGAGCCGCTGTGCGTGGCGCACAACCACGGCAAGCAGGCCTTCTTCGAGTCGCTGAACCCCTACGCCGACGCGATCACCCGGGCCATCAAGCTCGAGACCCCGTGGGAGCGGATCGGCGAGCTCCTGATCGCCATGCGGGAAATCGGCAAGCGGGTGCCGGCCGAGCTGCTGCCGATCGTGGGACTGGAGAGCCACAAGGGTGACCCGGCGCGCCGCCTTCGCGACCTGCATGTGGTGCTCGGATGGACCTACAAGGTGCGCAAGCGCCGTGAGGGCCGACGAACTGTCGTCGAGTACGAGCTGATCGAGGCCAAGCCGTGGCCGCCGGAGGGGCCGAAGGAGGCCGTGAACCGCTACGAGCGCGAGCGCAAGCGCCGTAAGGCCGCGGAGCGCCGGGGTGCCCTCGCCTGAGCCTGGCCGACTACTGCCTCTGCTGCTGAGTCAAAGATGGCGGGCTTGCCAGGCCCTGAAGGCTTATTGGCGGAAAGGCGATTTGTGTGTCTGGTCCTGGCATGACGACGCGCAGCGACGAGGTCCTTGAGCTCTTTCAAGGGCAGGATGAGGCGCTGCTCGCCTTCCAAGCATGGAGACAGGACTCGCGGCGCGAGGGAGTGCACCGTGTGGTGCTTGGCCATGAAGTTCGGCATGCCTACGCTATCGGACCCGACGACGTGCTTGCTTTCAACCGTCGGATTAAGTCCGACTCCCTCAAGCGCGAGCGGGGGCCGTGGCCAACACAAGATCCTGAGGCCCTTCACCCGCTGGGGAGGATCGCTTCTGGAGACGTTAAGCCGCGAGAGGGATCAGTCACCAAGAGGGTCGCAGACTGGAGCCCGCCGCTAGCCTTCAATCACGCGTTCCACTACCTGCTCGAGCAGTTTGACGGTCGGCTGTTCACTTTTCCAGAGTTCCGTCAGGCTTGCAAGCAAGACGACACCCTGCAGCGGTTGCTTGAGAACAGCGCTGATGCCCTCTTCGCTGAGCTTGCGGCGACTGAGACGGACCCGGAGGACAGGGCGAAGCTGGAGGAGCTGCTGCAGAAGGCGTTCCGCTGGCGCCTGGGCTGCGCCTACTATTCATTCCTCCGTGAACTGTATGTATATGGGATCTTGCGACGCTATCGTCCTCACCTTCGCATGCATCCACTGGCAGACACTCTGTTTCGCACGGACTTCTGGGCAAGAGGGGAGAGCTGGGAACTCCTCGTCAGGAACGACACCTACAAGAGCGGCCCGGATGGCAGAAAGCCGCCTATGGAGCGGTTCGGGCGCCGCATATTTCGACAGCGTGCTCGCATCGAGCTAGACCCTCCGCGCATTTTCGGCGAGGCGTATCTTCCGCCCGAGGCGGTCCTTCGGGCCCACACGCGCACGTTGTGACCTAGTGGGGCGCCCGTCTTCCCCGACCGAAACTTCGGTGGGAGACACGGAGCGTCCACAGCGGGAGTTGACCTACGTGTCCGCACGGTCGATCGGACACTCTGTGGCCGCGAGCCGACTTCAGCGAGCGGAAGCCCCGCGCAACAGTCTTGCGCAATCTGCTACGCCTTCGACGTCGGCAGGAGGTGACCGAACTTGCGAGCTTGAAGAGCGTCCTCCGCGGGAGTCCAGTCCGTCCAAACTCGTCGCCGACCGCCAGAGGTGCGAATTGCCGGGCCCGCGCGACCAGGGCGATCAGTGATCGCCATCCAGTAGCGTTGATCCGGGTCCTCAGACCACCAAGTATTCAGTGACACGACCCAGAGCTTCTTACATGGGTCCGCCACCATCGGGTCACGCTGGCGCGCGTCGCGCCCACCCAGACGCGGGGACACCTCATCATGGCGGCCGGTATGTAGTCGGCGTGGATGGGGACGACGTAGGTGCTGAAGAGTTGGAAGGCCGCACGAGAGCAGCGGCGGCAACTTGAGCGTGAGGACGCGGAGCGGCGACGGGTGGAGGCGCTCCAGCAGGAGCGGGAAAAGGCGCGGGCTGCATCGCTCGCAGCCCAGGCGGCGCGGGAACGGAAGCTGCAGGAGAACCAGCGGCGGATCGAGAAGCAAAGACAGGCCCTCGAAGCCGAGCTCCAGAAGTACCGGAAGAACCTCCGACCGCAAGGCACCACGATCGATGAATCAGTATCATATTGGCTCAAGAAACTAAAGTTCCCCACCGAGTCTTGGAATGGTGTCCCCCTTCAGGACCCCCGTCCCGTGATCCGACCAGAGCTCACGAAGATGGTGAAGAAGCTAAGTCGGCCGGGCGAGCAGATCATTGGACTCGAGACTTTCGAAGTGACCCGGGGGCAGGTTCGTGTGAACAGCGGCCGCCCCCTCACGTACTACTCGGTTTTCGTATTCGTCACGGATCTTGGTTTCCTTGTGAGTCCCGACCAAGGTGGTTCTTATCGCGTGGACCGGGCTGAAGCGCGAGCCGTGCTCGACCTGGGGCTCGACGATGCGGCGACCGGGCCTCGGCCGCCGCGCCTTCAGCTGCCGCTGGCAGGTGGCAACTCTTGGTCTCGAAACATGTTGTTGGCTGTTTGGCTGCAAGAGCGGCTGCAAGAGGAGAAGAAGAGCCCGAGTCGGGCTCAGACCAGACGGGTTCGTCCGCGGCCTCAGCTGATCCGGGACTTCAACGACTCTGAGCGGGTCGCGGCGGAGTGGATGAGCTACTTCGGCTATTCGAATGTCGGGGTTATGCCCATCGGGCCGGACGGCGGAGTCGACATATACAGTGATCAGGCATTGGCTCAGGTGAAAGCTCAGGCCAGTCCAACCACGCGACCCCACATTCAGCAGCACCTCGGGGTCTGCCAGGCGCAAGGCAAGGAGCCAGTCTTCTTCTCCCTGGCCGGCTACACCCCGGGGGCCGTCGACTGGGCGGACGCTAACGGCATGATCCTATTCTCGTTCGATCGGCAGGGCGTCCCCGCGGCCGCAAACACTGCTGCTCACATCGTTATGGAGCGTGCCAAGGCCTCGTAGCGCGATCCTGCAGCACATGTCCTCACCATGCTTTGTAGCCACGACTCGGCGTGAAAGTAGAGCCGTGGCTACTCAACATCAGACTACGCGTCGCTGTCCCACTAAGGGCTACGACAATCCGCGGGTCCGCCGCTATCTGCGCCGGCGCGGCACCGCTGCCCGGATTGCCCGCATCGGCCACAACTCCAGGGCCCGCCTCGGCCGGCACCGCTGGGTTGTCGAACGCACACTGGGCTGGCTGCTGTCCTACAAGCGCCTCGCCCTGCGCCACGACCGAAGCGCCGCGACCATCACCGCGCTGGCCCAATTCGCGGTCACCCCCATCTGCGCGCGACGCCTACCGACCAACTGATGCAACGCCTTCTTTGACGCCCGTCACGCGGGTGCGTCGGACTGGGCCAAATTGATCGCCAAGGGCCCCGAGGGGTTCACCGACGGTGCCGAAAACATCCCCGATCTCCATGTCTGGCACTACGGCTGCCCGGACAGGACGGCGCTGTCTCGCCGGGCGCGTTGGCGGCCCGCTGATGGCAGGTTGGCAGCCGTCCCGAGAGACGGCGGAGTCGCCCTCAGGCGATGACTGCCGCCAATGCGGAGCCGACATGCTCCGGGGTGCACAGCAGCACCTCGCTGCCGGGCTCGGGAACCAAGCCCTCGCCCCAGGCCAGCCCTAGCCCGTAAGGCGCCTGGCTTGACAGTGACGGCTCGAAGGCACGGCGATAGCCGAGCAGGTCGAACAGGGCCTGACGTGCAGCATGCCGAACACCGCCGGTCTCGCTGAGCTTGCACTCCACCAACAGCAGTCGTTCCTGGCCCGATATGTCGAACCAGCGCAGCACCATGTCAGGACGCAGCGGGACCTGACTCGGGAAGCCATGTGCCAGGAGCACCTGGCCGTAGATCGATGCCGCCGTAAGAGAGGTGGGCACGGCTTGATAGCGAAGCTCCAGCGACCTGCCGTCGGCTCGTCGGGCCCGGACGAGGAGGGTTCCCTGGAAGAGCCGTATTGCGGAGGTGTGCCAGCCGAGCTCGTTGAGCGCGTCGATGACGCCGAACAAGCAGAGCAGCTCAAACAGCGTGCCTTCGGATGCGGAGACGAGGGCAAGCCGCTCGACGGCCTCCCGCACCGCCTCCCGGTCCAGTTCCTTCACCAGTGACTGGTAGCGGTCATGCGCGGCGATGACCGAGGCGTACCTGACGCGTGCCCGGCCTGAGCGGACTCGCATGACTTCGCGAGGGGTGAGGGGATCGCGTTCGACCGTCTGCAGCAGCCGGCTCTGATGCCAGTACTCGGCTGTGTCCATGCGGGCGTCGATGAGCCGCGCAAGCTCGGCTCTGCCCGTGGTGTTCTCCCAGCCGGTGCTTCGTGCCAGCACGACGATGGCGTCCAGCAGGTGGACGAGCATCTGGTTTTCGGGTGTCTGATACACCCGGCGCGCCGGCGCGGTGATCCAGAGTCCGGGGGAGGCTCCCGCTGCCCGCATGGCGAGGGTGCGGTTCCACATGACCGGCCCGCGCAGGCGCTCGTGGCTCCATTCCTCCTCGCGGTTACTCGAGGTCGTCAGGCGCCGAAGGAGGGCCGGGACGTCGGTCAGGAACTGCTCGACTTCGGAGCTGAGCAGAAAGTGGATGGTGCCGAGCCGGGTGACGTCTTCTGCGGGCCAGCCCAGGAGAGCAGCCGCGGTGATCAGGGCGTCGTCCTCGAACCGGGCGGACGGTGTGACGTAGCGCCAGATCCGGCTGCCGATCTCTGAGATCCTTGTGGCTCGCTGCCAAGGGAGGTCTCTCACGCTTCTGCACCGTCTGGCTCGGGCGGGAATTCGCCCTCGCTGGATGGCGGCGCCTCCGCGACCGTGACTCCCAGGACGTCCCTGAGCGTTGCGCGTAGCCGGGGCCGGAGTTCGGTGCCGACCAGGGGCGCGATCAGCCTGTAGAGCCGCTGGCCGGTCTTGTTGTCGATGCCCTCGAACTGGGGGAGGAGGTAGCTGTAGAAGAGCTGGTAGGCGAGCCGGTCACGTGCGAAGCCAGGCTTCTCGGCGGCGAAGCGGGCCATATCGATAAAGACGGCCGGGCCGACGTCCTTGATTGCGCGAACCGCAAGAAGGCTCGCCAGGGTATCCCGCACATCGGCGGCCAGGCTGTCCTCCAAGTCTTCGACGTACGGCTCCCACAGGGTCTTGAAGACCTGCTCCTCTGGTGCGGGAACCTCCACGAAGGCGAACCTGCGCATGAGCGCGAACGACATCTCGAAGAGCAGCGACTTGTCGAACACGTTCATCGTCGCAACAATTCGCCAGTCCGCCGGTATGCGGATCAGCTTGTAGTCCTTGTCGCTGTAGGTCACATCATCGTGCCTAACGAGGGCGATCGGCTTGTGGATCGTCTCGTCCTCGTATGGCAGGGCGACGCTCTGACCCGAGAGCACGGTGAACAGCTGACCGAAGGCCCGGTCAAAGTTCGACCGGTTCAGCTCGTCGATGACGAGCCACTTGTTCTCCACGGCCGAGGTGAGGAAGTGCCCGGGCCGGAACACCAGCTGACCGGAGCTCGCCGAAGGGGCCAGCCCGCCGATCGTCTCGTACGTCGTCCAGTCGGCGGTCGCCGTGGTGAGGGTGTGGCCGGCGCAGAGGCCCGCGCGCCGCGCTACCTGCGCGGTTACCTCGGCAAGGGTGGTCTTGGCGGTGCCGGGCGGCCCGGTGAGGATCACATGCTTGCCGCTTCGCAGTGCTGCCACGAGGGCCTGATACACGCCGCGGTCGATGCGCAGCCCCCTTCCTAGGGCAGCGGCCTCCAGAGCAGCGGCAGTCAGCTCCGCCGTAGCGCCCGAAGCCGCCGGGCTGCCCGAGCCCAGGGCGATGATGTGCTCGAACTGCTCCCTCGTAATCTCGGCGATCCCGTGCTGAAAGCTCCACGGCGACGGGGCATACACCGTCCTCGGAACCGGAGACGGGAAGGGCATGTAGCCCTCCAGAACGGCCCCCCACTGTCTCTTGCCGTCCTCGCCTGGCTCCCTCTCAAGCACCTCGGAGACACGGCCGCTGCCGATGAAACAGCTTGGATGCGCGGGCGTTCCGCGGCCGGACTGGTAGTAGATGAACTGCCCCTGACCGGCGCTTAGCAGGCGATTCCTGCCGGGCACGTCCGCGTCGAAGCCAAGGCGTTCCCCTAGGCGGTCGCCGTACTGTTCATTGTGCTGGTCCGCTCCGGTGACAAGGATGAAGTAGCGGTCATCAGAGGCGGCCGCGACGCCATCTCCACGAGCTGCGGTCTCGTTGACCAGAAATATCGAGCTCTGCCCCGCAAAGTTCAGCGCCTTACCCGAGGAAGCGAGGACGAGGTCGCCGGTCGCCGTGTCCGGGAGGTGGGTGAAGTTGGCGAGCCGCAGCCACAGGTGATGCGTCGTCTGAGCTTCGTAGTATCCGGGGACGAGGGCCGGATCGATGGCCGACTTGTCGGTCTCCACCTGCTGCAGGTCGGTCCTCCATACCTCACCGGGCCTGTACAGGTACACATGCGTAGCGCGCCCGGCCTGCATCTGATTGCGAAGTCGCTTCAGATTGACGGCTGAGATCGCCGCACGGGCCGGGTCACCGATCTTTCCCCACCAGACCGAGCCCTCCCGGTCGGCCACGGCGCGGTGCTCAGCGACCGTGCTGGGGTTCTGCGACGGTTGCCAGCGAAGCAGCACATGTAAGTCCGGCTGGCCCGTGGCCGAGGCAAGCAATCTGTCAAGACCAGCAGATTCCGGGACGACCAGGCTGAGCGCCTCGCGCAATTCCTCATGGCGCTCGGAGGGAAAGTGGACCTGCAGGATCTCGTTGATCGCCTCTGCGGCCAGCGTGTCATCGGTCCATAAGGCCCGATCGGTCAGGTCGTCAAACCCACCCCGGACGTTGTGAGTACGCAGCTGCTGGATGGCTGGCGGCGACGTGTGTGTGAAGTCCAGCTCGCCGTCCGCCCCGAGCGTCCACACGCCGGAGGACTTGAGACGCCAGAAGGGCTCCTGTGCCTCAATATCGGGGCTCAGTAAGGAGAACTGCCTGATGAGTGAGCGCAGGCCACCTTCAACCTGCGAGTACGTCACCCACCGCTTAGCCGTCCCCTTTGCGTAGCCAGCCAGTACCAGCGCCAGCAGGAGGGGCTTGTGCGGAGCCCGGACGTCTCCTTCCTGATACACGCGCAGCTCCCGGATGGCGTCCAGGAGCCGTTCCCGGGCCTGCCCAAGTTGAGGTTCGCTCATCAACCTGGACTCCCACGTGACGCCGGCCAGATCTTCGTCGGCGACCACCAGCCGGTACGGAGCGGACTCGAACCGGATGCCGTCCACCAGGTGGCCCACCAACGCGTAGGCGAACCGCAGGACCACAACCTCACCTGTCAGGCCTTGCCGGCTGAGCTCGCCCCACAGGTGCTCGACCTCCCAGCGGGAGACGGCCGAGTCGTCGTCACGCCCCCTTGGGAGCTCTGACCGCCGACGGATCTCGTCTTCGTTGACGGCGGTGATCAGGTTGGCTGTGCCGCGGCTGAGTGTGGGCAGGGGAGTCTGCGTCTCCATCAGCCGCAAAGCTCGAGCGCGGATCTCTGACCAGACGTCCTCAGCCGTTCGCGTCAACACCTCACGATGCTCTCAAAGGAGGTCGAATAGCCCGCCACGCATCGCCGGGCGGGCGGGCGGCATCCGCTTGAGTCGCGTGAGAGGGGTACTGGGCTACTGGTATTCAGACTCGTTCGTCGGCAGCCTCTGCCTCACTGGGCCCGATGAAGAATGCCCGCGCCGCCCCGATCGACCCCTTCTTCGCCCCCGGAACAGCGGGTTCATCCGAGACGAGGCGCCAACCCAGCCGGGCAGGATCCTGCCCGACAACGAGGTATGGCTCCGGTCCGGCGCAGCCAAAGCCGACGTACAACCAGAAGTCCCCGCCTAGCCCTCTGGCCGCGGTCAGCTGGCGCTCCTTCATCGTATGCCGGACGCGTGCGCTCGGCGCCTGGTCTTGACCTCGATGACCCGGTCGATTGACCCGTCCGCCCGGTAGGAGACGTAGTCGGCGCTCATCCGTGGTGCCGTCCTGCCGTCGGTGTGGGCAGCCGTCCAGTCGCCAAGGCCAGGGGTGGTGGGGTCCCACCCGAGTTCGATACTCCGCAGGGTCCGTCCCTGGGACGCCTCGTACGACCGGACGAGGTCGCGGCCGATCGCCTGCTGTCGTCCGGTGGTCGCTGAGAGCACCCGAGCAGGACATCACCGAGGTCCGACGAGACCGCGGTCGGACAGGTGCATCAGCCCGCCGCCGGCCTGGCTCGGTCTCGCGCTGGGCCATCGTGTGTTGTGTCCATCCGCGGTAATCGTTCGCGTGGTCTCGCTGACCATCACACGATGGCCCCTCGATGATGATCACCCACGCGCTCGGTGACCTGGACTTGCACCACCAACGGGAGCGTCACCGATTCAGTCCCTGTGCGGCGGTGCTCCGATGAGCGCAGGGCATCCGGTGACAGTCGGGTGACGACGCGGTGACGATGCGGACGTAGCGTCGCCAGCGGCGCGCCGATCCGGGTGTGTGACAAGGCCGAGCGGAGTGGTGATGGTCCGTGACTCCAGGTCCGCCTTCTGAGCGTGGCCCCGAGGATCGTGATGAGGAAGCCTCTGCCACTCCCCGGGAGCAGACGGCCAGTGGTCCTCTCGGACAGCGGGCCGCGTGGCGTCGTGTGCCCGTTGTCGCAGGAGCAGCCGCCGTCCCTTTTGGAGTAGTCGGCACCTTCGCCCTCTGGGTGGGTCTCCTGGACACCATGTCCGCCGCTGGCCTTCGGTACAAGTTGATCGGTCTCGCGTTCACCGTCCTCGGAATACTCCTGCTCACCGGGTGCGCGGTGCTTCTGCGGGAGCCGTGGCGGTGGAAAGCGGGGCGAGTCGCGGCGGTCGCCGCAGGCATCGCCGGCGCGCTTGTTGGTGGCTATCTGCTTCTGATGCAGTACCGGGCACCTGCCCAGGCGCCGAGTCGACTGCCACCGCTCCCGGCATGGGCTCCATGGGCCAGCATCGTCGTTGCCTCCGTAGCAGGAGCGATCCTCGGATGGCGGAGCACCAAGGATTACGCCGACGAACAGGTTACCTGGACTGCGCTGGGTAGACGCCTGGTCGCCGGAGGCCTGTCCGTTACCGTGCTCTTCAGTGGAGTGCACTGGTGGTACACGCAGCAGTACCAGCCTGGAATGAGCGCGGCGGTACTCACGGTCACGACCGAGTTACAGCCGGCGGCGAGTTCGAGCGACACGTCGAGCCCGTACCTTTTTGAGGGCACCATCACGGTAAGGAATGTCAGTGCCGTAAAGGTCTTGATTGTCGCCTCCCTCTACCAGGTAGCGAAGGTGACCCATGTTCCTCGGGCTCAATCCGCAGGAATCAACGCAGTTGACGCGGAGCGGCAGGCGATGGCTTGCTTCTTTGAGGAAATCGCGCCCGTGACGACGCCGGAGTGCAACGAGTCCGGTATTCGTGAGTACGGCGAGTCCAGCGCCGAGGATCCGAGGGCCTCGAGCGATCCTCTAAGCTCCCGCACCAGCCAAATCGCGGCGATCCAGATTCTCCAGCTGGGCCAGATCGTCGGGGACGGCTCCTGGCTCGAGCCCCAGGAGGAGTTTGAGCACAACGTGCTCGTTCATGTCCCGACGGAGCAAGCGGGGGCGAGTCGGCCGGATGAATTGAGGACACTGGAGCTATCGGCTCTACTGACTGTTGCCGAGGGATCCCGTCTTGCTCTCGAGCCGGTTCCGAGCCACGGGCCAGAGATGGTTACCGAGGCCCTCATGAGCAACGAGGAATACCGTGACTACACGCAAGCCCAGAGGGATGTTATGGACCCCGAGAGGGTGGCAGCGGCCGAAATCGATGGAACTGAGGAGGTGGGTTCGGAAACCGTAGAAGTGAGTGCGAAGGAGCGAGTGGCGTACTTTCAGAGGCTCACAATGTCGACGCCTCACGACGAAGCGTCCCTTGGGTTGTCGGCGCCTGAAATTGCACCACGCCCCTACCCGCACCGCTACACCGTGGTCGAGTGGCCGATCTCCGACCTGAGCACCGTCCACCGACTTGTCTCGGGTTCTCAGGTCGTCAACACGGTCCGAGTGCTCAGTATGCGCACGTACAACCCCCTGGCACCGGGTGCGGCGCTCGCCGGCCCGCACTTCTCGGCCCTCATGGAATATGAACTCATCGACTTGGTCACGTGCATCAATCCCGCCGGCACCTTGGCGGGCCAGGACCGCGACTCGGAGATCCGCCGTGACCCGACCACCGTTTGTCCGGGGATGTGGTACTCCCTCGCGGATAAGCACGGTGCTGTAGCGAACGACTACGAGCGCCAATACCAGGAAAAAGCCGACTACGGGGCGGACATGGCGCAGTTTTATGGGCTCTCCCGCACCGGGGCCTCAGACGAGGTCCCGCTTACGACCGTCGAGGAGGCTGCAGCATTCACGGTGCCGGCCCCGCCGCAAGTTCACCCGTTGACCAGCCCCGCCTTCCAGCTGTGTAAACCTGCGCTCGAGTGGGCTGACACGTTGATGGGCTTTTACGTCGACGACCCGCAGGGAGTGAACGACATGAAGGGGGCGTTCCTCCGGCACCAGGTCGAGATGCAGGGTTCCGACGACGACCAAGTGCCCGACGGGCCGACTCTCGCGGACGGCGTGGCGGCGGCTGACGCCTTCGGCGTCTACGTCGACTTCACGGACACCGTGCTCGCCGACTGCAGCGCCATCGAGGTGACCGAGGGGACACCCGCGGCCGACTGCACCGGGGCCGCCGATGCCTGGATCAGCGCTCTCCGCTACGCGCGGGACCTGAGCGAGGCCATGCGAACACACCTGGCGGTCATGCAGCAGCTGGAGCGCGAGGAGATCAGCGCGCAGGAGGCCGCGAGACTGGGGAGACCCTCGCTCGAGGCCGGAGCCGCCGCGTCCAGCGGATTCGACCAGGCCGTCGCGAACGCCCAGGGACGGGTGGCCGGCTGCCGCTGAGGGTCGTGCGAGTGTGGCTCGGCCCCTGACTCCGGGACCTGCGCAGCCGGCGGCGGGTGCCCGGAAAGCACCCGCCACCTTGCCCCGCACAGGGTCGTCCCGTCCGTGCCCGGGGACCGCGCATCGGTGGTGCGAGCGATCCCGTCCAGGACCCGCGGAGGAGACCCTGGAAGGAGCGGCGACCGGGTAGCTCCCGGCGGCGCGGCAGCACTCAGCCAGGGCCACACGAAGTGGCATGTGTAGCCGTACGGGTACTTCTGCAGGTGGTCCTGGTGCTCCTCGGCCTCCCAGAACGGGCCTGCTGCCGTCACCTCGGCGACGACCTTGCCGGGCCACAGCCCGGACGCGTCGACGTCGGCGCAACCGGCTGAGCATGGGCCTTCGGTTCATGTCTGCCGAGTCGCTCAATCTGCAATTCCTGCGAGTGGGGCGGTACTGGGCCGCAAGTGCATGATTGCGGCCCAGTGCCGCCCTGGGGTGGTGTGATGCTCAGCGCGTCGCCTCTGAGGTGTGACGCACCTGCACTGGACTACAGGCGCTGCTTGCCCCAGCACGACGCGGGGGTGCAGGCCGGAATTCAACGGCCGTCGAGGTATGCAGAAGCACGATCGGCGCTCTCAGAACGTGTCCAGCTGACCGTTCACGATGCCGATCTGCCATGCTTTCTCGTACACGGGGTTGCTCCCGAGAGGCCCCTCGAAGCCGCTTCGGTCGATGTTGGAGATGAGCTGTCCGTCCACGGTGAGCCGTAGCTTCGCCTTCCACGCGAAACCTCCTGTGTTGCGCGCGACGAAACGGACCTCGTGCTCACCATCTTCTAGATCCTGACGATGAGTCTTGGATCCATTCAGGCTCAGGGCCACCACCTCTTGTCCATCGACGTACAGGTAGCCTTCGTCATCGACCGGGCCGACCTCGGCCCGCAGCTTGGCGGTCATGGCGTCTCCTTGCCTCTGTCATGGCGGGGGGCGGCAGTAATGAGCTGGCCAGCCGGCGCTCTTTCCCGCCTTGTCTTCGAGCGCTAAGTCAAGACTGAACGGACTCTGTTGAGGATGCATATCGCCGCGGTATATCGGTGTTGACTGAAGGTATACAGTCGGTTGCGCAGCTCAGGCTGCACGGTCGTGCGACGCAGGCATGTGGCACCGGGGGAAGTGGCCATGCGATTCGGCGTTCTGGGCCCTGTCGAAATAGCCGATGGGGCGCGGCCCATAGAGCTTCGGTCGGAGAAGCGGCGCATTCTCATCGCGGTTCTGCTGTGCCATGCCAACACGGCGGTCCCAGTGGATCAGCTGATCGAGGCGCTGTGGGAGAGCAACCCCCCGCGGACGGCTGCGGACAATGTGCGGTTGCACGTGTATCACCTGCGCCGGGAGATGCGGGATGCGCAGAGAATCCGGCATCGCCCGCCGGGCTACCTCCTGACGATGCACCCCGAGGAGCTAGACGCCGAAAGTTTCACCGCACTCACGGCCGCGGGACGGGCCGCACTGGCGCGGGGTGAGGCGGCACGGGCGGCCGAGCTGCTGCGGGGTGGGCTGTCACTGTGGCGCGGGCCAGCCTTCGGCGACCTGGGCCACCTGGCCGGGCTGCGGGTGCGTGCCACCCGGCTGCAGAGGGCCCGGGAGGCCGCGCTCGAGGCCCGAGTCGAGGCGGATCTGGCTCTAGGCGAACATAGCGACCTGATCGCCGAGCTGTCTGAGCTGGTGACGCAGTTTCCGTTGCGTGAGCGTCTACGCGCACAGCTGATGCTGGCCCTCTACCGGTCCGGGCGGCAGGCCGAGGCCCTCCAGGAGTACCAAAGAACCCGACGTGACCTTGCCCAGGACCTGGGCGTGGATCCGAGCCGACCCTTGCAGGAGCTCGAGGCCGCAATCCTGGCGCACGATCCGGGACTGGATTGGACGCCACCGTCCGTAGGCTCCTCGGCCCGGGCGAATGAGCCGCGGAGACCTGGAGGGCCGACAGGAGGAGCGCCGGGTCAAGGTGCTGGCCAACTGGAGGCCTGGAACGTGCCGGGACGGAATCCGCATTTCATTGGCCGTGAGGGAGAGCTGGCCCGCCTGCATGAGCGACTGCACGCGAGCAAGAGCCTGATGGCTCAGGCGCTCTTCGGCTTGGGCGGAGTGGGGAAGACCCAGCTGGCCATTGAGTACGCGCACAGGTTCGCCGCCGACTACGACGTGGTGTGGTGGATCGACGCCGGGCAGCCGATTTTGATCCCTGAGCAGCTCGCCGGCCTCGCGACCCGGCTGAGGCTGCCGACCGGACCCACGGTGACTGACGCTGTGGACCGGCTGCTCGCCGAGCTGCGTGGCCGGAACCGCTGGCTGCTGATCTTCGACAACGCCGAACGACCGCAGGACGTCGCTGCCTATCGGCCGGATGGGAGCGGGCACCTGCTGATCACCTCCCGCTCGCCCGGCTGGGGAGCGCTCGGCGGGCGGCTGGAGGTCGACGTCCTCACGCGGGCAGAGACGGTGGCACTGCTGCAAGCCCGGATCTCGGCGCTTACTGAGGAGGCGGCCGCCGAGCTCGCCGCCGAGCTCGGCGATCTACCGCTGGCTGCTGCCCAGGCTGCCGCCTTTCTCGAGCAGACCGGTCTGCCTGCGGCGGACTATCTGCGCCGGTTCCGTACTCACCGTGCGACCTTGCTTGCTCGCGGAGAGGTGCTCGGCTATCAGGGGCGGGTTGACACCACCTGGGCCCTGTCGCTAGAGCGGCTGCGCGGCAAGGACCCGGCCGCGATTCAGCTGCTGGAACTGGCTGCCTATCTCGCCCCGGAACCTATCCCGCTGGCCTTAATCGGCAGCCACACGCAGTCCCTCGTCGAGCCGCTCCGTAGCGCCGCTGCAGATCCCGATGCTCTCGCCGACACTGTCGGAGCGCTCGTTGGCTACTCCCTGGCCCGCCGCCACCCGGACGGCTTCCAGGTTCACCGGCTCGTCCAAGCGGTGATCCGCCAGCAACTGCCTTCCGACCGGCAGCGGGTCATCGCCCAGCAGGTGGTGGCATTGCTGACCGCTGCAGCCCCAGGCGACGCAGAGAATCCGGTCAACTGGGCTCTCCATGCTCAGCTAGCTCCGCACGTGCTCACCGCTGCGCCGCTAGGGGACACCTCATCCGCCGGTCGGCAGCTTGTCCTGGAAACCGCTCGATATCTGCGCGCGAAGGGCGATAGTCCGGCCAGCCGGACCGTCTGCGAGCAGCTACTCGACCGCTGGCAATCGATGCTTGGCCCCGATCATGCCGACACCCTGACCGCTGCCAGCATTCTGACGCATTCTCTGGTCGCTGTGGGGGGAGCGGACCAGGCCCGCGTCCTGGGCAGAGACACTCTGCAGCGCTGCCGCCGGGTGCTCGGTCCGGATCACGCGACTGCCTTGCGGGCAGCCATCGCCCTTGCTTTGGCCCTGATCGGACTAGGCGAGACGGTGGCCGCCCAGCACCTTGGGGAGGACACGCTCGAGCGTTGCCGCCGGGTGCTTGGTCCGGACCATGCCACCACCCTGGAGGCGGCGGCTACCCTGACCGGCCTGCATGCCTCACTCGGTGAAGTCGAGCCGGCTCGTGCCCTGGGCGAGGACACCCTGGAGCGTTGCGGCCGGGTGCTTGGTCCGGACCATGCCACCACCCTGGAGGCGGCGGCCGCCTTGACTGGCACCCTCGCCAGGATAGGCGAGTTGGCGGCCGCCCGGCACTTGGGCGAGGACACGCTGGAGCGCTGTCGTCGGGTGGTCGGTCCGGATCACTTCCTCACCTTGTGGACGGCGGATGCATTGGCAGTCGCCCAAACCTTCATGGGTGAGGTGGAGTCGGCTCGTGTCCTGAGTGAGGACACTCTGCAGCACTGCCGTCGGCTGCATGGTCAGGACCACTTCCTCACCCTCTGGGCGGCGGCTACCTTGAGCATCGCCCTTACCGAGGCGGGCGAGGCGGAGTCAGCTCGTGTCCTGGGACAGGACACCCTGCAGCGCAGCCGCCAGCTGCTCGGCGCGAACCACGCCACCACTGTGGTAGGGGCGGTCGCCTTGATGCACGCATCTGTCCAGCTAGGTGAAGTGGCGTCAGCTCAGGTCCTCGGTGAGGACACGCTGCAGCGTGCCCGCCGGGTGTTTGGCCCCGACCACGCAATCGCCCTCTGGACTGCGGTTGCGCTCACCGAAGTCCACAAGCTGCTTGATCAGGCTGAACCGGCCCGCGCCCTTGGCGAGGACACCCTGCGACGCTGCCGGCGCGTGCTCGGCCCCAGCCATCGGATGACCGAACACCTAGAACGGGTGATCCGATACAGCAGCTCGATGCGGGGTGGCAACGACGCTGAAAGCCGACTCGACTGAGCCACTGCTGTAGTGGATCTACAGGGCCATCTTTGGCATCGAGACCGCGGCTGCCTCGAGGAGACGCCTCATGGGCCAGTCATCCGGTGCGCTACAGCCCCAACTCCTGCGCAGCACAGTCAGGAAGTCCCCCCTGCCCGCCACCGAGGCTGCAAGATCTTGCAAGTCCTGCTGGGCTCGTTGCTCGAGCTACGCCGCATACGGCACCGCGAGCTCGGCCATGCGACATCGAGGACCGGCACGGCGGAGCAGAGAAGGATTCCGGTGCACGTGCGGAACTCACCTGACCTCTTGAGCAGTTCACCCTGGGCGGGACCGCGACGCCAGGGGACCTCGCCCATCGCGCCGGTATGGCGCCGTAATGAGCTGGGAACGAAAGGTCCCGCACGCACCGGCCGCAGCCCCGGGGGTCTCAGATTAAGCATGACCCCATTCTCCAAGGACGGGCAGAAATTGATCGCACAGTTCCTCATCGACCCCTGAGCGTGAGTGGCCGCTTCAACGCAGTGCAGCGCCTGGCCAGATGATCAAACCGAGAACCTGGCATGGCCGCAGGAGCTCGGGTGTACCGGACGCGTCCCGGACACGCAGAGGACGGGGGATCACGGCCCTAGGCTTTCCCGCATGCCAGGCTGCCGGGCCGTGACAACAGTGCGCGTGGGCGGGATCCGGGTCCTTAAGGCCGAGGTGCTCGAGCATGCGCGGAGTTACCTCACCGACGGGTCCGGGTGGGGCTACCCGGCCTATGAGCGGTACGAGGCCGGACGGGCGCTGGGGCCGCTGACCGACGCCGATCTGCTGAGCCCGCCACTGCTCAACGTCCAGCACTTCGACCTGGGCGTCTACGAGAGCCTGCAAGCGGTCAGGCCACAGCTGCAGGAGTCCCTGGACCAGATCCGGCCGGCCGCCTCGATCTTCGACGCGACCGACGACGAGCGCGCGCGCGTCTGCCACATGCTCACGCTGCTCGACCGCCGCGGCATTCCCGGTGTCAAGGGCACCATCCTGTCCAAGGTGCTGCACCGCAAGCGGCCGCACCTGATTCCGCTGTGGGACCGCCACGTCGAGAACGTGTACCAGTACGGGGCGGCGCCACGGATCCCGCCGCTGCCGGGGCGGTCCTGGGGGGAGTTCTATCTCGTCTTCTCCGACGCCGTCCGGGCGGACATCGAGGCCGACCGCGGGTTCTTCGAGGACGTCGCCGCGCTTGCAGTGGATCCGCCGATCTCGCTGCTCCGCGCGGTCGACATCGTGGCCTGGTGGGCGGGACACCCGGAGCGCTGGCCTCGCCTCCGCCAGCCCTGACAGGCTCGGTGGGGCTGTCTAGCGGAGCCGCGTTGACGATGTGCCCGGCCAGGCGCCTGGGGGACTTGCGACCGCCTGCACCCCGAAAGGGGTTCGGGCGATCTGCAGGCTGAGTGTGAGCTTCGGGCAGTGCTGCGATTGGCAGCCTTCCTCCGGAAGTGGCCGCTCGGACACACGCAGCGTCGCGCGTCCGCAATCACTGAGCGTCAGATGTGTCTCGGCGGTTCCCGCTGGTACGGAGCGTGCAGAGCCCCTGGCGGGGGGACTTCGGCCCCGTCACCCTTTCAGTGGGCGGAGGTCCGTCCCGCCTGAGCGACGAAGGGGGCAACATGGCGCCAGAGACTGTCTCACACTGCGTGGTGCTGGACTTCCGAGAGGACGAAGCCGGATTCTTCTGTCTCGTTGACCACTGGGATGCTGTTGGTCCCGAGCCGCTGAGAGTCTCCTGGAGTGCCGAGCGCGCCGATGACCCGGCATATCACCCTGTGGCCGGTGGGGTGGTCTACGTTGCCGCGCCTCCTCATGCCACTGGACCCGCGCAGTATACGGCTCGTCCTCGACGAATGAGCGATCGCCTGGTGCTGTGCTGGACCGAGGGCGGACTGGCGACCGGCGCCCAGTGTGTGCTCGTTGCTCTGCTTCCCAAGGGTTTCGGCTTCGAGCGAATGGTGGACGGTCAGCAGCCGTACGAAGCGAAGATGTTCCATGGGCGCATGGCGCTTCTTTGGCCATTCGACGTCGCGGGCAGGGTGCGGATCTGCTGGAGGGTGGGCCGGGCATCTGTCAGCGAGTTGCAGTTCATCGAAACTCAGTTGAATGACTTCGCCCCGTCTTCATCGAAGCTGGTGGATGTGGGTGACGTGCCCGCCGACCAGAAGCCGATGTGGGCCGCCGCCGACTTCGCGCCCGTTGCGGAAGTCCCAGCAGAGGTCGAAGAGACGACAGAGTGGCGCCTGCTGCCCGGGCACGCAAGAAGCCAGGAAGGTGGCGCCCAGTGAGCCTCGACTGAGCTGCGGCCGCATCGCCACACGCGCCGCCAGCCTATTCGTCCTGCAGGCCGCGTCAAGGAACGGAGCGAGGAATTGCCAGATCTCTTGGGGTATGCCGGATTGACTGGCGCTTGGACTATCGTCATCATTCTCGCCTTTTTCTTGGTGCAGCGGGCGATAGTGGGCGGTGTCGAGAGGAAGTTTCAAAGTTCCCTGAACGTCTCGGAAAGGAAGGTGGAGAGCTCGCTGCGGTCATCTGAGGATACGGTCAGGAGCGAACTATCTCAGGCCGAGGCGGCGTTGGCGAGGCGCCTTGACCGGCTGATGCAGGTCGACCTCGACCTTAGAAATAAGCGCGACTCGGCGTATCGCCCACTGTGGGAGCTAGGAAAGCAACTGTCGCGCTATCCTCCCAACCCCCGTTTTACGTACAACGATGCACGAGCGCTGGCCTTAAAGCTCAAAGACTGGTACTTCTCGGACCAGGGAGGAATGTATCTCTCCCAGGAGGCGCAATTGGCCTATCGGAGACTGCAAGAGGAGCTTGCATCTGTTGCAGAGAACGATGGCCCCGGGGAGATGTGGGTTAGCGCCCAAGCGGACTACGAACGGCTATACACTGCTTTCTCCTCGCTTCGAACTGAATTGACGGTGGATCTGCAGAGCCGGGTGCGAAGCCCGCTTGACGAAGAACATCAATGAGAGGGGATTCAAGATTGGATGACTGTCGAGCTTCCTCGCTCATTGATCAGGCTGGCCCATGCGGCGGCCAATGTCCTTGACGGGCCACTTTGGGGCGCGTTCTTGAGAGCCGTCAGCGAGTAGCCTTTAAGGTGAAGAACGCTCTCGGCCGACCCGGGTAGCTCCGCTTGACCTTCCACCAGGTTCCGTTCCTCGGGCTGCCGGCCGGGGGCACGGCATTGGACTCCTCAGTGATCGTCCGCTCCGCACCACGCCTACGCTGGCCTCGGCCGCTGCGCGCCGCCCGATGCGCGTCGCAAAACCTGGCGCTCCGTATCCACGCCGACGGCCAGGCCCTCCGCGTCGATTGGAGTGTCCGGTCGCCTCGCGCGCGGACGCGGCTTCTCGCGGCAGCCCCGCATCGGACGTGACGCCGGCTCTAGGCTCTGGCGCCACCAAGTGGGAGGCGGGTTGCCAGTAGTGCCTCTGTCAGCCGAGTGGCTGTCTTCCTCTGGATTCTGGGCGGGCCCCTTTGATGGCCCTTCGTCTCGCTGGCGGTAGTGCTAGCCACGGCGACCGCGGCCGCCGGTTTGCATCACGCCACTGATTCCGGTCAGGCAAGGCAGTGTTCAATGGGAGTGCAGCCAGCCGCCGAGGCCGAGCTCGTCAGCAATTGAGTGAACGCTGGGTGACGGGACATCGCCGCAGCCTCCTAGCGCCGCTAAGGCTCTTTCAGAGCGTCGCGGGCGGCATGCATCCATTCACTCCTTGGAGGCACTATCCGAGGCTCGAGCCTATTCCCTGCGGTATTGTCGGTGCATTCACCGAATGAGGGAGTACCGATGGCGCAGCGTACCGTTATCCGTCTTGTCGACGACCTGGACGACACCGAGATCGGGCAGGATGGCGGTCAGACTGTCAACTTCGCTCTCGACGGCCGCCAGTATGAGATCGACCTGACCAACGACCACGCGAGCGAGATGCGGGCGACGCTCGACCGCTACGTCCGGGCCGCCCGGAAGGTCGGTGGCCGGCAGAACCGGGTCCGGGCCACAGCCACCGGCGCGAAGGCGGCCGCACCCGTGGACTACAGCCCGCAGGCCGTTCGCGCCTGGGCCAAGGCGAAGAAGATCGACGTCTCGCCGCGCGGCCGCATCCCGCAGAGCGTCGTCGACCAGTTCCGCGCCGCAGGCAACTGAACTGCAGTGGGGGAGGAGCCTGGCTCAGCAAGAAGCCTCATGGGAGCTGGTCGACGCCCTCCCAGGAGGCATCCAGCAGACGGTCCACATGCTCATGCGTGACCGTGGCGCCAGCGAGTAGCGCCTTGGACACTGCCGCGATGGTGGGCCAGACACGCTCCAGTTCCATCCGCCAGACCATCTCTGTCTGTCGGTTTCGTTCGGGTGCCAGCCCGGTGGCCCGCGCCTCCAGGCTGGCGGCATCGAGCACTGCCGCATCGTCCCTCTGTTCAAGCAGCACACCCAGCAGGTAGTCGTCGAACGTCAGGCCGTCGTCGTCCTCGTCCTCCAGGTCGCGGTCGCCCCACGTCCGACGGGCTTCCGCCCAGGGGCCGGCGTAGGCAACGAAGGGCCCATCCCAGGCTGCTCCCCGCCGCCAGGTCGTGCCTTCCCCGTGGCGGTCGCCGAGGCCGACGGTGATCAGCCGGGAGTCCCCGCGCATCACCGCCGCGACAGCGTGCCCGGCCTCATGCCAGGCGGCTAGTTCCCTGTCGTGCATCAAGGTCCTTGGCTCCTCATGAGGTCGAGCGGTAGTG
Organism: Geodermatophilus sp. SYSU D00814; assembly: GCF_054050055.1. NCBI lineage: Bacteria > Bacillati > Actinomycetota > Actinomycetes > Geodermatophilales > Geodermatophilaceae > Geodermatophilus > Geodermatophilus sp. SYSU D00814. The sequence goes on from NZ_JBJGYP010000034.1 coordinate 47,950, forward strand.
GAGCAGCTGGCTATAGCTCTCACGGCTCGATCTTCCACCGGCTCCTGCCATCCCCGGCCGACGGACCCAGGGCTGTCGGCTCGGTCGGCAAGCTTTGGAAGACGTTGTGTGAGTTCGTCGGGAGCCTGCGAGCACAGATGAGGGTGACGGCCAGGCGGGCCAGCGCGGTGATCGTCGAGGCGCTGCGGTCGTAGCGCAGGGCCAGGCGTTTGTAGGACAGCAGCCAGCCCAGCGTGCGTTCGACGACCCAGCGGTGCCGACCCAGACGAGTGCTGGGGTCCCGGCCGAGGCGGGCGATCCGCGCGGTAATCCCGCGGCGGCGCAGGTAACGGCGGACCCGCGGGATGTCGTAGCCCTTGTCCCCGTGCAGCTTGACCGGTTTTCGTCGCGGGTGGCCGCGGCTGCCGCGGCAGATGGCCGACATGCCGTCGAGGAGGGGTGCGACGAAGAGGCTGTTGTGCCGGTTAGCACAGTTGACCAGCACGTTGAGCGGCAGTCCGTGCGCGTCGACGAGCAGGTCGTACTTGGTGCCGCGCTTGGCCAGGTCGGTGGGGTTCGCCCCGGTCAGCTCACCCCCTCTTGGCTCGGATGCTGACGCTGTCGAGGCTGGCCCGGGACCAGTCCAGCCGGCCTTGCTCGCCCACGCGGTCGAGCACGGCGGTGTGCGGCCGGTCGAAGACGCCGACGTCGGCCCATGCGTGCATCCGCCGCCAGCAGGTCCAGCCCGAGCCGTAGTCGAGCTCGACCGGCAGCTTGGCCCAGCCGAGGTCGGTGGACAGCACGAAGGCGATGCCCTCCGGCACGTCCCGATCGGAGGTGCGGGGTCGGCCGGTGCGGCCATGCACGGCCGGGTGAAGTGACCCCCGTGGGCCGGACACCTCCAGACTTGGCAGCAGCCAGGGAGGAGGCCCCGGTTGGGGAGGGTCAGCAAGTACTCCGAGGAGTTCCGCCGGCAGGCGGCGATGCTCGTCGTCGACG
>NZ_JBJGYP010000035.1:0-48314 GCF_054050055.1 Geodermatophilus sp. SYSU D00814
CCGGCGCCGCGTTCCAGCACGTGGAACGCGGCGCCGGCGCACACGCTGCCGTCCGGCGTCGCCGGGCTCAGTGCCCCCGGGCCTGCGGCGTGCCGCTCCCGTCGTCCTCGGGGTCCTGCCGGTCCGGCGGGGCCTCGACGACGATCGGGCGCAGCCGCGACCACAGCACGAAGGCCGCGGCGAAGACGACCATCGCGAGTCCGGCCCACAGGTTGGCGTTGAGGCCGCCGGTCAGCTCCTGCTCTTCCTCGGTGTTGCCGAACAGGCCCACGAGGACCAGCACGATGCCGTAGGCGCCGATGAGGAACGCGATGACGTTGCGGACGTCGAAGGCGCCGGCCGCGTGCGGCGACCCGCCGGTGTGCGAGGTGCTGCTGCTCATGACCGTGCTCCTGACGTCAGCGGAAGATCACGTTGAGGATGATGACCATGACCAGCGCGATGCCGGCGAGCTTGGTCGGCGACTGGTACCACGGCAGCCGGTGCGCGTCGGGGTCGGTGCGCTGCTCCTTGGGCGTCTCGGAGTAGACCAGGCCGGCGAGCTGGGCCACCGGCTTGGGCGCGGTCACCTGGCTGACCGCGACGCTCACGATGATGTCGACGACGAACGCGGCGCTGGCGGCGACGAAGCTCGCGCCCTGCCCGGTCAGCGGGAGCACGCCCACCGACACCGTCCCGAACGCGTCCTCGCTGAGGAAGGCGACGGCGACCGCGGCGAACGTGCCGGACACCAGGCCCGCCCAGCCGGCGGTCGGCGTCATCCGCTTCCAGAACATGCCGAGGATGAACGTGGCGAACAGCGGGGCGTTGAAGAACCCGAACAGCGTCTGCAGGTAGTCCATCAGGTTCGTGTAGCCCGACGCGATCAGCGCCGTCCCGATGGCGGCCACGGTGGCGCCGACCGTCGCCCACCGGCCCACGGCGAGGTAGTAGCCGTCGGGCCGGTCCTTCTTCACGTACTGCTGCCACAGGTCGTAGCTGAAGACGGTGTTGAAGGCGGAGATGTTGGCCGCCATGCCCGCCATGAACGCCGCCAGCAGACCGGCCAGGGCCACACCGAGCAGGCCGTTGGGCAGGGTGTCGCGGATGAGCAGCAGGATCGAGTCGTTGTAGTCGAAGTCGGTCGAGGAGCTCGCGCGGGCCTCGGCGACCTCCGGCACCAGCAGCGTGGCGATCATCCCGGGGATCACGACGATGAACGGGATGAACATCTTCGGGTAGGCACCGATGATCGGCGTGCTGCGGGCCGCGGACATCGACTTGGTCGCCATCGCCCGCTGCACCTCGACGAAGTTCGTCGTCCAGTAGCCGAACGACAGCACGAAGCCCAGGCCGAAGACGATGCCGATCACCGACAGGACGGGGCTCTCGATGCCGGAGAGCTCCGTGGCCGGCCACGAGGTGAGCTCCTCGGCCCGGCCGGAGCTGTTGTACCCGTCGATCAGCCCGCCGACGCCACCGACCCGGTGCAGGCCGATGAGGGTGAGCGGCAGCAGCGCGGCGACGATGACGAAGAACTGCAGGACCTCGTTGTAGATGGCCGCCGACAGCCCGCCGAGGGTGATGTAGCTGAGCACCACCGCGGCCGCGACGATCAGCGACAGCCACAGCGGCCAGCCCAGCAGCGCCTCGACGATCGTGGCCAGCAGGTAGAGGTTGATGCCGGCGATGAGGATCTGCGCCAGGGCGAAGCTGAGCGCGTTGACCAGGTGGGCGCCGGTGCCGAACCGGCGGCGCATGAACTCGGGGACGCTGCGGACCTTCGACCCGTAGTAGAAGGGCATCATCACGACGCCGAGGAACAGCATGGCCGGGACCGCGCCGATCCAGAAGTAGTGCATGGTGGCCATGCCGTACTGCGCGCCGTTGGCCGACATGCCGACGATCTCGACCGCACCGAGGTTGGCCGAGATGAACGCCAGCCCGGTCACCCACGCCGGCAGCGAGCGGCCGGAGAGGAAGAAGTCGAGGCTGTCGGACACCCGCCGCCGCGCCGCGAAGCCGATCATCAGCACCACGCCGAAGTAGGCGGCCACGAGCAGGTAGTCGACGAAGGTCGCGTCGAGTCTCAGGTCCACGGAGGCCTCCAGTCCGGGTCGGTCAGGTCAGGCGCCGGGCACCCGCCGAGGGGACCACGACGAAGGAGCGGGGGGCACTCGCACGTTCGGTGACGGCCGTGCCGACGGCGTCCACGGCGTCGGCGTCGACCAGGGCGACGGCGCTGCCGCCGAAGCCGCCGCCGACCATCCGGGCACCGTGGGCGCCGGCGCCCAGCGCCGCCTCGACGACGGCGTCGAGCGCGGGCACCGAGACCTCGAAGTCGTCGCGCAGCGAGACGTGCCCGGCGGTGAGGACCGGCCCGATCGCGCGCGGGTCGGCGCCGCCGCGCAGCAGCGCGACCACCTCGGCCACCCGCGCGTCCTCGGTCACGACGTGGCGCGCCCGGCGCAGCAGCACCGTGCCCTCCTCGCTGCCGTCGTCGAGCGGGGCGAGGTCGGCCACGTCGTGCACGTCGCACAGCAGCTCGACGCCGAGGCGCCGGGCGGCCTCCTCGCACTGCCGGCGGCGCTCGCCGTAGCCGCTCTCGGCGTGGTCGTGGGTGGTGCCGGAGTCGACGACGAGCAGCGCCAGGCCGGCGGCCTCGAGGTCGAGCGGCACCTGGTCCCAGCTGCGGTCGCGGGTGTCGAGGTGCAGGGCGTGGCCGGCGGTGCACAGCACCGACGCCGACTGGTCGAGGATGCCGGTGGGCGCGCCGACGAAGTCGTTCTCGGCCCGCCGGGCGACGTCGACGAGGTCGTCGGGGCCCAGCCCCAGGCCGAGCAGGTCGCTCACCGCCAGGGCGACGGCGCACTCCAGGGCCGCCGACGACGACAGCCCGGCGCCGGAGGGCACGTCGCCGTCGACGACCAGGCTCAGCCCGCCGGGCACGGACGCGCGCACCTGCTCGACGACGCCGGCCGGGTAGCCGGCCCAGCCGCCGGGCGTGCCGGGGGTGAGGTCGGCGACCGCGACGTCGGCGTCGGACCCCGGGTGCTGCAGGGAGGCGAGGACCAGCCGGCCGTCGTCGCGGCGGGCGACGGCGGCCCGCGTGGTGTGCGGCAGGGCGACGGGCAGCACGTGCCCGCCGTTGTAGTCGGTGTGCTCGCCGATGACGTTGACCCGGCCGGGCGCGGCCCAGACGCCCTCGGGCGCGGCGCCGAAGCGGTCGGTGAAGGCCTGCGCCGCGCGGGCCGCCGCCGTCGCGTCGTCGGGGACGCCGGTGTCGGGGGCGGCGCTCACGGGACCACCACGGCCCGCAGCTGCTCGGCGACGTCCTCGGGGTTGGTGTCGGTGATGAACGCCCCCATGCCCGACTCCGAGCCGGCCAGGTACTTGAGCTTGCCCGGCGCGCGGCGCAGCGAGAACAGCTGCAGGTGCAGCCACCAGTCCTCGCGGCCGGTGTGCACCGGGGCCTGGTTCCAGGCGGCGATGTAGGGCATCGGGGTGTCGAAGCGGTGCGCGAAGCGGCCGAGCACGTCCAGGTAGATCGCGGCGAGGTCGTCGCGCTCGGCGTCGTCGAGGGCGGGCAGGTCGGGCACCCGGCGGGTGGGGAACAGCTGCACCTCGTAGGGCCAGCGGGCCGCGGCGGGCACGAAGGCCACCCACGAGTCGTTGGCCGCCACCACCCGCGGGCCGCTGCGCTCGGCCTCGACCACCTCGGCGAACAGGTCGCCGCCGGTGGCCTCCCGGTGCCGGCGCACCGAGGTCAGCAGCCGCTCGACCCGCGGCGTCACGAACGGGTAGGCGTAGATCTGCCCGTGGGGGTGCGACAGCGTCACCCCGATCTCCTCGCCGGAGTTCTCGAAGCAGAACACCTGCTCGACGCCGTCGATCGCGCCCAGCTCCGCGGTGCGGTCGGCCCACACGTCGACGACCAGGCGCGCCCGGTCGCGGCCCAGGCCGGCGAAGTGCTGGTCGTGGTCGCTGGTGAACAGGACGACCTCGGTGCGGCCCAGCCCGGGGCGCAGCTCGGCCAGCGGGGCCCCGGGCGCGGTCGGCGGGAGGTCGGTGTCGACCCCGGTGGACAGCGACGGGAAGCGGTTCTCGAAGACGACGACCTGGTACTCGGAGTCGGGCACCTCGGTGGGCCGGCCCGGCCGGGAGGGGTCCAGCGGGCACTGGTCGGCCGGCGGCAGGAACGTGCGGGTCTGCCGGTGCGCGGCGACCACCACCCACTCGCCCAGCAGCGCGTCCCAGCGCAGCTGCGAGCGGGTGCTCACCGGCGGCAGGTCGCGGGTGTCCTCGGCGGCGTGGGCGCCCTCGGCGGGAACGCTGCCGTCGGCGTCGAAGTAGATGATCTCGCGGCCGTCGGCCAGCCGGCGAGAGGTCCGGATCACCCTGCGCTACCTCCGTCCACGGGCCCGGTGAGGAGGGGCCCCGCGAACGCTATTCCCCCCGCCGATCACGGTCCACTCGGGCCCGGGGACGGCGAGAGCCCCCGGTCGGTGACCGGGGGCTCTCGCTGCGCTGTAGCCCCGAAGGGATTCGAACCCTCGCTACCGCCGTGAGAGGGCGGCGTCCTGGGCCGCTAGACGACGGGGCCGTGCGGTGGTGCGGTCGTGCTCTGAGGAGGTGGTGCTTCCTCGCTGGGGTACCAGGACTCGAACCTAGACTAACGGAGCCAGAATCCGTCGGGCTGCCAATTACCCCATACCCCAAGGTCTTGGCCGGCACCTCGCGGCGCCGGGGAGAACGATACCCGACGTCCCGGACGCCCGTGTCACCACCCCCGGGCCCGCGGGTCGGGGGCCGGGACGCGCAGGTCCCGCGCGCCGGTGAGCAGCTCGTACCGCAGCCGCCGGCGCGAGCCCGCGACCGCCGCCACGTAGGCCCCCATCGCCAGGACCGTGAGCAGCAGGGACACCAGCCCGACCCCGGGTGCCACCTCGTCGGTGGCCACCCCCTCCCCCAGCGTCCCGGCCAGGATGAACACCACCACGTTGTTGACCGCGTGCAGGACGATCGCCGCCTCCAGCCCGCCGGTGAGCCACACCACGGCCGACGCGGCCAGGCCGAAGACGAACCGGTCGAGGAAGGTGACGACGTCGCCGGGCGCGTGCGCCAGCGAGAACAGCGCGGCGGTGACGACCGCGGCCGTGACCGCCCCGGTGCGCGGGTTCCCGAGCCACCCGGCGATCGCCTGGCTGAGGTAGCCGCGGAACACGTACTCCTCGGCGGCCGACTGCAGCGGCGTGGTGAGCACCACGACCAGCAGCAGCCAGGCGAGGTCGTCGACCGGTCCGGTGGCGCCGGTCTCGCCGAAGGCGAAGCCCAGTCCCACCGACACGGCGATGCCGACGCCGAGGGTGGCCAGCGCCAGCAGCGTCAGCGGCGCGAGCAGCCGCCAGCGCACCCGCGCCAGCACCGACGACGACCAGCCCGGCCGCATCCCGTGGGCGACCACCCACAGCAGCCACACGATGGGGATCGCGACGATCAGCGAGAGGTTGGTGAGGAGCAGCACACCTGGGTCGACCAGGTCCAGCAGCTGCAGGTCGGGCTCGACGCCGGTCAGCAGGACGGCGAGCACGACGACGAACGCCGCCACGGCGTAGGCGACGGTGAACAGCAGCAGGCCCAGCAGCGGCCGCCACCACGCCCAGTCCCGCGCGCGCATGACCAGCAGGTAGGGCACCGGCACGTCGTGCGGTGGGGTGCCCGGCGGCGGCGCCAGCACGACCCCGGGCGGGAACGGGGCGGGCCCGTGCGGGCCGGGCGGGGGTGGTGCCGGCCAGGCGTGGCCCGGCGGCAGGGGCACCGGTCCCAGCGGCCACGGCACCGGCCCGGCGGGGGCGCCGGGACCGGCGCTCGCCCAGGGCGGCAGTCCCGCGCCGAGCGTGCCGGGCACCCGCGCCGGCGCCCCGTAGGGACCGGTGGGCGGCGGGCCGGTGTAGGGCTCGTCGGCCGGGTCGCCGGTCCACGGCCCCCCGGGGAGGCCGCCGGGCGGGGTGCTCATCCGCGGGTGTGGGTCTCGCGGGCGCTCTCCAGGCGGCCGACCGTGCGGTCGCGGCCGAGCAGCTCGATGGACTCGTAGAGCGGCGGGGAGACCGTGCGGCCGCTGAGCGCCACCCGCACCGGCCCGAACGCCTGGCGCGGCTTGCGACCGAGGCCCTCGACTAGCGCCTCCTTGAGCGCCTGCTCGATGCGCGGCGTCGTCCACTCGTCGAGGCCGCGCAGCGCGGCCGCGGCGGCGTCGAGCACCTCGCCGTCCTCGGGCCGCAGGTTCTTGGCCGCGGCCGCGGGGTCGACCTCGACGTCCTCGGTGAACAGGAAGCCCAGCAGGCCGACGGCGTCCGAGAGCACCACCGTGCGCTCCTGCGCCATCGGCGCGATCGCGCGCAGCACCCGGTCCTGCTCGGGCGTGGGCGGGTCGGTGACCAGGCCGGCGCGGGCGAGGAAGGGCACCACCCGGGCGACGTAGTCCTCGACCGGCAGCGCGCGCACGTGCGTGGCGTTGATCGCCTCGGCCTTCTTCAAGTCGAAGCGGGCCGGGTTGGCGCTGACCCGGGTGACGTCGAAGGCCTCGACCATCTCGGCCGGGGAGAACACGTCGCGGTCGTCGGCGATGGCCCAGCCGAGCAGCGCCAGGTAGTTGACCAGGCCCTCGGGCAGGAAGCCCCGCTCGCGGTAGACGTCGAAGTTCGACTGCGGGTCGCGCTTGGACAGCTTCTTGTTGCCCTCGCCGAACACCAGCGGCAGGTGCCCGAACCGCGGGGTGCCCGTCGCGACGCCGACGTCGGTGAGCGCCTGGTACAGGGCGAGCTGGCGGGGGGTCGAGGGCAGCAGGTCCTCGCCGCGCAGCACGTCGGTGACGCCCATCAGGGCGTCGTCGACCGGGTTGGTGAACGGGTAGAGCGGCACGCCGTTGCCGCGCAGCAGCACGAAGTCGGGCACCGACCCGGCGGCGAAGCGCACCTCCCCGCGGATGAGGTCGGTCCAGACCAGGTCGGTGTCGGGCATCCGCAGCCGCAGCACCGGCTCGCGGCCCTCGGCGCGGAAGGCCGCCTTCTGCGCGTCGGTGAGGGAGCGGTCGGCGTTGTCGTAGCCGAGCTTGGGGTCCTGCCCGGCCGCCCGGCGCCGCGCCTCGACCTCCTCGTTGGTGGAGAAGGACTCGTAGACGTGCCCGGCCGCCACCAGCTTCGCGGCGACCTCGCGGTACACCTCGTGCCGCTCGGACTGCCGGTAGGGGCCGTGCGGGCCGCCGACCTCGGGGCCCTCGTCCCAGTCCAGGCCCAGCCAGCGCATGCAGTCGAGCAGGTGCCGGTAGGACTCCTCGGAGTCGCGGGCGGCGTCGGTGTCCTCGATGCGGAAGACGAAGGTGCCGCCGGTGTGCCGGGCGTGCGCCCAGTTGAACAGCGCCGTGCGCATGGCGCCGACGTGCACCAGGCCGGTCGGCGAGGGGCAGAAGCGGGTGACGGTCACCGGGCACCGCCGGCGGTGGAGACGGTGTCGGCGCCGCTGACGCCGTTGACCAGCGAGCCCAGGCCCTCGACGGCGCACTCGACGCGCTGGCCGGGGCGGATCGGGCCGACCCCGGCGGGGGTGCCGGTGAGGACGACGTCGCCGGGCAGCAGCGTCATGACCTGGGAGATGTAGGAGACCAGCGTCGGGACGTCGAAGAGCAGCTGGCTGGTGCGGCCGGCCTGGCGCTGCTCGCCGTCGACGGTGCAGGTGATCTCCAGGTCGGCCGGGTCCTTGCCCAGGCCGCGCAGGTCGGTCTCGATCCAGGGCCCCAGCGGGCAGAAGGAGTCGAAGCCCTTGGCGCGGGTCCACTGCCCGTCGGCCTTCTGCATGTCCCGCTCGGTGACGTCGTTGCCGATCGTGTAGCCGAAGACGGCGGCCGGGACCTGCTCGGGGGTGAGGTTGCGGGCGCCGGTGCCGCCGATGACGACGGCGAGCTCGACCTCGTGGTGGACGTTGGTGCTGCCGGCGGGGATGCGGATGGCGTCGCCCGGGCCGATCACCGACGTCGAGGGCTTGAGGAACAGCAGCGGCCGCTCGGGGGCGTCCCCGGTGTCCATCTCCTTGACGTGCTCGGCGTAGTTCTTGCCGACGCAGACCACCTTGCTCGGCAGGATCGGCGAGAGCAGCCGCACGTCCGCCTGCGCGAAGCGCCGGCCGGTGAAGGACAGGGTGGCGAAGGGGTGGCCCTCGACCTGGGCGACCTGGCCGTCGCCGTCGAGGACGCCGAAGGACAGGCCCGAGGGCGAGGCGAAGCGGACGATGCGCACGCCGTCGAGGCTACTGACCCCGCGGGGCGCCGCCGTGCGGCCTACGGTGACCGTCGTGGCCTGCCGCCTGAGCGAGATCGTCGTCGACAGCCGCGACCCCGAGGCGCTGGCCGCCTGGTGGGCGGAGGTGCTCGGGTACCGGGTGCTCGGCCGGGACGAGGACGGCGCGGTCGAGATCGGCCCGGAGGCCGGGTTCGGCGGTGCGGCACCCACCCTGGTCTTCGCCCCCGTCGAGCACTGGGAGCCGGGGAAGCCGCGGCTGCACCTCGACGTCAACGCCACCGACCGCGACCAGGACGCCGAGCTGCAGCGGCTGCTCGACCTCGGCGCCACCCGCGCCGACGTCGGGCAGAGCGGGGAGGAGAGCTGGCACGTGCTCGCCGACCCGGAGGGCAACCCCTTCTGCCTGCTGCGCCGCCGGCTCGACCCGCTGTGACACTGTCGTCCTCCGGACGACACCGCGGCCAGGAGCCGTCCCCGACCGGGCGGAGCCCCCTCGGCCGCTCCTGCGCGGAGCCCTCCGGGCCCCACTCGGATCGACCACAGGAGATGCCGTGATCCTGATCGTCATCAAGTTCCCCGTCCGCCCCGACCGGATCGAGGAGTTCCGGACGAAGGCCGACGAGTACGCGGCGGCGGTGAACGCCGAGGAGGGCAGCCTCTTCTTCGAGTGGTCGCGCAGCGTGCTCGACCCGAACACGTTCGTCTGCGTCGAGGGCTTCCGGGACTCCGACGCCGGCGCCTCGCACGTGGCCACCCCGCACGCGAAGGCGGCGTTCGACTGGATGTCGGACCTGGTCGCCGAGCAGCCCCAGATCATCTACGTGGACGCGCCGGAGGTCAGCGGCTTCGGCCCGATGGGCGAGGTCAGACCCCGCGGCTGAGTCCCGGGGCCGACTCCGGGTGCGACAGCGTGCGCTCAGGTGCAGGCCGTGCGCTCTCCGCTGCACCTCAGCGCACGCTGTCCCCGCCCAGCAGCCGACGGCGGGCCCGGTACGTCGCCAGGACGTCGCGCCGGCACTCCCCCGGCGCCGTCGTCAGCCTGCGGTAGCCGTAGCGCAGCGTCTGCCAGCCGACCGCCGCGAGCAGCGAGTCGCGGCGGATGTCGGACTCCCGCTGCCGGTTCGAGCCGTGCCAGGCGGCGCCGTCCAGCTCCACCGCGAGCATCGCGTCCTCGTAGGCGGCGTCCAGGACGAACGTCTCCGGCCCCACGGCGATCCGGCGCTGCTGCGTGAAAGCCGGCATGCCCGGCGCGCGCAGCACGTGGAGGCAGCCCCAGATCTCGAGCTCGCTGCGGCACCCGTCGGCCAGCAGGCCCACCAAGCCGGCGAGCTGCGCCCGACCCGGCAACCGCGTGCTCAGGTCCAGCTCGTACGCGAGGTCGGCGGGGCGGCACAGCCGCTGCCGGACCGCGGTGATCGCGGCGGCCCGGACCTCGCTCCTCGCGGGCGGCGGGTCCCCCCACGCGTCGACGACGGCCCGCTCGACCGACGTCACCGGCAGGCCGTCGACGCGCCGTCGGTCGGCCAGGGCCCGGGAGTTCCGGTGCAGCACGACGCCGGCCGACCCCCGGGCGCTGCGGCGGTCCTCGACGGTGACGTGCACCGGGCCCGCCGGCGGGGGCACGAGCCCCCACGGCGCCAGCGCCGTCCCGTGGCTGGCCACCCCGCCGCGGTCGGTGAGCGCCGCCGCCACCCGCACCCGCCACCTCCGGGCCGCTGCGGGCGTGGCGAACACGCCGGGCTGGAGCCGGACCAGCTTCCCGCCGGTCACCCACGCGAAGAGGGTCCGCGCGCTCGTGCGACCGAGCAGTTCCGCCCGGGTGGCCCAGCCTGCGGGCCCGACGACGGCGTCCACGTCCATGCCGGGCACCCTGCGCGAGCACGGCACGCAGGGTGCCCGGCCGGCGGGATCTGTGGACGGCCGGCGACGGTGTGCGCGGCGGTGCGGCACCGGCGCCGGAGGTGCACCAGCGCTGTCGTCAGCGGCAGTGGACGGCGTAGGTGAGGGCGTCGACGAGGGCGTGCCAGGAGGCCTCGACGATGTTGGCGTGGACGCCCACGGTGGTCCACTCCCCCACGCCGTCGGTGGTGTCGACCAGCACCCGCGTGGTGGCGCTCGTGCCGCCCTTCCAGCCCAGGATGCGGACCTTGTAGTCGGCCAGCGAGACGTCGGCCAGCTCCGGGTGGCGGCTCACCAGCGCCTGCCGCAGCGCGTTGTCCAGCGCGTTGACCGGGCCGTTGCCCTCGGCGGTGCTGATCACCCGCTCGCTGGTGCCGTCGGGGCCGGGCAGGTGCACCTTCACCGTCGCCTCGCTGACGACGACGCCGTTGCCCCAGTGCTCGACTGTCGTCCGGTAGCTCTCCAGCGTGAACAGCGGCGCCGGGGCACCGGGCAGCTGGGAGCGCAGCAGCAGCTCGAAGGAGGCGTCGGCGGCCTCGAACGACCAGCCGTCGGCCTCGAGGACCTTGACCCGGTCGACGACGCGGCCGACGGCGTCGGCGTGCCCGGCCAGGTCGACGCCGAGCTCGCGGCCCTTGAGCTCGACGGAGGCCCGGCCGGCCATCTCGGTGACCAGGATGCGCATGTCGTTGCCGACGACGGACGGGTCGAGGTGGTTGTAGAGCTCCGGGCTGACCTTGATGGCGCTGGCGTGCAGGCCGGCCTTGTGCGCGAACGCCGAGGCGCCGACGTAGGGCTGGTGGTCGTCGGGGGCGATGTTGGCCAGCTCGGCGATCGCGTGGCTGACCCGCTGCAGCTCCGCGAGGCACTCCGGGGGCACCACCGGCAGGCCCATCTTGGTCACCAGGTTGGCCACCAGCGCGAACGTGTCGGCGTTGCCCGCCCGCTCCCCGTAGCCGTTGGCGGTGCCCTGCACGTGCGTCACGCCGGCCTCGACGGCGGCCAGCGAGTTGGCCACGGCGCAGCCGGTGTCGTCCTGGCAGTGGATGCCCAGCCGCCCGTCGACGCGGGAGCGGACGTCGGCGACCACCCGGCCCACCCCCATCGGCAGCATCCCGCCGTTGGTGTCGCACAGCACGCCGACCTCGGCGCCGGCGTCGAAGGCGGCCTGCAGCACCGCGACGCCGTGGTCGGGGTCGGCGGCGTACCCGTCGAAGAAGTGCTCGCAGTCGACGAACACCCGGCGGCCGTGCGCGACGAGGAAGGCGACGGTGTCGGAGACCATCGCCAGGTTCTCCTCGAGCGTCGTCCGCAGCGCGTCGCGCACGTGCCGCACGTCGGACTTGGCGACGAGGCAGACCACCGGCGTCTCGGCGTCGAGCAGGGCGCGTACCTGGGGGTCGTCCTCCACCCGGACGCCGGCCTTCCGCGTGGCGCCGAAGGCGACGAGCACCGCGTGCCGCAGCTTGAGCTCGGTGCGGGCGCGGGCGAAGAACTCGGTGTCCTTGGGCAGCGCCCCCGGCCAGCCGCCCTCGATGTAGCCGACGCCGATCTCGTCGAGCAGGCGGGCGACGGCGAGCTTGTCGGCGACGGAGAAGCTGATCCCCTCGCGCTGGGCGCCGTCGCGCAGCGTGGTGTCGAAGACGTGGAGGTCGGCGGGGGTGGCGGGGCGGTCGGTGGCCACGGGTGCTCCCGGGGGTTCGACGGCGATCAGGCCCCTCACACGAGAAAGACCCCCCGGGAACGGGAGGTCTGCGCGCGGTCGGGGAGGTGACCGCGCGCTAGCAGATGATGAGGGTGCTGCCGGTGAGGTGCATCACCGCGGAGTCTAACCCCGGGTCCCTCACCGGCCGGCGAGGGCGGCCAGCCGGTCGCCGACCTCGGTGGTGCGCACCGGGCCGCGGGGGTCGCGGGTGGACAGGTCGAAGGCGACGGCGGCGTCGACCCGGCGCGCGAGGTCGGCGTGGCCGAGGTGCTCGAGCAGCAGCCCGATCGAGAGCACGGTCGCCGTCGGGTCGGCGACGCCCTGCCCGGCGATGTCGGGCGCCGAGCCGTGCACCGGCTCGAACATGGCCGGGTTGGTGCCGGAGACGTCGAGGTTGCCGCTCGCCGCCAGGCCGATGCCGCCGGTGACCGCCGCGGCGACGTCGGTGACGATGTCGCCGAAGAGGTTGTCGGTGACGATGACGTCGTAGCGGCCGGGGTCGGTGATGAAGAACATCGACGCCGCGTCGACGTGCTGGTAGGCGACGGTGACCTCGGGGAACTCCGCGGACACCTCCTCCACGGTCCGCGACCACAGCGACCCGGCGTGGGTGAGCACGTTGGTCTTGTGGATCAGGGTGAGGTGCCGGCGGGGCCGGGCGGTGGCCCGCTCGAACGCGTAGCGCACGACCCGCTCGACGCCGAAGGCGGTGTTGAGGCTGACCTCGGTGGCCACCTCGTGCGGGGTGTCGCGGCGCAGCACGCCGCCGTTGCCCACGTACGGGCCCTCGGTGCCCTCGCGCACGCACAGCATGTCGATCTCGCCGGGCTCGGCCAGCGGGCTGCGGACGCCGTCGAAGAGCCGGGCCGGGCGCAGGTTGACGTGGTGGTCGAGCTCGAAGCGCAGCCGCAGCAGCAGCCCCCGCTCGAGGATGCCCGGCGGCACGCCCGGGTCGCCGATGGCGCCGAGCAGGATCGCGTCGTGCCCGCGCAGCTCGTCGAGCACGGTGTCGGGCAGCAGCTCCCCCGTGCGCTGCCAGCGGGCGGCGCCGAGGTCGTAGGCCGTCGTCTCCAGGTCGGGCGTCACCGCACCGAGGACCTTGAGGCCCTCGGCGACCACCTCGGGGCCGATGCCGTCTCCCGCGATCACAGCCAGGCGCATGGCGAGGACCCTAGGTCAGCGCGGGTCCAGGTCGGCCGAGCGGGCCTCGCGCGCGCCGATGCGGCCGGCGATGTCGCCGAGCAGCTCCGCCCCGACCGGGCTGTCGACGACGACGGCCATGAGCGCCTCGCCGCCGCGGGTGGTCCGGCTGACCTGCGCGCCGGCGATGTTGATCCCGGCCTCGCCGAGCGCCGCGCCGACGGTGCCCACCACCCCGGGCCGGTCCTGGTAGAGGAAGAACAGCAGGTGACCGGACAGGTCGAGGTCCATGTCGAACCCGTCGACCTCGACCAGCTTGGGCACCTGGTTCTTGCCGAAGAGGGTGCCGGCGACGGCGACCTCGCGGCCGTCGGCCATCACCCCGTGCACCCGCACCAGGTTGCGGTAGTCGGGGCTCTCGACGTCGCTGGTGAGCGACACCTCCAGGCCGCGCTGGGCGGCCAGCAGCGGGGCGTTGACGTAGGTGACCTGCTCCTCGACGACGTCGGAGAACACGCCCCGGAGGACGGCGAGCTGCAGCACCGAGGCGTCGAACTCGGCCAGCTTGCCCCGGACGTCGACGGTGACCGACTGCGCCAGCCCGCCGGCGACGGCGGTGAACACGGTGCCCAGCTGCTCGGCCAGCGGCAGCCCGGGCCGGACGTCCTCGGCGACGACGCCGCCGGCCTGCACGTTGACCGCGTCGGGGACGAACTCGCCCTGCAGCGCCAGGCGCACCGAGTGGGCCACGGCGGTGCCGGCCTTGTCCTGCGCCTCCGTCGTCGAGGCGCCCAGGTGCGGGGTGACGACGGTGGTGGGCAGCCCGAACAGCGGGCTGTCGGTGGTGGGCTCCTGCGCGTAGACGTCGATGCCGGCGGCGCCGACCTGCCCGGAGCGCAGCGCGTCGGCGAGCGCGGCCTCGTCGACCAGCCCGCCGCGGGCGGCGTTGACCAGGATCACGCCGCGCTTGGTGGTGGCCAGCTCCGCGGCGCCGATGAGGCCGAGGGTCTCCGGCGTCCTCGGCAGGTGGATCGTGATGAAGTCCGCCTCCCGGAGCAGCTCCTCCAGCGACACCATGCGCACGCCCAGCCCGGCCGCGCGGCCGGGCTGGATGTAGGGGTCGTAGGCGACCAGCGTGGTGCCGAAGGCGGCCAGCCGCTGGGCGACGAGCTGCCCGATCCGGCCGAGACCGACGATGCCGACGACCTTGTCGGCGACCTCGACGCCGGTGAACCGCGACCGCTCCCAGGTGCCACGGCGCAGCGAGGCGTCGGCGGCCGGGATCTGCCGGGCGGCGGCCAGCAGCAGCGCGACGGCGTGCTCGGCGGCGCTGACGACGTTCGACGTCGGGGCGTTGACCACCATGACGCCGCGCTCGGTGGCCGCGGCGACGTCGACGTTGTCCAGGCCGATGCCGGCGCGGGCGACCACCTTCAGGCCCGGCGCGGCGGCCAGCGCCTCGGCGTCGATCCGCGTCGCGCTGCGGACGAGCACCGCCGCCGCGTCGGCGAGGGCGGGCAGCAGCGCGGACCGGTCGGCGCCGTCGACGTGGCGGATCTCGACCTCGTCGCCGAGGACCTGCAGGACGCTCGGGGCGAGCTCCTCGGCGATCAGGACGACGGGGCGCTGGGTCACGGGACCCCAGCGTAGGGAGGAACGCCGGTCCGGGCCGGTCACGGGCCGGTCACGGGCGGGGAACTTCCCGTCCCAGGGGCCACGACACCCCGCCGACGGGGTAGGACCTGTTTGCCGTCGTCCGGGGCGCCACAGCATCCTGGCGGCCAGCAGCGCCGGCACGGGCCGACGCCTCCGGAGGGGACCATGACCGACTTCAGCAAGGACCAGGGCCAGGGCCGGGACCCCGGGCAGGGTGGCGCCTCGCCGTACGGCGGGCAGGACCAGCCGTACCGCGGGCAGGAGCAGCCGACCGGCTCGTCGCAGTACGACCCGCAGGGGCAGTCGTCCGGCCAGACCCCGGACCAGCCCTCCGGGCAGCAGCCGGGGCCGTACGGCCAGCCCGGGCAGTACACCCAGCCCTACACCCGGCAGCCGCAGCCCCCGCAGCAGGAGTACGGCCAGCAGTACGGGCAGGGCGGCTACGGGCAGCAGTACGGCCAGGAGCAGTACGGCCAGCAGGGGTACGGGCAGCAGGGGTACGCCCAGCAGTACGGGCAGCAGGGCTACGGCACCGAGCAGTACGGCCAGCAGTACGGGCAGCAGTACGGCCAGCCCGGGTACGCCCAGCAGTACGGGCAGGGCGGCGTCCCGGCCAAGCCCGGCAGCGTGGTGACGGCGGTGGTCCTCGGGTTCGTCTTCGGTGCCATCGGCGTGCTGTTCAGCCTGCTGCTGCTGTTCGCCGGAGCGGTGACCAGCAGCGCCGGCAGCGACGTCGAGAACGAGATCCCCGGCTTCGAGGCCGTCGCCGGCGCGCTCGGCGGCGTGCTCCTGGTGTTCGGCCTGCTGGCGCTGATCTGGACGGTCCTGATGATCTGGGGCTCGGTGTGGGCGCTCACCGGGCGCAGCCGCGTGCTGCTGCTCGTGGGCGGCGCGATCGCCCTGGCCGTCACGCTCCTGGGGCTGGTCGGGAACCTCGCCGACTCCCAGACCGCGGGGGCCGGCGGGATCATCACCAGCCTGCTGTTCTTCCTGGGCGCGCTGGCGATCGTCGTCCTGCTGTCCATGAAGCCGGCGGCCGCCTTCTTCGCCGCGCACCGCGCCCGCCGCGGCCGCTGACGGTGGGCGGCGGTCCCGTCCCCGGCCCCGGCAGGCCGGTCCCGCGTCCGGGGCCGGTGGTCGCCGCGGGGGCGCTGGGGCTGCTGCTGGCCGTCTACACGCTGGTGTACGCGCTGCTGCTCTTCTCCGCGGTGTCGATCAGCCCCGGGTACGCCGTGTTCGGCGTCGTCTTCCTCGCCATCTCGGGGCTGGCCGCCGGCGGCTCCGTGCAGACGCTGCGCGGCAGGGGCGGCCGGCTGCTGACGGCCGCCGGTGCGGCGTTCGCGCTGCTCACGACCCTGGGACTGGTCACGGCTCTGGTCAGCGGCGGCGTGGGGCTGCTGCCCGTCGCCCTGCTCGCCGTGGGAATCGCCGTCGCGGTGCTGCCCAACCGGCCGGCGTCGCGGTCCTGGTTCGCCGCCGTGCGCGACCGCCGCTGACCGTCCCCCGGAGGAGGGAGCGGCCGCGCCGCGCGCTCCCCACGGATCGTGTCCCCCGCCCTACACTCCGCCGACCGCCGACCCGGCGCCCGTCCCGTCCAGAGGAGATCCGCAGGCACATGACCAGCCCGAGCTTCGACAAGAACACGCCGCCGGGGGGTCAGCCCGGAGCCGGGGCGCCCGGCCAGCCCTACGGCCAGCAGCCCTACGGCCAGCAGCCCTACGGCCAGCAGCCGTACGGACAGCAGCCCTACGGCCAGCAGGCGTACGGGCAGCAGCCCTACGGCCAGGCGGCGGCGCCCTACGGCGGCTTCGGCGGCCCCTCCCCCTCCGGCGGCCCGGCCGGGCAGCGTCCCGGTCAGGTCACGGCCGCGGCGGTCATCGGTGTCGTCATCGGCGGCCTGGGGTCGCTGTTCGGCCTCCTGGCGCTGCTGGGCATCGGCCTGCTGTTCGCGCTGAGCCCGCTGCTCGGGCTGGTCACCCTCCTGGCGATCGCCACCGCCGTGGTGGTGCTCGTGGGCGGCATCCAGGTGCTCACCGGCAAGGGTCCGCGGCTGCTGCTGCTGGGCAGCTACGCCTCGGTCGGCATCCAGCTGCTGACCCTGGTCGTCTCGCTGGCCGTCGGCGGCGGGTTCGAGTTCTCCGCGCTGCTCGGCTTCCTGCTGCCGGGGCTGATCATCTTCCTGCTGCAGCAGCCGCAGTCGAAGCAGTACTTCGCCTCGCGGGGCCTGTCCTACTGAGCCCCCGGGCCCGGACGCACGACGGCCCCCGCTGCCACGGGCAGCGGGGGCCGTTCGGTGTCCGGGCTCAGCCGCGGTCGGCGGTGCCGGTGTAGTCGTCGGAGGCCGACACCCAGCTCATCAGGCCGCGCAGCTGGCGGCCGGTCTCCTCGATGGGGTGCGCCTCGGCCTCGGCGCGGCGGCGCTTGAAGTCGGGGGCGCCGGCGTCCTGGTCGGCGATGAACTCCGCGGCCCAGGAGCCGTCCTTGATGCGGGCCAGGACGTCCTTCATCGTCTCCTTGACGCGCGCGTCGATCACCCGCGGGCCGGAGGTGTAGTCGCCGTACTCGGCGGTGTCGGACACCGACCAGCGCTGCTTGGCGATGCCGCCCTCGTACATGAGGTCGACGATCAGCTTCAGCTCGTGCAGGCACTCGAAGTAGGCGATCTCGGGCTGGTAGCCGGCCTCGGTCAGCGTCTCGAACCCGGCGGTGACCAGGTGCGACATGCCGCCGCAGAGCACCGCCTGCTCGCCGAACAGGTCGGTCTCGGTCTCCTCGGCGAACGTGGTCCGGATGACGCCGGCGCGGGCGCCGCCGATGGCCTTGGCGTAGGACAGCGCCAGCTGGAGCGCCTCCCCGGTGGCGTCCTGCTCGACGGCGACCAGGCAGGGCACGCCCTTGCCGTTCTCGAACTCCCGGCGGACCAGGTGGCCGGGACCCTTGGGGGCGACCATGGCGACGTCGACACCGGCCGGGGGCTTGACGTAGCCGAACCGGATGTTGAAGCCGTGGCCGAAGAACAGCGCGTCGCCGTCCTGCAGGTTGGGCTCGATGGACTCGGTGTAGAGCGTCCGCTGCACGTGGTCGGGCGCGAGGACCATGACAAGGTCGGCCTCGGCGGCGGCCTCGGCGGGGGTGACCACCCGCAGGCCCTCGGCCTCGGCCTTGGCCCGGCTCCTCGAGCCCTCGGGCAGGCCGACGCGGACGTCGACGCCGGAGTCGCGCAGCGACAGCGCGTGGGCGTGCCCCTGGCTGCCGTAGCCGATGACGGCGACGGTGCGCCCCTGGATGATCGACAGGTCGGCGTCGTCGTCGTAGAAGATCTCGGCGGCCATGCGGTGGTGCTCCTCTGGTGTGGTGCCTTCATCGTGCTGAAGGCCGGTTCGGACGGTCGGGTTCAGGCGCTGCGGTCGACCGGGCGCAAGGTACCGGCGCCGCTCATCGAGCGCGGTCCACGGCCCAGGGCGACGGTGCCCGACTGCGCCATCTCCTTGATCCCCAGCGGGGCGAGGACGGCGAGCAGGGCCTGCAGCTTGTCCGGCGTGCCGGTGGCCTCGAGGGTCACCGTGTCGGTGTTGACGTCGACGACGCGGGCGCGGAACAGCTCGGCGGTCTGCAGCACGGTGGTGCGCTCGGCCAGCGGCGCGCGCACCTTGACCAGCAGCAGCTCGCGCTGCACCGCCGCGCCGCCGTCCAGCTCGACGATCTTGATGACCTCGACCAGCTTGTTCAGCTGCTTGGTCACCTGCTCCAGCGGCGCGGACTCGGCGTCGACGACGATCGTCATCCGCGACAGGTCGGGGTTCTCGGTGGGCCCGACCGCGAGGGACTCGATGTTGAACGCGCGCCGGCTGAACAGCGCCGAGACGCGGGCGAGGACACCGGCCTTGTTCTCGACCAGGACCGACAGGGTGTGGCGGGACATGCGCGTACTCCCTCAGACCTGGTTGTCGCCGAAGACCGGGCGCAGGTCGCGCGCGGCGAGGATGTCGTCGTTGCTGGCGCCCGCGGCGACCATCGGCCACACCTGGGCGTCGGCGCCGACGACGAAGTCGATGACGACGGGGGCGTCGTCGATGGCCATGGCCTTCTCGATGACGGCGTCGACGTCGTCCTTGGTCTCGCAGCGCAGCCCGACGCAGCCGAGCGCCTCGGCGAGGGCGACGAAGTCGGGGATGCGCACCGGCTTCGGCGTGCCGTCGGCGTTGCGCGCGTGCAGCCGCGTGTTCGAGTAGCGGCCCTCGTAGAAGAGGGTCTGCCACTGCCGGACCATGCCGAGGTTGCCGTTGTTGATGACGGCGACCTTGATCGGGATGCCCTCGATGGCGCAGGTGGCCAGCTCCTGGTTGGTCATCTGGAAGCAGCCGTCGCCGTCGATGGCCCAGACGGTGGCCTCGGGGCGGCCGTACTTGGCGCCCATGGCCGCGGGGACGGCGTAGCCCATCGTCCCGGCGCCGCCGCTGTTGAGCCAGGTGCCCGGCTTCTCGTAGCGGATGAACTGCGCGGCCCACATCTGGTGCTGGCCGACGCCGGAGGTGTAGACCGCGTCGGGCCCGGCGATCGCGCCGAGCCGCTCGATGACGTACTGCGGCGACAGCGAGCCGTCCTCGGGCCAGTCGTAGCCCAGCGGGTAGCGGGTGCGCCAGTCGTCGAGCTGGGCCCACCAGGCGGTGAGGTCGGGCCGGCGGCCGGCCTCGTGCTCGGCGCGCAGGGCGCCGACCAGCTCGGCGATCGTCTCCTTGGCGTCCCCGACGATCGGGACGTCGGCCCTGCGGTTCTTGCCGATCTCGGCGGGGTCGATGTCGGCGTGCACGACCAGCGCGCCGGGCGCGAAGGTGGACAGCTTCCCGGTCACCCGGTCGTCGAAGCGGGCGCCGAGGGCGACGAGGACGTCGGCCTTCTGCAGCGCGGTGACCGCGGCGACGGTGCCGTGCATGCCGGGCATGCCCAGGTGCTGCGGCGAGCTGTCGGGGAACGCGCCGCGGGCCATGAGCGTGGTGACGACGGGCGCGCCGGTGAGCGCGGCGAGCTCGGCCAGCTCCCCGGTCGCGCCGGCCTTGAGCACCCCGCCGCCGACGTAGAGGACCGGGCGGCGGGCGCCGGCGATCAGCGTCGCCGCCTCGCGCACCTGCTTGCCGTGCGGGCGGGTGGTCGGCTTGTAGCCGGGCAGGTCCAGCCGCGGCGGCCAGGCGAAGTCGGTGGTGGCCTGCAGGACGTCCTTGGGGATGTCGACCAGGACCGGGCCGGGGCGGCCGGTGGCGGCCAGGTGGAAGGCCTCGGCGATCCGCTGCGGGATCTCCGCGGCGTCGGTCACGAGGAAGTTGTGCTTGGTGATCGGCATCGTGATGCCGCGGATGTCGGCCTCCTGGAAGGCGTCGGTGCCGATCGCGGCGCTGGGCACCTGGCCGGTGATGGCCACGATCGGGACCGAGTCCATGTAGGCGTCGGCCAGCGGGGTGACCAGGTTGGTCGCGCCCGGGCCGGAGGTGGCCATGCAGACGCCGACCCGGCCGGTGGCCTGCGCGTACCCGGTGGCCGCGTGGCCGGCGCCCTGCTCGTGCCGCACCAGGACGTGGTGGACGTGCGAGTCGAACAGCGGGTCGTAGGCCGGCAGGATCGCCCCGCCCGGGATGCCGAAGACCACCTCGACCCCCACGGCCTCCAGCGAGCGGACCAGGCTCTGCGCGCCGGTGATGCCCTGCGCGGGCCGGGCGGCGGACTCGGCGATCGAGCGGGCCGTCGTCTCGACGCCGGTGAGGGCGGCGGCGGCCTCTCGGCTTGCGGACTCACTCGGGGTGGTGGTCATGCGGGGCGTCTCCTGGGCCGGACGTGCGGGGGCGTGCGGTTCGGGTGCCAGCTCGGGCAACAAAAAACCCCTCGTGCCGCGGGCACAGAGGGGGACAGCGCGTCGGTCGGGCGACCGGCGCGCTAGGCGACTACGAGGAGCTGGCAGGCGGAGGGCACGACGACACTGTGCGCCTCCGCCGCCGCGACGTCAACCAGACCGTCCCATCCAGTGGGACCGTGTCGGCCGGTTCATGGGACGGCGACGGGGACCGGGACGGCCCCGGCGAGCGGTGCGGGGTCGAACCCGTCGACGAGCGCGGGCAGCTCGGCGGCCGGCACCGGGCGGCCGATCAGCCAGCCCTGCAGGAAGGCGCAGCCCAGCCGGGTGAGCACCGCCAGCTGCGCCGGGGTCTCGACCCCCTCGGCGACGACGTCCATGCCGAGGGTGCGGCCGAGGTCGACGACGCTGCCCACCAGCGCCGCCCCGCGCGGGTCGGTGTCGATGCCGGAGACGAAGCCGCGGTCCATCTTCAGCACCTGCACGGGCAGCCGCGCCAGGTAGGCCAGCGACGAGTACCCCTTGCCGAAGTCGTCGAGGGAGACGATGCAGCCCAGGGCCGACAGCTCGGCGAGCTCGGCGAGCAGCCGCTCGTCGTCGTCCATGAGGACGCTCTCGGTCACCTCGATCATCAGCAGGTGCGCCGGCAGGCCGGAGCGGTGCAGGGCGCGGGTGACGTCCTCGACCAGGCAGCGGGCCTGCAGGTGGCGCACGGAGATGTTGACGCCGAGCTTGAGGTCGCGGCCGCCGGCCAGCAGCCGGGCGTGCTCGGCGGTCGCCGTCTGCAGCACCCAGCGCTGCAGCGGGACGATCAGCCCGTCCTCCTCGGCCAGGCCGATGAACTCCTCCGGGGACACCGGGCCGAGCTCGGGGTGGTCCCAGCGGACCAGCGCCTCGACGCCGAGGACGCGCTGCTCCACGGTGCCGGCGACGGGCTGGTAGACCAGCCGCAGCTGGCCGCCGGTGATCGCGCCGGGCAGGTCGCGGGCCAGCCGGCTGCGGCGGGCGACCTCCTCGACGAGGGCCTCCCCCGACGCCCGCACGCCGTTCCTGCCCTGCGCCTTGACGGTGCGCAGCGCCAGGTCGGCCTCGCGGACGGTCGCCGAGACGTCGGCACCGGGCAGCACCTCGGTGACGCCGACGCTGGCCGAGACGTGCAGCAGCGGGCCGGCCTCGCCGTGGCGGCGGGTGTGGTCCAGCCGGGCGACCAGCCGCTCGGCGAGGACGAGCGCGTCCTCGGGACCGGCGTCGACGACGAGGGCGAACTCGTCGCCGCCGAGGCGGGCGACCAGGTCACCCGCCCGGGCCTCGGCGCGCAGCGCGTCGGCCACCTCGCACAGCAGCCGGTCCCCCGCGTCGTGGCCGGCGACGTCGTTGACGGCCTTGAAGCCGTCGAGGTCGACCAGCAGCACGCAGGCGCTGCGGCCCCGGCCGGCGCGGTCGAGGGCGGCCTCGAGCGCGGCCATGAACCGGGCCCGGTTGGGCAGGCCGGTCAGCGAGTCGGTGTAGGCCATCCGCTCGAGCTCGCGGTGGGTGGCGCGGCGCTCGGTCACGTCGCGCAGGTGCAGCACCAGGCCGTCGCCGGCGCGCCGGTCGCCGGTGCGGGCGGCCCCGGCGACCTCCACGTCGCGCCAGGTGCCGTCCTCGGTGCGCAGCCGGCCGGTGGCGGGCAGGCCCTCGGGGGTGCCGTCGCGCAGCGCCGCGGCGACCCGGACGAGCAGGTCGTGGTCCTCGGGGTGCAGCAGGTCGGCCAGCGCCCGGCCGCGCAGGTCGACCTCGGCGCGACCGAGCTGGTCCTGCACCGGCCCGGTCGCCGAGGTGATGGTGCCGGTGCCGTCCAGGACCACGGTGACGGCGTCGCCGCTGTGGACCAGCGCGCGGAACCAGCCCTCGGTCCGCTCCAGGCGGCGGGTGAGGCGGGCGGCGTCGAGGGCCCAGCACAGCGTGCGGGCGGAGGTGAGCAGGAGCAGGACGGCGGCACCGGCGGCCTCGGCGGCGGTCAGCGGCCGGCCGGCCACCACGCCGGCGCTCAGGCTGACCAGCGCGGCGGTGGCCGCGACGTGCGCGAGCACCCCGCCGCGCAGCGGCAGCGCGCGGCGCCGCCCGCCCTCCGGGTCGGCCGCGCCGGTGCCGGTGCGGTCGGCGGCGGCCGCGCACAGGACGGCGCCGAGCGCCCCCAGCCAGGCCAGCACGGTGAGCACGCCCCACAGCCGGGCCTGCCCGGCGTCGGGGACGGAGCGGAGGGCGGCGTTGCCGAGCGCCCCCGCGGCCATGGCCGCGAAGGCGGTGAGCAGCCAGCCGGCGGAGCGGCGCCGCCACTCGGACACCGCGGTGACGGTGACCAGCCCGACGCCGCACAGCAGCGCCCCGGCCAGGAGGTGGCCGCGGGTGACCAGGCCCGGCCCCGGCGTGCCGACGGTGCGGACGACGCCGGCGAGCAGGACGCCGACGAGCAGCACCACGGAGGCGGTGACGACCAGGCCGTCGAGCAGCACCCGGCTGCCGAGCCGGCGCTGCGCGCGGGGCGGCAGCAGGCAGAACGCCGCGGCGACGGCGACCGGGCCGGCGAGCAGCGTGGCGAGGCCCCCGGCGCCGCCGGTGACCGGGCCGCCGGCCGGGGCGGTGACGGTGAGCAGCTGGCCCAGGGCCAGCAGGCCGCCGGCGGCGGCCAGCACCCGCCACGGCCGGCCCGGCCGGCCCGGCCGGCGGCCGGCCGACCCGGCGAGGACGGCGGCGACGGTCCCCGCGGCCAGCGCGAGCGCGCCGTGCACGAGCGCGGCGCTCCCGGGGGCACCGGTCAGCTGGACGGTGGTCGCGCCGGCGGCCAGCAGGGCGAGGAGTCCCAGCGCGGCGGGGACAGCGCGCGGGCGCGGGTCAGGCACCGCGGACCACCGGGACCACCCGCGTCTCGTCCCCGTCGGCCGACAGCCCGACCAGGCCGGGCCACAGCGCGCCGGCACCCTCGCTCAGCACCTGCACCAGCTCGGCCGGCGGCAGCGGGCGGGACAGCAGGAAGCCCTGCGCGAAGCCGATGCCCAGGCCGCGCAGCACGCCCAGCTGCGCGGGGGTCTCCACGCCCTCGGCGACGACGTCGAGGCCGAGCGTGCGGCCGATGGTCACCACCGACTCGCACAGCGCGCGGCTCTGCCGGTCGCGGTCGACGCGGGAGACGAAGGCGCGGTCGAGCTTGAGCACGTCGATGGGCAGCCGCACGAGGGTCACCAGCGAGGACGAGCCGGTGCCGAAGTCGTCGAGCGCCACGTGCACGCCCATGAGCCGCAGCGCCTGGATGTCGCCGGCCGCCGGACCGTCGTCGGCGAGCACGGTCTCCTCGGTGATCTCCAGGACCAGCCGCTCGGGCTCCAGGCCGGCGGCCGACAGCGCGGCGGCGACGTCCTCGACCAGGGTGCGGGCGGCGACGTGCGCGGCGGAGATGTTGACGCCCAGCCGCAGCGGCAGGCCCTGCACGAGCGGCAGCGCGGCGGTGACCGTGCAGGCCTCCCGCAGCGCCCAGCGCTGCAGGTCGGCGATGACGCCGGCGCGCTCGGCGACCGGGACGAACTCGCGCGGCGGCACGTCGCCGAGCTCGGGGTGCCGCCAGCGCAGCAGCGCCTCGACGCCGGTGACCCGCTGCTCCTCCATCGACACGATCGGCTGGAAGGCCACCCACATCTCGCCCCGTCCGGCGGCGCCGGCGACGTCCTCCCGCAGCCGGTCGCGGCGGACGGCGGCCGCGCCGAGCGCCGGGGTCCACACGGTGGCGCGGGCCGAGCCGGAGGTGCGGGCGGTGGCCACGGCCAGCTCGGCGCGGGCGGTGAGCTCGGCGACGTCGAGGCCGGGCTCGGCGAGGACGACGCCGACGTCGCCGGTGAGGTCGAAGACGCCCGCGGGCGTGGGCACCGGCTGCTCTACCACCGCCAGGCAGCGGTCGGCGAGCAGGGCGGCGGTGTCGGACGGGCCGGCGGCGAGGACGCCGAACGTGCCGCCGGCGATGCGCGCGACCACCTCGTCGCCGCGGACGGTGGCGCGCAGCCGTCGGCCGAGCTCGACCAGGACGGCGGACACCGTGTCGCGGCCGGCGTCCTCCCGCACGGCGTCGAGTCCGCGGACGTCGACCAGCAGCACGGCCGGCCGGGGTCCGGTCGGCTCGGCGGTCAGGGCGGCGGTCAGCGCGGCCTCCCAGCCGGCCCGGTTGGGCAGGCCGGTGAGCCCGTCGGTGTAGGCGACCTCCTCCAGCGCGCGCTCGCGGGCCTCGCGCTCGGTGACGTCGCGGCAGTGCAGCACGACCACGGCGACGGCGTCGTCGGCACGCAGGTCGGAGACGCTGGCCTCCAGGTGGCGGGTGTCCCCCGCGGCGTCGCGCAGCCGCAGCAGGACCAGCCCGCCGGTGCCGTCGGAGGCGCCGTCGAGGGCGCGGCGAAGCCGGGCGGCGTCCTCGGGGTCCATCGTCCCGGGCCGGCCGGGGGCGCCACCGAGCAGGTCGCGGCCGGCCAGCTCGCCCGGCGCGACACCCAGCAGCTCGGCCAGCGCCGGGGACGCCCAGTCCACGCGCAGCCGGCGGTCGAGGACGAGCACCGCCTCGCGGGTGGAGTGCAGCAGGTTGCGGAAGTAGGCCTCGTCGTGGCGGAGCCGGGCGCTGCGCTGGTGGTCCTCGCGGGCGGTGACCCAGCGGTGCGCCGCCGACAGCGCCACGCACAGCAGCGCGCCGGCGAGGGTGACCCAGGTGGGCCCCGTACCGAGGGCGAGCGACCCGACGACGATGGCGACCACCACGACCAGGGCGAGCTGGGGCAGCACCGACCGCAGCTGGACGGCGGGACCGCTGAGGGGCACGCGGACCGCGTCGGGGTCGGCGGCCGGGCCGGTGTCGAGCGAGCGGGCCAGCACCAGCAGCGCCAGCCCGACGACGACGGCGACGCGGGTGGCCGCGACGACGTCGGGCGCGCCGAGCAGCGCGGCGGAGGTCCCGGCACCGCGGGCGCTGGCGAGCAGGACCAGCGCGCCGAGCAGCACGGCGGCCATGCGCTGGCGGTGGGCCTCCACGGCCCCGAGGACGGTCAGGGCGGCGGCCATGACCGCGCCGGTGGCCACGACGGCGGCACCGAGGACGAGCTGCGCGCCGAGCGAGAGGGCGGTCCAGCTGTTGCCGGGGCCGACCATGAGCACCTGCATGACCACCAGCGCCGCCGCGCCGAAGAGGGCCAGCTCGAGCACCGTGCGGGGGTCGGTGCGGCGCAGGCCCGCGCGCCCGGCCATGCCGAGCAGCGCGGCGACGGTGACGACGTAGCCGGGGACGGTCGGCAGCCAGCGCAGCACGACCTGGTGCAGCACGGTGTCCGGCTGCACCGTCCACGAGACCAGCAGCGCGAGGACGGGGAACAGCGGCGCGAGGGCGAGCAGCCGCCACGGGCGGTCGGCGGCCTCGCCCGAGCGGCTGGCGGCCCACAGCGCGGCCGCCGTCGCGACCCCGGCGAGGCCGGCGACGACGTCCCCGGACAGGTGCAGGGCCGGGTCCACGGCGGCGGCGACGCACACCGCGACGGCCGGCACGGCCGCCGCGAACAGCCACCTCGTCCGTCGGTCCACACCCGGGGTGTCGGCACCCCGGCCGACCGGGGACACCCGCCGGGGCGCCCGCTCACCCCAAGGAGGGGGTGGCGGGCCCTAGCCGCAGATGGCGCCCGAGGCCGCCGAGCCGACGAGCTTGGCGTACTTGCCGAGGACGCCGGTGGTGTAGCGCGGGGGCAGCGGCGCCCAGTCCGCGCGGCGGCGGGCCAGCTCGTCGTCGTCGACCAGCAGGTCCAGCGTGCGGGTGGTGAGGTCCAGGCGCACCGGGTCGCCGTCGCGGACCAGCGCGATCGGGCCGCCCTCGGTGGCCTCCGGCGCGACGTGGCCGATGCACAGGCCGGTGGTGCCGCCGGAGAAGCGGCCGTCGGTGAGCAGCAGGACGTCCTTGCCCAGGCCCGCGCCCTTGATCGCGCCGGTCACGGCGAGCATCTCGCGCATGCCCGGTCCGCCCTTGGGGCCCTCGTAGCGGATGACGACGACGTCGCCGGCCCGCAGCGTGCCCTCGGTGACCGCGTCCATGGCGCCCTGCTCGCCGTCGAAGACGCGGGCGGTGCCCTCGAAGACGTCGCGGTCGAAGCCGGCGGACTTCACCACCGCGCCCTCGGGCGCCAGCGACCCGCGCAGGATCGTCAGCCCGCCGGTCGTGTGGATCGGCTGGGACATGGCGTGGATGATCGCGCCGTCGGGGTCCGGCGGGGCGATCTCGGCGAGGTTCTCGGCCATCGTCCGCCCGGTCACGGTGAGCGTGTCGCCGTGCAGCAGGCCGGCGTCGAGCAGCGCGCGCAGGACCACGGGGACGCCGCCGATGCGGTCGACGTCGGTCATGACGTAGCGGCCGAACGGCTT
Organism: Geodermatophilus sp. SYSU D00814; assembly: GCF_054050055.1. Classification (NCBI taxonomy): domain Bacteria; kingdom Bacillati; phylum Actinomycetota; class Actinomycetes; order Geodermatophilales; family Geodermatophilaceae; genus Geodermatophilus; species Geodermatophilus sp. SYSU D00814. The sequence continues at coordinate 26,930 of NZ_JBJGYP010000035.1, forward strand.
GACGTCGGCCAGGTGCGGGGTGCGGTCACCGATCCGGTTGAAGTCGTCGAGGGTCAGCTCGACGCCCGCCTCGTGCGCGATCGCCAGCAGGTGCAGCACGGCGTTGGTGGAGCCGCCCAGCGCCATGACCACGGTGATCGCGTTCTCGAACGCCTCGCGGGTCATGATCTGCCGCGCGGTGATCCCCTTCCGCAGCAGGTTGACCACGGCCTCGCCGGAGGCGACGGCGAAGGCGTCGCGGCGGCTGTCCGGCGCCGGCGGTGCGGCGCTGCCGGGCAGCGCCATGCCCAGCGCCTCGGCGACGCTGGCCATGGTGTTGGCGGTGTACATGCCGCCGCAGGAGCCCATGCCGGGGCAGGCGGCGCGCTCGACGGCGCCCAGCTCCTCCTCGGTGATCAGCCCGCGGGCGCAGGCGCCGACCGCCTCGAAGACGTCGATGATCGTGATGTCGTCGCGGTCGCCGAGCCGGCCGGGCAGCGTGGACCCGGAGTAGAGGAAGACGCTGGCGAGGTCGAGTCGCGCGGCGGCCATGAGCATGCCCGGCAGCGACTTGTCGCAGCCGGCGAGCAGCACGGTGCCGTCGAGTCGCTCGGCGAACACCACCGTCTCCACCGAGTCGGCGATGACCTCGCGGCTGACCAGCGAGGCGCGCATGCCTTCGTGGCCCATGGAGATGCCGTCGGAGACGGAGATGGTGCCGAACTCCAGCGGGAAGCCGCCGGCGGCGTGCACGCCCTCCTTGGCGCGCTTGGCCAGCCGGTCCAGCGAGAGGTTGCAGGGGGTGATCTCGTTCCAGGACGAGGCGACGCCGACCTGCGGCTTGTCCCAGTCGTCGTCGCCCATGCCGACCGCGCGCAGCATCGCGCGCGCCGGGGCGCGGGTGATGCCGTCGGTCACCTCCCGGCTGCGGGGCTTGACGTCGGCGGTGGCGCGGGGCTCCTCCACGGTGGTCACGGAACAGCAGGGTAGGCCGGTCGGCGGGGCCGTCCCAGGCGCGCTTGATACTGGTACCGGTACCACCACCGAGGAGGCCGGCCGTGCCCACTCCCGCCCGCCGGGAACTCGCGGAGTTCCTCCGCTCCCGCCGCCGGCAGGTCGACCCGCGGGCCGCCGGGCTGCCGGCGTCCGGGGCGCGCCGGACGCCGGGGCTGCGCCGCGAGGAGGTCGCGCTGCTGTCCGGGGTGAGCCACACCTGGTACACGTGGCTGGAGCAGGGCCGCGACATCCACCCGTCCCGTCAGGTGGTCGACGCGCTGGCCCGCACGCTGCGGATGTCCCCGGCCGAGCACGGCTACGTGCTGGGGCTGACCGGGCACGGCGGCCCCGCCCCGGACGGCACCGCCGGGGGGATGCCCGGGCACGTGCAGCGGCTGCTCGACGCGCTGGGCCCCTCCCCCGCCTACGCCATCACCGCGGACTGGTCGATCGCTGGGTGGAACCGCGCCTACGAGCGCCTCTACCCCGGTGTCGCCCGCGTCCCCGCCGCCGGGCGCAACCTGCTGTGGCTGGTGTTCACCGACCCCGCGGTGCGCGCGCTGCTCGGCGACTGGGCCACCGACAGCCGCCGGTTCCTCGCCCAGTTCCGCGCGGAGGTCGGTCCGCGGCTGGCCGACCCCGCCGTCGTCGACCTGGTGTCCCGGCTGGAGGCGGCCAGCCCGCACTTCCGCGCCGGGTGGGCCAGCCACGACGTCGACCGGTTCAGCTCCGCCGAGCGCCGCTTCGAGCACCCCGAGGTGGGCACGCTGTTCCTGGAGCACCACCAGCTCGCGCCGGCCGACGCCCCCGGCCTGCAGGTCGTCGTCTACACCGCGGCCGAGGGCAGCCGGACCGCCGCCCGGCTGCAGGTGCTCGCCGGTCAGGCCGACGGCGGCTGAGGGACGTCGAAGCGGCCGCCGGACCACCCGGCCAGCCGCGGCAGGTCGCGGGCGCGCAGCACCGGCAGCGGCACCTCGCCGCCCTCGCGGGTGACCAGCCGCAGCCGCGCGTTGCGCCCGACGCGGATGCCGGCCAGGTCGTCCCACGCCACCCGGCGCTGCCCGAGCAGCCCGCGGGTGGTGATGCCGGCGTCGTCGACGTCGACCCCGACCCGCAGCACCCACGCCGCCGCGGCCAGCGGCAGCAGCAGCACGAGTGCGGCGGCGGGCGACGCGGCGGCGAACGGCAGCACGCAGACGGCGAGGAAGACGACGGGCAGCAGCGCGACCTTGCTCAGCCGCAGACGTGCGAGGACAGCCACGTCTGCCGATCATCCCCGCTCGGCCGGCGTCTCAGTACGCGTCGACGACGTCGGCCAGCGGCTCGCCGGCCAGCACCCGCCGCAGCTGGGCGAGGACGGCGGCCTGCGCCCGGGGGCCGGCGTCGGGCACCGTGCCGGCCACGTGCGGGGTCAGCAGCAGCCCGGGCGCCGACCACAGCGGGTGGCCCTCGGGCAGCGGCTCGGGGTCGGTGACGTCGAGGGCGGCGCGCAGCCGGCCGGCGGTGAGCTCGGCGAGCAGGGCGGACGTGTCGACGACGACCCCGCGCGCGGCGTTGACCAGCAGGGCACCGTCGGGCATCGCGGCGAGGAAGGCGGCGTCGACCAGGCCGGTGGTCTCGTCGGTGACCGGCACGAGGACGACCACGACGTCGGCGTGCGGCAGCAGGCCCGGCAGCTCGGCGGTGGCGTGCACGCCGTCGCGGGCGGTCCGCCCGACGTAGGTGAGCTCGACGTCGAAGCCGGACAGCATCGCGCCGACCCGGCGGCCGATGTCGCCCGCGCCGACGACGAGCACCCGCGCCCCGACCAGCGAGGAGAAGGTGCGCGGCGACCACCGCCCGGCGTCCTGCTCGCGCACCAGGTCGGGCAGCCCGCGCTGTGCGGCCAGCGTCGCGGCCACCACCCACTCGGCCGTCGCGGGGGTGTGCGCGCCGCGGGCGTTGGACAGCGCGATGCCGTCGGGCAGCCGGCCGGCGAAGCGCTCGGCGCCGGCGCTGAGCAGCTGCACCAGCCGCAGCCGCGGCAGCGCGTCGAGGAACTCCGGCGGGGGGACCGACCCGCCGAAGGGCGGCACCCAGACCTGCGCCTGCGCGGCCTCCCCGGTCGGCGGGCCGTCGCCGGGGTCGGCGACCAGCGCGCGCACCCGCGGGGACAGCGCGCCGGCGGCGTCGGCCAGCTCGGGGGTGGGGACCAGGACGGTGAGCGTCTCGTCGGGTCCGGCGACGTCGGTACCGCGGATCTCGGGGGCCACGGCACCCGAGACTGGCACCCGCCGCCGCGGGCCGCCCGGTGGCACCGTGGCGCCGGGATCCGCCCGTACTGTGGACCGGGTGAGGCGGCAGCGGGGACGGCGGGCGGCCGGCGCCGCCTGCGCGGTGGCCCTGACCCTGGTCCTCGCCGGCTGCGGCGACGACGGCTACGAGCCGCGCGGGCCGTTCCGGCCGCTGCCCGAGGGCGCCCCTCCGGAGGTCGGCCCGCCCACCGAGTCCTCCCCCGCCCCGGCGCCCGGTGAGCCCGCCGAGCCCGGCTCCGGGCAGACCGCCGGCGACCCCAACGTCGTCGCCACCGACCTGACCGTGCCCACCGGGCTGGTCGTGCTGCCCGACGGCAGCGCGGTGGTCGGCGAGCGGGAGACCGGCCGGCTGCTGCAGGTGTTCCCCGACCGCTCCCCCCCGCGCGAGCTGATGGTGCTGCCGGGGATCGACACCGCCGGCGACGGCGGGCTGCTGGGCCTGGCGCTGTCGCCGACGTTCGACGAGGACGGGCTGTTCTACGCCTACGTCTCGACCGCGACCGACAACCGCGTCGTCCGCTTCCCGATGGGCGGCACGCCCAACCCGGTCTACACCGGCATCCCGCGCGGGGAGACGCACAACGGCGGCGGCCTGCAGTTCGCCCCCGACGGCACGCTCTACGTCGGCACCGGGGACACCGGGAACCCGGCCCTGGCGCAGGACCTGACGTCGCTGGGCGGCAAGGTGCTGCACATCGACGTCTTCGGGCAGCCGGCCAACGCCGCGGGGCCGGTGTTCAGCAGCGGCTTCTCCGACGTCACCGCCGTCTGCCTGACCGGCGACCAGCCGACCGTCGTCTACGCCGTCGACGAGTCCGCGGCCGGGCCCGACGAGCTCAACCGGCTCAGCGAGGGCACCGACCACGGCTGGCCCACCCCCGGTGCCGCGACGGTCCCGCCGGTGCACACGGTCGACAACGGCGCCGGCGGACTGGGCGGGTGCGCCGCCGCCGGCACCACGGTGTTCCTCGGCGCGCTCGACGGGCAGCGGGTCTACGCCGTGCAGGTCGACGGCCAGGGCGGCGTCGTCGAGGTGCCCGAGGAGCTGCTCGGCGGCCGCTACGGGCGGCTGCGCACCGTCGTCCTCGACGGCGAGGGCGCGCTGTGGATCACGACGTCCAACCGGGACGGCGTCGGCACCCCCGCCGAGGACGACGACCGGGTGCTGCGGATCCTCCCGCCGAGCTCGACCGGCTCCAGCCCGGTCTGAGCGGGTGCGCCCGCCGGGCGCACCCGCCCGGACTCAGCTCCCGAGCACCCGCTCCTCGAGCATCCGGCGCACCGTGGCCGCGTCGGCCTTGCCGCGGGTGGCCTTCATGACCGCGCCCACGAGCGCGCCGAGGGCCTGCACCTTGCCGCCCTGCACCTTGGCGACGACGTCGGGGGCGCCGGCGATCGCGGCGTCGACGGCGGCCACCAGCTCGTCGGACTCCCCCAGCACGGCCAGCCCGCGCGACTCGACGACGGCGCGCGGGTCGCCCTCCCCGGCCAGCACGCCGTCGAGCGCCTGGCGGGCCAGCTGGTCGTTGACGGTGCCCTCGGCGACCAGCGCGCTGAGCTCGGCGACCTGCCGCGGGGTGACCGCCAGCGCGGTCAGCTCCACCCCGGCGTCGTTGGCCCGGCGCGCCAGCTCGCCCAGCCACCACTTGCGCGCGTCGGCCGGCGAGGCGCCCGCGGCGACGGTCTCCTCCACCACCCCGAGGGCGCCGGCGTTGACCAGCCAGGCCATCTCGGTGGCCGACAGGCCCCACTCCTCGCGCAGCCGCGCGCGGCGGGCGGCCGGCAGCTCGGGCAGCCCGGCGGCGAGCTTCTCCACCCACTCGGCGTCGGGGGCCAGCGGGACGAGGTCGGGCTCGGGGAAGTACCGGTAGTCGGTCGCCTCCTCCTTGCTGCGCCCCGGCGACGTGCTGCCGGTGTCCTCGTGGAAGTGGCGGGTCTCCTGCACGATCCGGCCGCCGCCGTCGAGGACCGCGGCCTGCCGGCGCATCTCGTAGCGCACGGCCCGCTCGACCGAGCGCAGCGAGTTGACGTTCTTCGTCTCGGTGCGGGTGCCCCACTCCAGGCTGCCGACCGGGGCCAGCGAGGTGTTCACGTCGCAGCGCAGGCTGCCCTGCTCCATGCGCACGTCGGAGGCGCCGAGGGTCTGGATGATCTCGCGCAGCTCGGTGACGTAGGCGCGGGCGACCTCGGGTGCCTTCGCGCCGGCCCCGGCGACCGGGCGGGTGACGATCTCGACCAGCGGGATCCCGGCCCGGTTGAAGTCGACCAGCGAGTACTCGGCGCCGTGGATGCGGCCGGTGGCCCCGCCCACGTGCAGGTTCTTGCCGGTGTCCTCCTCCAGGTGCACCCGCTCGATCTCCACGCGGTAGGTCTCGCCGTCGACCTCGACGTCGAGGTGCCCGGCGGTGCACAGCGGCTCGTCGTACTGGCTGGTCTGGAAGCCCTTGGGGATGTCCGGGTAGAAGTAGTTCTTCCGGGCGAAGCGCGACCAGGAGGCGATCCGGCAGCCCAGGGCCAGGCCGATCCGGATGGTCGACTCGACCGCGGCGGCGTTGGCCACCGGCAGCGAGCCGGGCAGGCCCAGGCACACCGGGCAGGTCTGGGTGTTGGGCTCGGCGCCGAAGGCGGTCGTGCAGCCGCAGAACATCTTCGACTCGGTGCCCAGCTCGACGTGGGTCTCCAGGCCGATGACCGGCTCGTAGCGGGTGAGGACGTCGTCGAAGTCGACGAGGGGCTCGCTCACGGGGTGCGGTCTCCCTTCGGGGTGGTGCGCCCGGTCAGCCAGGCACCGACGCCGGTCAGCAGGCCCAGGACGATGAAGACGGCGAAGACGGCCTCGCCGGTGACCAGCCACAGCACCAGCCCGGCCAGCACCACGAAGGCGGTCAGCCCCCACGCGGCCTTGAGCGCGCCGTTCACGCGGCACGCTCCAGCAGGCGGTCGGTGAGCGGCGCGCCCAGCGCGGCCTCGACGGCGGCCGCGACGCGGTAGCAGCGGTCGTCGGCCAGCGCCGGCGCCATCACCTGCAGGCCGACCGGCAGGCCGTCGGACAGCCCGCACGGCACCGAGATCGCCGGGACGCCGGCGAGGCTGGCCGGCAGCGTGCACAGGTCGGCGGCGTACATGGCCAGCGGGTCCTCGACGCGGGCGCCGATCGGCCAGGCCACGGTCGGGCTGGTCGGGCTGACGAGCACGTCGACGTCGTCGAAGGCCGCGCTGAAGTCGCGGGTGATGAGCGTGCGGACCTTCTGCGCCTGCCCGTAGTAGGCCTCGTAGTAGCCGGCCGACAGCGCGTAGGTGCCGAGGATGATCCGCCGCTTGACCTCGGGGCCGAAGCCCTGCTCGCGGGTCAGCGCCATGACCTCGTCGACGTCGTGGCCGCCGTCGTCGCCCACCCGGATGCCGAACCGCATGCCCTCGAAGCGGGCCAGGTTCGACGACGCCTCGCTGGGGGCGATGAGGTAGTAGGCCGGCAGCGCCAGCCCGAACGACGGGCACGACACCTCGCGCACCTGCGCGCCGGCGGCCTCGAGCAGCGCGACCCCCTCGGCGACCCGGTCGAGCACGCCCTGCTCGTAGCCCTCGCGGGCACCCTCGCCGCCGAGCTCGCGGACGACGCCGACGCGCAGGCCCGACAGGTCGCCACCGGCACCGCGGCGGGCGGCCTCGACGACGGTGGGCACGGGCGCGTCGATGCTCGTGGAGTCGCGCGGGTCGTGGCCGCCGATGGCCTCGTGCAGCAGGGCGGCGTCCAGGACCGTGCGGGCCATCGGGCCGGCCTGGTCCAGGCTCGAGGAGAAGGCGATCAGCCCGTAGCGCGACACCGAGCCGTAGGTGGGCTTGTGCCCGACCAGGCCGGTGACCGCCGCGGGCTGGCGGATCGAGCCGCCGGTGTCGGTGCCCAGCGCCAGCGGCGCGAGCCGGCCGGCCACCGCCGCGCTCGACCCGCCGGAGGAGCCGCCCGGGATCCGGTCGTGGTCCCACGGGTTGCGGGTCACCGCGTAGGCGGAGTTCTCGGTGGACGACCCCATGGCGAACTCGTCCATGTTGGTCTTGCCGAGGAGCACCGTGCCGGCGTCGGCGAGCCGGCTCGCGACCGTCGCCGAGAAGGGCGGCCGCCAGCCCTCGAGGATCCGCGAGCCGCTGGTGGTGGGCACGCCCTCGGTGACGAAGACGTCCTTGAGGGCGACCGGGATGCCGGCCAGGCCGGTGCCCGCGGTGCCCGAGGCGTCGACCTCCGCGGCCCGGGCGAGCGCGGCGTCGGCGGTGACGTGGAGGAAGGCGCCGAGGGCGCCGTCCTCGGCGGCGATCCGGTCGAGGTGCGCGCGGGTGACCTCCACCGAGGAGGTCTCGCCGGCGGCCAGGGCCGCCTGCAGCTCGACGGCGGTGAGGGCGGTGAGGTCGCTCACTCCTCCTCCCCCAGGATGCGCGGGACGCGGAAGCGGCCGTCCTCGGCGGCGGGGGCGGCGGCCAGGACGGCGTCGCGCGGCAGGCACGGGGTGGCGACGTCGGCCCGCAGGACGTTGGTCAGCGGGACGGCGTGCGTGGTGGGGGCGACGTCGCCGACGTCGGCGCGCTGCACCTGGGCCACCGCGTCGAGGACGGCCCCCAGCTGGCCGGCGAAGCGGTCGAGCTCCTCGTCGGTGACGGCGAGCCGGGCCAGCCGCGCGAGGTGCGCGATGTCCTGGCGGCCGAGGGCGGGTGCCGCTCCGGGTTCGGGGGTCGTGGTGCTCATGACTGGGGCGGGACTCCTGTCGTCGGCGCCGCGCCGGCGCCAGGGACGCAACCCGGTCACTGTACGCGGGCCGCCGTGGGCCCCGGCCGGGCCGGGGAGCGCGCTCGACCGCGGGGTGCCCGGTGGGGGAAGCTGCTGGCGCCACTCGATCGACGCCGATCGGCTGCCCCTCGACGTCGTCAGCGGAGGAACCGTGTCCTATCTCCTGCGGCTGGTCGTCCCCGACCGCCCCGGCCTGCTGGGTGCGGTGGCGACCGCGCTGGGCGACGCGGGGGTCGACATCGTCTCCGTCGACGTCCTCGAGCGCGGTGGCGGGGTGGCCGTCGACGACGTCGTCGTCGACCTGCCGCCCGGCCGGCTGCCCGACAGTCTCATCACCGCCGCGCAGGCGGTGCCGGGGGTGCAGGTGGAGTCGTTGCGGCCCTTCGCCGGCGCGCTGGACACCCACCGCGAGCTCGACCTGCTCGAGGCCCTCGCCCGCGCTCCCGAGGGCACCGCGGTCAAGATCCTCGCCGTCGAGCTGCCGCGGGTGTTCCACGGTGGCTGGGCGGCGGTGGTGCAGGCCGACGGCGCCGGCGGCGGCGAGGTGCTGGCCGCCTCCGACGCCGCGCCCGCCCTCGAGGGCCTGGCGCTGCCGTGGCTGCCGCTGTCGACGCCGCGGCTGCTGCCCAGCGAGGACGACTGGCTGCCCGAGCGCTGGCGGGAGATGGCCATCGAGATGATGGCGGCGCCCTTCGGCGACCCCGCCACCGCCGTGGTCCTCGGCCGCTCGGGGGGTCCCGCGTTTCGCCGCTCGGAGCTGCTCCGGCTGACCCACCTGACGGGTATCGCCGCCACGGTGGCGCACCTCCCGCCGGTCTGACCTGCCGGTTTGCCGTCCACAGGACTTGATTACATCCGTGTTCGAACGTATGATCGAACACGTGACGGAGGTGCTGGCGGTCGACGAGCCCGTGGTGGGCCGGGCGTCGGGGCCGCTGGGTGCGGTGCAGGCCGCCGATCGCGAACTGTCCCGGCAGACGGCGTTGCGGGCGCGGGCGATCGCGGCGTTCGCGGAGACGCGGCCCGCCTCGGCCGACCGGCCGCCGGGCTCTCCGGGTGCGATGGCGGCCGAGCGGTGGGCGGCGCGGGCCGAGGTGCTGCGGCCGGTGAGTGAGTGGGCCACCGCCGAGCTGGCGATCGCGTTGAACGTGACCGCGCAGCGGGCGGAGGAGGAGCTGGTCCGCTCCCTCACCCTGGTGCACCGGCTGCCTGGCGCCCTGGCCGCGCTGCAGGCGGGGCGGCTGCATCCCGGGCACCTGTGGTGCCTGCTCGAGCACGTCGCGCCGATCGCCGACCACGCGCTGCGCGCCCGCCTCGAGACCGAGCTGCTGGCCTGGCTGGCCGGCCGGTCGGTGACCACCCCGGCGCAGCTGGGCGACAAGGTGCGCCGGGTGGTGCTCGCCCACCGCGCCCGCGACGCCGCCCGCGACCTGGCCCGCGCGCTGCGCCGGCGCGGGGTATCCGCCCGCCCGGACCGCACCGCCGGGATGAGTGTGGTGTCGGCGTTGTTGACCACCCCGGAGGCCGCCGCGCTGCTCGCGGCGCTGGGCGCGCACGCCGACGCGCTGCCCGCCGATCCGGCCGATGGCCGCAGCCGCGGGCAGAAGATGGCCGACTGCCTGCTGGACCTGGTGCTGCGCCCCGGTGAGACCGGCCCGCCCCCGGTGCAGGTCGCCCTCACCGTGGTCGCCCCGGTCGGGGCGCTGCTGGGCGGGGATGCCCCGTGCGAGATCGACGGCCAGGTGGTGCCCGCCGAGGTGGTGCGCGCCCTGCTCGCCGCCCTCACCGGTCACGCGGCCGCCACCGACACCGAGCCCACCGACACCGCGCCGACCGACACGGCATCGATCGAGTCCGAGTCCGAGCCCACCGACACCGAGCCGGCCGCAATGGCGGGCACATCCGCGGTGGTGTCCGAGGAGGAGGACTTCGCGCGCTGGTCGGAGGAGCTGGAGCACCGCGTCCTGGCCGGGGAGTTCGACGCCGAGCCGGCCCCCTGCTATCTCGACGAGGACGGGCCACCACCCGACTGGCTCCACGACTCACCGCCTACCGCCCCACCACCCGGGCACCGCCCCGGCCCGGCCGTGCCCGACGGGTGGTGGGCGCGCGCCGACCACGCCGTCGACGACGCCGGCACCGCCCTGCTCACCCTCCAGCGCGCTCTGGGCCACGCCCGCCGGCTGGTGGCCACCGCCGAACGCGCCGACACCGCCGACGAGGCCGCCTGGGCGGCGAGTGCCGCCGGCCGGGTCTCGGCCGCACCCGACGCGCTCACCGCCCTGGCTGCCGCTGGCGCGCACGCCCGCGCCGACCTGGCCGACCTGCTGGCCCGGACCGCCGGCGGCGGGCTGGCCGACCGGCCCCGCCTCGCCCTCACCGATGCGGTCACCGGCGCGCTGCTCGCCCTCACCGACCTGCCCGGACTGCAGCAGGCTGCCCGCGCCGACGCCGGAGTGAGCCCCCCGGGCGAGAGCCCCGGCTACCGGCCCACCGCGGCACTGGACCGGTTCGTGCGCGCCCGCGACCGCCGCTGCCGCTTCCCCGGCTGCCGCCGCCCCGTCCCCCGCCACGGCGAACTCGACCACCACACCCCCTGGCCCGCCGGGCCCACCGCCGCGGGCAACCTGGCCGGTTACTGCACCGGTCACCACCGCGGCAAGCACCAGGCACCCGGCTGGACCCACCACATGGCCCCCGACGGCACCCTCACCGTCACCACCCCATCCGGCCTCACCGCCATCACCACCCCACCGCCGTACTGACGGCCACACTGGCCGGCGTGAGCGACCTCGGGTGGGACTGGGACCCGTCGCTGTACCGCGGGAGCGCGGCCCACTACGTCCAGGGCCGCGTGCCGTATCCGTCAGAGGTGGTCGACGCCCTGGTCGACGAGCTCGCCCTCGACGGCACCGGCCGGCTGCTCGACGTCGGTTGCGGGCCGGGCTCCCTCACCCTGCTGCTCGCTCCCTGGTTCGAGCGGGCGACCGGCCTGGACGCCGACGCCGAGATGCTCGCCGAGGGGGCGCGCCAGGCCGCAGCCGCCGGGATCACCACCGTGGACTGGCTGCACCTGCGGCCGAGGACCTGCCCGCCGACCTGGGACCGTTCCGCGTGGTCACCTTGGCGCAGTCCTTCCACTGGATGGACCGGGAGCGCGTGGCCCGCCTGCTGCACGGTGCACTCGCCCCCGACGGCGCCCTGGTGCACGTGCACGCCACCACGCACACGGGGATCGACGGCGACCTGCCCCTGCCGCATCCCAGGCCGCCGCGGCGGGAGATCGACGAGCTCGTCCGGAGCTTCCTCGGCCCGCACCGCCGCGCCGGCCAGGGGACCCTGCCCGAGGTCGCATCCGCCGACGAGGAGCTGGGCGCCCGCGAGAGCGAGGTGTACCCGGCCGCCGGCTTCACCGGCCCGACCCGCATCGAGGTCCCCGGTCGCGTGGTGGTCCGCAGCGCCGACGACGTCGTGGCCAGTGTGTTCTCCCTATCGAGCGCAGCTCCCCACCTCTTCGGGAACCGGGTCGGCGACGTCGAGGCCGGGCTCCGGCAGCTCCTCGCAGCGGCCGGTCCCGACGGACGGTTCAGCGAGCAGATGGCCGGCACCACGGTCGACGTCTGGCGCCGGTAGCAGTCCGGCGACGCCAGGAATCCGGTGGCCCGGGGACCAGGACAGGCGGCACCGTGGCGCCGTGCCCGTCGACCACTTCGCCGGAGCCGTCGCCGAGCGCTACGACGAGGCGTCGGCCGACATGGTCGCCCGACTGCGCGCCAAGCCGGGCGGCGAGCGCATCCCGGTCACCCTCGGCGACGTCGCGTCGGCCACCGTCGACGGCACCTTCGCGCTGGTCTACCTGGTCTTCAACACGGTGATGAACCTGACCACCCAGCGCGAGCAGGTGGCCTGCTTCCGCAACGCCGCCCGTCACCTGCGCCCGGGCGGGGCCTTCGTCGTCGAGGTGGGCGTCCCCGACCTGCAGCGCCTGCCGCCCGGCGAGCGCGCCCGGCCCTTCCGGCTCTCCCGCACCCGGCTCGGCTTCGACGAGTACGACGTCGCCACGCAGCGCCTGGTGTCGCACCACTACACCGTCACCGACGGGCACCTGGACGTCGTCTCGGTGCCGTTCCGCTACGTGTGGCCCGCCGAGCTCGACCTCATGGCCGCCCTGGCCGGGCTCGAGCCGCACGCCCGCTGGGAGGACTGGCACCGCCGGCCGTTCACCTCCGACAGCCGGGCGCACGTCTCCGTCTGGCGGACGCCGGCCTGAGCCGCCTCACTCCCCCGCGGGCGGGCTGCCGTCGCCGATCGTCGCCACCTCGCGGGCGGCCTCCGGCCCGTCCTCGAGGAGCACCCGCAGCCCGTCGTCGTCGAGGATCGGCACCTTGGCCGCCACGGCCTTGTCGTACTTGCTGCCCGGGTCGGCCCCGACGACGACGAAGCCGGTCTTCTTCGACACCGAGCCGGTGACCTTGCCACCGCGCTCCTGCACCGCGGCGATCGCCTGGTCGCGCGAGAGGTCGCGCAGCGAGCCGGTGATGACCACGGTGACGCCGGTCAGCGGCCCGGGCGGCGCGTCCTCCCCGGCGTCGGCCAGCCGCACGCCGGCGCGGCGCCACTTCTCCACGACCCCGCGGTGCCAGTCGACGGCGAACCAGTCGCGCACCGACCGGGCGATCGTCGGGCCCACGCCGTCGGCGGCGGCGAGCTCCTCCTCCGACGCCTCGGCGATCCGGTCGAGCGAGCGGAAGTCGCGGGCGAGCGCCTGCGCGGCCGTCGGCCCGACGTGCCGGATCGACAGCGCCACGAGCACCCGCCACAGCGGGACGTCCTTGCGGGCCTGCAGGTTGGCCAGCAGCCGCTGCCCGTTGGCCGAGAGCGTGCCGTCCTTCTTGGTGAAGAAGCTGGTCTGCGACAGCGCGTCCTCGGTGAGGTCGAAGACGTCGCCCTCGTCCTCCAGCAGGTGCTCGGCCAGCAGCGCGATCGCCGCCTCGTAGCCGAGCACCTCGATGTCGAAGGCACCGCGGCCGGCCACGTGGAAGACCCGCTCCCGCAGCTGCGCCGGGCACGACCGCGCGTTCGGGCAGCGGATGTCGGCGTCACCCTCCTTCTCGTGCCGCAGCTCCGTGCCGCACTCGGGGCAGTGCGTGGGCATGACGAACGGCCGCTCGTCGCCGGTCCGCGCGGCGACCACCGGGCCGAGGATCTCGGGGATGACGTCGCCGGCCTTCCGGATGACGACGGTGTCGCCGATCAGCACGCCCTTGCGCTGGACCTCGCTGGCGTTGTGCAGGGTGGCCAGCTGCACGGTCGACCCCGCGACCTTGACCGGCTCCATGTAGCCGAACGGCGTCACCCGGCCGGTGCGCCCGACGTTGACCCGGATGTCGAGGAGCTTCGTCGTCGCCTCCTCCGGCGGGTACTTGAAGGCGATGGCCCAGCGCGGCGCCCGCGCCGTCGACCCGAGGCGCCGCTGCAGTGCCACCTGGTCGACCTTGACGACGACGCCGTCGATCTCGTGCTCGACCGAGTGCCGCTGCTCGCGGTAGCGCTCGACGTAGGCCCACACCGCCTCGAGGTCGTCGACCACCTGGAACCGGTCGCTGACCGGCAGGCCGAGCGCCCGCAGCCGCTCGTAGGCCTCCGACTGGCGCTCGGCGTCGAACCCGCGGCGCGCGCCGAGACCGTGCACGACCAGCCGCAGCGGCCGGGAGGCGGTGATCCGCGGGTCCTTCTGCCGCAGCGAGCCCGCGGCGGCGTTGCGCGGGTTGGCGAAGGGCGCCTTGCCCTGCTCGACCATGCCGGCGTTGACCTCGGCGAACCCGCTCACCGGGAAGTAGATCTCGCCGCGCACCTCGAGCAGCTCCGGCAGGTCGTCCCCGGTGAGCTGCTGCGGGACGTCGCGCATGGTGCGGACGTTGGCGGTGACGTCCTCCCCCGTCGTGCCGTCGCCGCGGGTGGCCGCGCGCACCAGCCGGCCCCGCTCGTACACCAGCGCGACCGCGACGCCGTCGACCTTGAGCTCGCACAGCCAGGCCACCCCGGCGCCGGCGTCGCGGGCCACCCGGTTCGCCCACGCCGACAGCTCGTCGCCGTCGAAGACGTTGTCCAGGCTCTGCATGCGCTCGAGGTGGGCGACCGGCGCGAACGTGGCGGTGAAGCCGCCGTTGACCTTCTGGCTCGGCGAGTCGGGGGTGACCAGGGCCGGGTGCTGCGCCTCGATGGCCTTCAGCTCGGCCATCAGCTCGTCGTACTGGCCGTCGCTGACCAGCGGCGCGTCCTGCACGTAGTAGGCGAACGCGTAGCGGTCGAGCTCCTCGGAGAGGTCCCGGTGGCGGGTGCGGGCATCGTCGGGGACCTCGGTGAGGTCCTCCCGCTCGGCGACCGCGGCGACCTGCGGGGTGTCCAGCTCGGCGTCCGTGCTCACGCCTGGACGGTATCCGCCGGATACGACGCCGACCCGCGCACTGCCCGATCGGGTGTCGGTCACTCCGGCAGGAGATACCGGGCGGCCTCGCGGACGTGGGTCATGGCCGCCCGGGCGTAGCCGGGGCTCGCCCCGGCCAGGCCGCACGCGGGAGTGAGGGTGACCGCGGCGTGTAGGTCGTCGGCGGGGAACCCCAGCTCCCGCCACCAGGCCCGCAGCCGCGAGGCCGTCGCCCTGGGCGCCGGGAGCGGGGCGTCGGTGCCGGGCACGACGCCGGTGAACAGGTGGGTGCCCGCCTCCACGGCGGACCCGAGCGCGTCGAGGTCCTGCACCAGGCCGAGGTCGAACGACAGCGCGGCCGCGCCGGCGGCGCGCAGCAGGTCCAGCGGCGCCCGGTTCGCGCAGCAGTGGACGACGACCGGCCCGGGGACCGCGGCGACGACGGCGGCCAGCTCGGACTCGACGTCGGGCGCGGCGACGACGGGCAGCCGGCCGAACCCGCTCGCCGTCGGCAGGGCCCCCTGCAGCACCGCGGGCAGGGAGGGCTCGTCGAGCTGGACGACGACCCGCGCGCCGGGCACGCGGGCGGACACCGCGGCGACGTGCGCGGCGATGCCCTCGGCCAGCGACTGCCCCAGGTCCCGCCGGGCGCCGGGGTCGACGACCGCCCGCTCGCCGCGCTCGCGCTCCAGCCCCGCGGCCAGCGTCCAGGGGCCGGCCGCCTGCACCTTGAACGGCCCCCGGTGGGCCTCGGCGACGTCGTGGAGGGCGTCGAGGTCGCGGGCCATGAGCTCCTGGGCCCGGCGCAGGTCGATCCCGCCCCGCGGCACCAGCCGCCAGCCGCCGGGGGTGAGGTCGACGGCGAGGTCGACCAGCAGGGCGGCGCTGCGGCCGATCAGGTCGGCGCCCGGGCCGCGCGCGGGGAGCTCCGGCAGGTGCGGCAGCTCAGGCAGCTCGCCGAGGACGACCCGCAGCGCCTCGGCCGGGTCGGTGCCGGGCAGCGACCCGACGCCCGAGGCCGGCCCCCAGGGTGCGGGGACCGGCCTCGGGTCGGGAGTGGTCTCGGGCTCGGTCGGGGTGGCCACGGCGGCGACGCTATCCCGACGCCGTGACACCCCCGTGGGTCAGACGGTGCAGGGCCCCCGGCCGGAGCGGTCGTCGTCGAACGGCTGCGCCGGGTCCAGCGACGTGGCGCGGGTGAGCGCCGGAGGAGCGACCGCGGTGTCCTGCGCGGCGAGGTAGGCGTTGAACGCGTCCACGTCGTTCGGCCCGGTCACCGCGGTCTCGCCGGCCGGACGGGCGGTGCGGAACGCGGTGAAGGAGTCGCCGCCCTCGATGAGGAACGAGTTGGCCACGACGGTGTAGGTCGCCCCGAGGTCCAGCGGCGCGTCGCCGATCAGGATCGACGCCGGGTCGATCCGGTCGCCGACCGGGCGGCGCGGGTCGAAGGAGTACGTCAGGCCCGACACCGAAAGCTGCAGGAAGCTCGCCGCGCCGCTGCGAGTGGCCCACTGCTGCTCGAGCACCTGCTCGATCCCCGCGCCGGTCAGCGTCACGGAGTTGACCGTGTTGCTGAACGGCTGCACCGCGAAGGTCTCCGCGTAGGTGATCGTCCCCACGGGCGTCCCGGCGGCACAGTTGATGTCCGCACGCAGCCCCCCGGGGTTCATGAACGCCACGTCGGCGTCCGGGAACGCGGCGAGCTGCGCGTCGGCCACCAGGTTGCCCAGCGAGGACTCCGAGTCGCGCACCGGCGCACCCGCGCGGTAGGCACGGTCGAGGTCGGCGGACTGCCGCCCGACCGGCACGTTGCCGGCCTCGGCGGCGCGGGCCTCCCAGTAGCTGACGATCGAGGCGATCTCCGGGTCCGGCGAGGTCTGGCGGACCGGGACGTTCGTAGCCGTCGCGGTGCTGCGGACGACGTCGCCGTCGCTGCCGAGCCGGAACCGGATGTCGGTCAGCGCCTTGCCGTAGAAGCCGGCCTGCGTGACCAAGCGGGGGTTGCCGGCCGGGTCGGGCAGCACGCAGTCGTAGGGCACGTGGGTGTGCGCGCTGATGATGACGTCGACCGACGGCGCGACGGCGGCGTTGATGGCGCCGATCGGCGTGCCCGCCATGTCGCCCACGCAGCGGTCGAAGCCGCCGCCGGCGCCCTGGGTGCCGCCCTCGTGGACCATCACGACGATCGCCTGGACGCCCTGGGTCTGCAGCTCCGCAGCGTACCGGTTCACGGCGGTGGCCTCGTCGCCGAAGGTCAGCCCCTCGATCCCGCTGGCGGCGACGATGTTCGGGGTGTCGTCGGTGACGACGCCGATCAGGCCGACCCGGCGGTTGCCGGTGGTCTGCACGATCTCGTACGGCGGCAGGATCGGCTTCCCGGTGGCGGTGTCGGTCACGTTGGCCGCGAGGTAGGGGAACTGCGCGCCCTCGAAGGCGTGCTCGCCCTCGCCGAAGCAGCCGTCGACACCCACCGTGACGCCCTCGCAGGCCTCGACGTCGTCGGAGAACTGCCCGTCGGTGGCGCCGGAGATCCGGTAGAGCTCCTCCTGGCCGCGGTCGAACTCGTGGTTGCCCACCGCGGAGAAGTCCAGCCCGAGGGCGTTGAGCACCTCGATGGTCGGCTCGTCCTTGAAGACGCTGGAGTTGAACGGGGAGGCGCTGACCAGGTCACCGGCGCCGACGAAGAAGGTGTTCTTCTCCGGTCCGCCCCAGTCCTCGCGGATCCCGGCGAGCGTGGTGGCGATGTTGGCGGCGCCACCCACCTTCTCGACGACGTTGTCCGCGGCGGTCGTGTAGTCGCCGTCGGGGCCGGGCGAGGTGACCAACTCACCGTCACCACCGGACTGGGGGCTGATCCGCCCGTGGAAGTCGTTCATGGCGATCAGCTGAACGGGCAGGCCGCCGTTGCCGCTGCCGGGAGCGGCCTGCGCCGCGGCGGGGACGGCCAGCAGGCCGGCCGTGGTCGCCACCGCGGCGGCGGCGGCGAGGGGGAGGCGCGTTCGGCGCAAGGGGGTCCTCCGGAGGACGGGTGGGTCCGGACCGCCGGGGGCGACGGCCGGGGCAGGGTTCCGAGCCGGGCTGCACACGCGCAGGTCGTGGCTCGCCGCACACCGTAGGTGACGAACCGTTCCGGCACCAGGTCTCTCCGGTGACGCCGCGGGAACGTCTCGGGAACCCCTCGGGGGCCCCTCGGGGACCGCTCAGGGACGCGCGACCGCCGCCTGGCCGAGCACCAGGTCACCGCGGACCGGATCGGGAGAGTAGAGGACGGCCGACTGCCCGGGAGCGACGCCCCGCTGCGGCTGCGCCAGGGCGAGCACCAGCCCGCCGCCCGGGCCGGCGGTGACCTCGCAGCCGACCGGGGCGCCGTGGGCCCGCAGCTGCACCTCGGCCCGCAGCGGCAGCTGCGGCGGCGTGCCGGTCCAGGTGGGCCGGCCGGTACGGACGACGTCGACGCCGGCGAGGTCGGCGGTGCCGACGGTGACCGTGCGCGTCACCGGTTCGATGGACAGCACGTACCGCGGCCGCTGGTCACCGACGGCGACACCGAGCCCCCGCCGCTGGCCGACGGTGAACCCGTGGGTGCCCTCGTGCGTGCCGAGGGTGGCCCCGGTGGCGGCGTCGACGACGGGGCCCGGCCGGGCGCCGAGCCGCCGGGTGAGGAA
The DNA here is from genome assembly GCF_054050055.1 of Geodermatophilus sp. SYSU D00814. NCBI lineage: Bacteria > Bacillati > Actinomycetota > Actinomycetes > Geodermatophilales > Geodermatophilaceae > Geodermatophilus > Geodermatophilus sp. SYSU D00814. Next base: position 45,068 of record NZ_JBJGYP010000035.1, read on the forward strand.
GCCGCGGGTGTCGCCGTCGGGGATGAAGCAGATGTCGTGGGAGTCGGGCTTGGCCGCCACGGCGAAGCCACGCTCGGCGGCGATCGCCCGCACCCGCTCCTTGGTCATCGAGCCGAGCGGGAACGCCGCGCCCGCCAACTGCTCGGCGGTGAGCACCCCGAGGACGTAGGACTGGTCCTTGGCCGCGTCGACCGAGCGGCGCAGCCGGCCGCCCTCGAGCCGCGCGTGGTGGCCGGTGACGACGGCGTCGAAGCCCAATGCCCGCGCCCGATCGAGGACCGCGGTGAACTTGATCCGCTCGTTGCAGCGCAGGCACGGGTTGGGCGTGCGGCCGGCGGCGTACTCGGCGACGAAGTCGTCGACGACGTCCTCGGTGAACCGCTCGGCGAGGTCCCAGACGTAGAACGGGATGCCCAGCTCGTCGGCGACCCGGCGCGCGTCGTGGGCGTCCTCGACGCTGCAGCAGCCACGGGCGCCGCTGCGCAGCGTCTGCCGGTCCGGCGAGAGCGCCAGGTGGACGCCGGTGACGTCGTGGCCGGCGTCGACGGCCAGGGCGGCGGCGACGGCGGAGTCCACGCCGCCGCTCATCGCGGCGAGCACGCGCACCGGCCGCTACCTCCCCGCCCGGCGGGCGCGCTCGACCACGGGGGCGATCACGGCCAGCAGGGCGGCGACGTCGTCGTCGGTGCTCGTCGTGCCGAGGCTGAACCGCAGCGAGCTGCGGGCCCGGTCGGCCTCCGCGCCGACGGCGGTGAGCACGTGGCTGGGGCGGGCGACGCCCGCGCTGCAGGCCGAGCCGGTGGAGCACTCGATGCCGCGGGCGTCGAGGAGCATGAGCAGCGCGTCGCCCTCGGCGCCGGGGAAGGACAGGTGCGCGTTGCCGGGCAGCCGGCCCGGGCCGCCGGCGACGACGTCGTCCAGCGGGGCGCCGTTGAGCTGCGCGTCGGGCACCTGCTCGAGCACGCCGGCCACCAGCCGGTCGCGCAGCGCCGCCAGCCGCGCGGCCCGCGCGGTCCGGGAGGTGACGGCGGTGGTGGCGGCGACGGCGAGGCCGACGATGGCCGGGACGTCGAGCGTGCCCGAGCGGACGTCGCGCTCCTGGCCGCCACCGTGCAGCAGCGGCGTGCACTCGGCCTCGCGCCGCAGCAGCAGCGCGCCGGCGCCCATCGGGCCGCCGAGCTTGTGCCCGGTCATGGTCAGCGCGTCGACGCCGCTGGCGGCGAAGTCGACCGGCACCTGGCCGACGGCCTGCACCGCGTCGGTGTGCAGCGGCACCCCGACCGCGTGCGCGACCTCGGCCAGGGCCGCGACGTCGCTGACCGTGCCGATCTCGTTGTTGGCCCACATGACGCTGGCCACCGCGACGTCGGACCCGTCGCCCAGCGCCTCGGCCAGCGAGTCGGGCGTGACCCGCCCGGTGGGCTCCAGGCGCAGCCAGGTGACCTCGGCGCCCTCGTGCTTGGCCAGCCACTCGGCGCTGTCGAGGACGGCGTGGTGCTCGGCGGGGCTGACCACCAGCCGGCGGCGGCGGGAGTCGGCCTCCCGCCGCGCCCAGAACAGGCCCTTGACGGCGAGGTTGTCGCTCTCGGTGCCGCCGCCGGTGAAGAGCACCTCCGACGGGCGGGCGCCGAGGACCTCGGCCAGCCGCTCCCGGGACTGCTCGGCTTCCCGTCGCGCGGCGCGGCCGGCGGCGTGCAGCGACGAGGCGTTGCCCACCCGGCCCCACTGCTCGGTCATGGCGGCGAGCACCTCGGGGAGCACCGGCGTGGTCGCCGCGTGGTCGAGGTAGGTCACCGGCCCAGGTTAGTCGCGCGCGAGGAACCCGCCCGGGCGAGCGCGACCGTGCGCCCGGCCACCCGGGCGCCCAGCAGCGCCGGGAGGGTCAGCACGGCGACCGCCGCGAGCACCGCGGGCCACAGCGGGCCGCCGGCGTCGGCGGCGCCGGCCACCAGGACGCCCGAGAGCCCGACGCACAGCGCCGACGCGGTCACGTCGGAGATCTGCAGGGCGGCCGAGTTGGCCCCCCGCTCGGCCTCCGGCGACTGGTCGAGCAGCAGCACCCCGACGCTCGGCATGCCCAGGCCCATGCCGACCCCCGCCAGTGCCCACGTGAGGTACGCCGGCCACCCGCCCAGCGCGGGGACCGCCGTCGTCGCCGTGGCGGCCAGGGCCGCCGCGAGCACGAGGCACCCCAGCCGGAGCACCCGTTGGCGCGGGACGTCGGGCCGCCGCCCCTGCAGCTGGGCGGCGGTCACCCAGCCGACGGCGCCGGCGGTCAGCGGCAGTCCGGCCGTGGCCGCGCTCCATCCGTGCTGCTCGGTCAGGACGAGCGGGAGCAGGGCGTCCATGCCGAAGAAGGCACCGGCCATCAGGCCGCGTGCGGCGACGACGGCCGGGATGCCGGGGCGGGCCCGGACGGTGCCGCGCGGCAGCAGCCGGCGCAGCGCGGCGGCCAGGCCGGCCGCGCCGAGGACGGCGATGCCGACGGCGGGGAGGTCCAGCCGCTGCGCGGCGTACTGCAGCGCGGCGATGCCGCTGCCCGCGAGCAGCGCCCAGGCGATGCGGCCGTGCCCGCGCCGGGCCGCCTGCGCGACGGCGGGCGCCTCCCCGGGACCGGCCGTGAGCAGCAGCACGAGACCGGCCGCGACGAGGGGCACCAGCCCGAGGAAGACCGCCCGCCAGCCGACGGCGGTGGTCACCAGCCCGGCGATCAGCGGCCCGACGAGTGCCGGCAGCACCCAGCCCGCGGCGAAGGCGCCGAACAGGCGGGGGCGCAGCCGCGAGGAGTAGGCCTGCCCGGCGACGACGTAGAGCAGCACGATGACCACGCCGGCCCCGAGCCCCTGCACGGCGCGGCCGAGGACGAGCACGGCCATGTGCTGGGCGAGGCCGGCGACCACCAGGCCCGCGGCGAAGGTCACCACGCCGGCGAGGACGCCCGGTCCCGGTGGCCGCCGGTCCCCCACCTCGCCGCCGAGGACCATCCCGACGACCGAGGCGACCAGGAAGGCGCTGAACGGCCACGCGTACCAGGCGACGCCGTCGAGCTCGGCGACCGCGCGCGGCATCGCCGTCCCGACGGCCATCGCCTCGAAGGCGACGAGGGTGACGAGGGTCAGCAGGCCGATCGTCGTCCGTCGGTGGGCGGCGTCCCAGATGCTCGCCCCGGCTGCGTCCCGCCCGTCCACGTCCGCCCGTCCTCGGTCCCGTCCCCGCAGAACGCGTCGAGCGCCGGCCCCGTGGGGCC
>NZ_JBJGYP010000036.1:0-38565 GCF_054050055.1 Geodermatophilus sp. SYSU D00814
CCCCCCCCCCCCCCCCCCCCCCCCCCCCCCCCCCCCCCCCCCCCCCCCCCCCCCCCCCCCCCCCCCCCCCCCCCCCCCCCCCCCCCCCCCCCCCCCCCCCCCCCCCCCCCGCGAGGGCCTGGAGATCTTCACCAAGGTCTACTGGCCCACCGGCCCCGGCCCGAACGACCGCGGTCTGGGCCGCAAGCACGTCCAGGAGAGCTGCGAGGCCTCGCTGCGGCGGCTGCAGACCGACCACATCGACCTCTACCAGGCGCACCGCTACGACGAGACGGTGCCGCTGGAGGAGACCATGACCGCCTTCGCCGACCTGGTGCGGGCGGGCAAGGTGCTCTACATCGGGGTGTCGGAGTGGCGCGCCGAGGAGATCGCCGCCGGCGCGGCGCTGGCCCGCGACCTCGGCGTCCAGCTCATCAGCAACCAGCCGCAGTACTCGATGCTCTGGCGGGTCATCGAGGAGGAGGTCGTCCCGACGTCGCAGCGCGAGGGCGTCTCGCAGATCGTGTGGTCGCCGCTCGCCCAGGGCGTCCTCACCGGCAAGTACCGGCCGGGTGAGCAGCCGCCCGCCGGCAGCCGCGCCACCGACCCGGAGGCCGGCCGGTTCATCCGGCAGTTCATGACCGACGACGTCCTCACCCGGGTGCAGGACCTGCGGGCGGTCGCCGACGACCTCGGGCTGTCCATGGCGCAGCTCGCGGTGGCGTGGGTGCTGCAGAACGAGAACGTCGCCGCGGCGATCATCGGCGCGACCCGGCCCGAGCAGGTGCACGACAACGTGAAGGCCGCCGGCGTCCGGCTCGAGGCCGACGTCCTCGCCCGGATCGACGAGGTCCTCGGCGACGTCGTCGAGCGGGACCCCGCGAAGACCTCTCGAGGGTGATCCCCGCCGCCCCGGCCTGACCCTCGACGTCGAGGTGAGGTTCAGGCCGGGGCGAGGCCCATCGGGCCGTAGGCCTTCCGGTCGCCGTCGAAGAGGGACACCGTCGCCACGCCGCGGGCGAGCAGGTCGCGCCAGTTCTCCCCCAGCCACGACTCGGCGTCGCCCTGGTTGTCCGAGCGCGGCACCTCGACGCCGAGCGCGGCGGGGTCGATGGTCGCGCCGTCGGGGTCCTCGAGCCGCCAGGTCCAGGTCATGGACGGAGGCTAGTGAGGCCGGCCGTGTCCGGGGTGTGACCGGTCACCGGGTGTCGGGACAGCTCGGCGAGGGCATGGGAGGTCCGACCACCCGTGCCCACCGGAGGACCGATGACCGTGCCGACCACGGGGGGCGCCTCGCGCGCCACCCCGCCACCGCCCTCGACCGAGGACGCCTCCACCGGGCAGCTGATCAGCCAGCTGACCGAGCAGGTCTCGCGCCTGGTGCGCGACGAGGCCCGGCTGGCGCAGGCCGAGATGACGCAGAAGGCCAAGCGCCTGGGCGTCGGCGCCGGTCTCTTCGGCGGCGCGGGGCTGTTCGGCTTCCTGGGGCTGTGCGTGCTCGTCGCCACCGCCGTCCTCGCCCTCGACGTGGTGTTGCCGGCCTGGCTGGCCGCCCTGATCGTGGCCGTGGTGCTGCTCGCCGTCGCCGGTGTGCTCGCGCTGATCGGGAAGAAGGACGTCCAGCAGGGCTCCCCGCCGGTGCCCACCGAGGCCATCGCGAGCACCAAGGCCGACATCGCGACCGTCAAGGAGAGTGCGCGCCGATGAGCACCCCGTCCGGCAGCTCCCGCCCCGACGGGCCGGACTCCGCCGCCACCGGCCCCGCCGACCCCGACGCCATCAAGGCCGAGATCGAGGCGACCCGCGAGCAGCTCGGCCGCACCGTCGACGAGCTCAGCGCCCGCCTCGACGTCCCCGCGCGGGCCAAGGAGGGGGCGGCGCGCGCCAAGGACACCGCCGTCGAGACCTACCGGGAGAGCCCGCCGGCCGTCATCGGCGCCGGTGCCGCGCTCGCCGGCCTGGTCGGCCTGCTGACCTGGCGCCGCCGGCGCAAGCGCCGCCGCGCCGCGGCCGTCTCCACCGCGACGGGCGCCGCGCTGGCCCAGGCGCGCGCGGAGGCCCGGCGCGCCCGCGCGCAGGCCGCGCGGGAGACCGCCCGCGCGCAGCGGGCCGTCGCCCGGGACGCCCGGCGCCGGGCCCTCGCGCAGGGCGCCGCGAAGAAGGCCGTCGTGACGAAGGCCGCCTCCACCAAGGCCACCTCCACCAGGGCCACCTCCACCAAGGCCACGGGCAAGGGCATCGCCAAGAGCGGGGCGGCGAAGGGGAAGGTGCGCAGGTGAGCGGTAAGGGCGCCAAGCTGGTCTACCGCCCGGTCGGCCTCGGCGCCGGCATCCTCGCCGGTGTCGTCTCGGGCGCGATCTTCAAGCAGGTCTGGAAGCGCGTCTCCGGCGAGGAGGACGCCCCCGACGCGCTGCAGAGCGAGTACCGCATGCGCGAGGTCGTGCTGGCCGCGGCGATCCAGGGCGCCATCTTCGCCGCGACGAAGGCGACCATCGACCGGCTCGGGGCACGCACCTTCACCAAGCTGACCGGCACCTGGCCGGGCGACTGACGGACGGCACGGGCGCGCGACGTCGACGGGAGGGACGCAGATGGCCGGGACGAGGGAGCGCGACAGCGCCGTCGACCGGATCCGGCAGCGGGTGGAGGAGAAGGCGGCCCGCCGCGCGGCCGCCCGGGAGGCCGAGGAGCGGGCCGCCCGCGGTGAGGGCCCCTCCGATCCCGGCCGGGTGCCACCTGGTGGCCCCGGCGCCGCGCAGCTGCCCGGCGTGCACGCCGAGTCGCCGACGCAGATCCCGGCGCGGGGGTGGAAGCAGGTCGTCAAGCGGGCGTGGGCGGAGAACAACGCCGACAACATGCCGATCATCGCCGGCGGCGTCGCGTTCTTCGCCTTCCTGGCGATCTTCCCGGCGCTGATCGCGACCATCTCCATCTACGGCCTGGTCGCCTCGCCGGAGACCGTCGCACGGCAGGTCGAGAGCCTCTCGGCACAGCTGCCCGACGAGGCGGCCGCCCTCATCGGCGACCAGCTCACCTCGATCACCCAGAACAGCGGCGGCGCGCTGTCCGTGTCGCTGGTGGTCTCCGTGCTCGCGGCGCTGTGGTCCGCGTCCGGCGGCACCGGCAACGTGATCACCGCGGTCAACATCGCCTACGACGAGGTGGAGACCCGCGGTTTCGTCAAGCGCAAGGCGATGGCGCTCGGGCTCACCCTGGGCGCCATCGTGTTCGTGCTGGTGACGTTCACGCTGGTCGCCGTCGTCCCGGCGGTGCTCGACTCGCTGCCGCTGGGCGTCGTCGGCACGGTCCTGGCGCAGGTCGTGCGCTGGGTGCTGCTGCTCGGGGTGTTCGCCGGCTCGCTGGCGGTGCTCTACCGGGTGGCGCCCGACCGCGACGCACCGCAGCTCAAGTGGGTGAGCCTCGGCGCGATCGTCGTCACCGTCATCTGGGCGCTGGTCAGCCTCGGCTTCAGCTTCTACGTCAACAACTTCGGCTCGTACGACAGGACCTACGGCGCGATCGCCGGCGTGATCGTGCTGATGCTGTGGCTGTACCTGACCTGCTACCTGGTGCTGCTCGGCGCGGAGATCAACTCCGAGGCCGAGCACCAGACGGCGGAGGACACCACCGAGGGCGAGCCGGTGCCGATGGGGCAGCGCAACGCCACCGTGGCCGACTCGCTGCCCGACCCGCCGGAGCCGACCAAGGAGTCGAAGCAGAAGGCGTGAGCCGGTCCGCTACCGCACGTGGGAGGGCACGAACGGCGGCCTGACCACCTCGACCGGCTGCGGGCGGCCCCGGACGTCGACGGCGAGGGCGGTCCCCTCGGCGGGCGGCGCGGCGGAGTCGAGCAGGGCGAGCGCGATGCCGGTGCGCAGGCTGGGCGAGAAGGTGCCGCTGGTGACCTCGCCGACCCGCGCCCCGCCGTCGTCGAGGACCGCCATGCCAGGGCGCGGGATGCCGCGGCCGGGGGCGCGCAGGCCCCACAGCAGCCGCGCGGGACCGGCCTCCTTCTCGGCCAGCAGGGCCTCCCGCCCCCAGAACGCCGGCTTGCGCCAGCCCACCGCCCAGCCGCTGCGCGCCTGGTTGGGGGTGATCGAGCGGGACAGCTCGTGGCCGTGCAGCGGGTAGCCCATCTCGGTGCGCAGCGTGTCGCGGGCGCCGAGGCCGCACGGGCGGATCCCCTCGGCCGCGCCGGCGGTCAGCAGCCGGTCCCACAGCTCGCCGGCGCGGTCGGCGGCGACGAGCAGCTCGTAGCCGTGCTCGCCGGTGTAGCCGGTGCGGCAGACGGTGACCTCCTGCCCCTCCCCGCCGGCGAAGGCCATGTAGGACAGGTCGGCGGCCAGCCCGGCGGCATCCAGGACGGCGGCCGAGCGCGGCCCCTGCACGGCCAGGACGGCGACCTCCTCGTGCCGGTCGGTCACCGTCACCCCCGACGGCGCCGCGTCGGCCAGCCGGGCGAGCACCTCCTGCGCGTTCGCCGCGTTGGGCACGAGCAGGACGTCGTCGTCCCCGTGCAGGTAGACGATCAGGTCGTCGACGACGCCCCCCGCGTCGGGCTCGCCGTCGGGGACGCAGCAGAGCGTGTACTGCGCCTGCCCCGGGCCGATGCGCATGAGGTCGTTGCTCAGGCAGGCGTCGACCAGCGCCGCGGCGCCCGGGCCGCGCACCGTGCCGGTGCCCAGGTGGGACACGTCGAACAGGCCCACCGCCTCGCGCACCGCGGCGTGCTCGGCGAGGACGCCGCCGCCGGCGTACTCGATGGGCATCGACCACCCGCCGAAGTCGGCCAGCTTGGCGCCGGCCGCGACGTGGCGGTCGTGCAGGGGCGAGGTCCGCGCGGTCACCCCCGCACCGTAGCGACGCCCACCCGCCGACTCCTTCGCCGTCCTCACGACCCCGCCGACGGTGCCCCCTACGATGCAGCGGTGCCGCCGACGATCACCGCCACCGACCGCCCGCTCGAGAAGACCTCCGCCGACGCCGTCGTGGTCGGCGTCGGCAAGGGCGCCTCCGGCCTGCTGCCCACCCCCGGCGCCGAGGCCGTCGACCGCCTGCTCGGCGGCCGGCTGCTGCCCGCGCTGGCCGACCTCGGGGCCCGCGGGGCCGCGGACGAGGTCACCCGGGTCGCCAGCCTCGGCCAGGGCCCCTTCCCCGTCGTGGCGGCCGTCGGCCTCGGTGCCCCGGAGGCGGCCGGTGGGTACTCCGCCGAGGCGGTCCGCCGCGCCGCCGGTGCCGCCAGCCGCGCGCTGGCCGGCCGCGCCTCGGTGGTCACCCTGCTGGCGGCCGTGGGCGGCACGCCGGACGCCGAGCGGCTGCACGCCGTCGGCGAGGGCTCGCTGCTGGGCGCCTACGAGTTCACCGCCTACCGCTCCGACCTGCCCGCGGACCGGCCGACGCCGCCGCGCGAGATCACCGTCGTCGTCCCGGACGCCGGCGCGGCCAAGGCGCCGCTGAACCGGGTGCGTGCCGTCGCCGACGCGGTGGCCCTGGTGCGCGACCTGGTCAACACCCCGCCCAACGACCTCTACCCGGCCGAGTTCGCCGCCCGCGGCGCGGCGGCCGGCAAGGCCGCGGGCCTGTCGGTCGAGGTGCTGGGCGAGGCGGAGCTGGCCGCCGGCGGCTACGGCGGCGTGCTCGCCGTCGGCGGGGGCTCCGCGCGCGGCCCGCGGCTGCTGCGGCTGACCCACCGCCACCGGAAGGCGCAGAAGAAGGTGGCCCTGGTCGGCAAGGGGATCACCTTCGACAGCGGCGGCCTGTCGATCAAGCCGGCCGCGAACATGCACCACATGACCAGCGACATGGCCGGCGCCGCCGCCGTGATCGCCACCGCCTGCCTGGTGGCCCGGCTCGGCCTGCCGGTGGAGCTGACCGCCACCGTGCCGATGGCGGAGAACCTGCCCAGCGGCACCGCCTACCGCCCGGCCGACGTGGTCACCTTCCGCAACGGCAAGAAGGCCGAGATCACCAACACCGACGCCGAGGGCCGCGTGATCCTCGCCGACGCCATCGCCCGTGCCGCCGAGGACTCCCCCGACGTCCTGCTGGAGACCTCGACGCTGACCGGCGCGCAGCTGGTCGCCCTCGGGGCGCGCACCGCCGGCGTCATGGGCAGCGACGACCTGCGCGACGCCGTCGTGGCCGCCAGCCGCCGCAGCGGCGAGCCGATGTGGGCGATGCCGATGCCCGAGGAGCTGCGGCGGGGCATCGACTCCCCGATCGCGGACTTCGTCAACGCCAACGCCGACCGCATGGGCGGGATGCTCGTCGGGGCGCACTTCCTCGCCGAGTTCGTGCCCGCCGGTCTGCCCTGGGCGCACATCGACATCGCCGGCCCGAGCTACAACACCGGCGCCCCGTGGGGCTACACGCCCAAGGGCGGCACCGGCGTCCCGGTCCGCACGCTGCTGGCCACCATCGAGGACCTGCTGACCCGCTGAGCACCCGCCGGCCGGGCCGCCGGCGTCGCGCCCGCGACCCGCGCCCGGCCGGTGGTCGGCGCCCCGGGCCTGCAGTTCTCCGGAGTGGCAGGATGGGCCAGGACCATCCCCCCGCCCGCACCGGCGGGGAAGGCCGAGATCAACGAGGAGCACGTCGTGAGCGCACCCACCACCCCCGCCGACCTGGTCATCCTCGGCGGTGGCTCGGGTGGCTACGCCGCCGCACTGCGCGCGGCGGAGCTGGGCCTGTCGGTCGTCCTGATCGAGAAGGACAAGGTCGGCGGCACCTGCCTGCACCGGGGCTGCATCCCCACCAAGGCGCTGCTGCACAGCGGTGAGATCGCCGACCAGGCCCGCGAGGGCGAGCAGTTCGGCGTCAAGACCTCGCTGGCCGGCATCGACATGGACGGCGTCAACGCCTACAAGGACGGCGTCATCGCGCGGCTGTACAAGGGCCTGCAGGGCCTGGTCAAGAGCCGCGGCATCACCTACGTCGAGGGCGAGGGCCGGCTGGTCTCCCCCACCGCCGTGTCGGTGAACGGGCAGACCTACGAGGGCCGGCACGTCCTGCTGGCCACCGGCTCCTACTCCCGCAGCATCCCCGGCGTCGAGCTCGACGGCGTCCGCGTCATCGACAGCGAGCAGGCGCTGGCGCTCGACCGCGTCCCGACCTCGGCGATCATCCTCGGCGGCGGCGTCATCGGCTGCGAGTTCGCCAGCGCGTGGAAGTCCTTCGGCGTCGACGTGACCATCATCGAGGGCCTCAAGCACCTCGTGCCGCTGGAGGACGAGAGCTCCTCCAAGCTGCTGGAGCGGGCGTTCCGCCGTCGCAAGATCAACTTCGAGCTGGGCAACCTGGTGTCCGGGGTGGCCCACACCGAGAACGGCGTCAAGGTCAGCCTGCAGAACGGCAAGGAGTTCGAGGCCGAGATCGTCCTCGTCGCGGTCGGCCGCGGCCCGGTCAGCCAGGGCCTGGGCTACGAGGAGGCCGGGGTCGCGATGGACCGCGGCTACGTGCTGGTCGACGAGTACTGCCAGACCAACGTCCCGACCATCTCCGCCGTCGGGGACCTCATCCCCACCCTGCAGCTGGCCCACGTCGGCTTCGGCGAGGGCATCCTCGTCGCCGAGCGGCTCGCCGGGCTGCCGGTCGTCCCGATCGACTACGCGGGTGTCCCGCGGGTGACCTACTCCGAGCCCGAGGTGGCCTCGGTCGGCCTCACCGAGACCCAGGCCCGCGAGCAGTACGGCGACGTCGAGACCCTCACCTACGACCTCGGGGGCAACGGGCGCAGCCAGATCCTCAAGACGCAGGGCGCGGTCAAGCTCATCCGCCAGAAGGACGGCCCCGTGGTCGGCGTGCACATGGTCGGCAGCCGGGTCGGCGAGCTGATCGCCGAGGCGCAGCTGATCTACAACTGGGAGGCCCTGCCCGACGAGGTGGCCGCCCTGATCCACCCGCACCCGACCCAGAGCGAGGCCATCGGCGAGGCCCACCTCGCGCTGGCCGGCAAGCCGCTGCACGCCCACAGCTGACGCCGCTCCCCGCGTCGCCGACCGCCGTCTCCCCTCCCCTCGCGACCCCGAAGGAGCCCTCTCCCGATGCCGACCTCCGTCACCATGCCCGCCCTGGGCGAGAGCGTCACCGAGGGCACGGTCACCCGCTGGCTCAAGCAGGAGGGTGAGCAGGTCGAGGTCGACGAGCCGCTCCTCGAGGTGTCCACCGACAAGGTCGACACCGAGATCCCCTCCCCGGCCGCGGGCGTGCTCACCCGGATCCTGGTGTCCGAGGACGAGACGGTCGAGGTCGGCGCCGAGCTCGCGGTCATCGGCGGCGAGGGCGACGGCGACGCCGGAGGCGCCCCCGCGTCCGCCGACGACGCCGACACCCCGCAGACCCCCGCCGAGCAGGTGGAGGACGCGGGCCCCGGCCCGTCGGAGGAGCCGCAGCCCGCTCCGGCGGCCGCGGCGCCGTCGTCCGGTGGGCAGGACGGCGGCCAGGACGGTGGCCAGGGTGGTGGCCAGGGTGGCGGCCAGGGTGGCGGCCAGGGTGGCGGCGAGGGGACGCCGGTGACGATGCCGGCGCTCGGCGAGAGCGTCACCGAGGGCACCGTGACCCGCTGGCTCAAGGCCGTCGGCGAGGAGGTGACCGCGGACGAGCCGCTGCTGGAGGTCTCCACCGACAAGGTCGACACCGAGATCCCGGCTCCGGTGTCGGGCACGCTGCTGTCGATCAGCGTCCAGGAGGACGAGACGGTCGAGGTCGGCGCGCAGCTCGCGGTGATCGGCAGCGGGGCCGCGGCGAGCGCCCCCGCCCAGCAGGAGGCCCTCGCCCCACAGGAGGCCCCTGCCCCGCAGGAGGCCCCTGCCCAGCAGCAGACGCCCGTGCAGCAGCCGCCGGCACCGCGCCAGGAGCCGCCGGCCGCCGCTCCTCCCGGGCCCCCGCCGTCGGTGCCCGCCGGCGCCGACTACGGCTCCGGGGCCGCCGAGACGGTCGCCGAGCAGCGCAGCACCCCGCCGACCCAGCCGCGCCCGGCTCCCTCCGGTGGGCAGGCCCCGGTTCCGGCGTCGACCCCGGCGCCCGCCGACGGCGGTGGCACCTACGTGACGCCGCTGGTCCGCCGTCTGGCCGCCGAGCACGGTGTCGACCTCACCGCGATCGAGGGCACCGGTGTCGGGGGTCGGATCCGCAAGCAGGACGTCCTCGCCGCCGCCGAGTCGGCCAAGGCCCCCGCGGAGGCGCCGGCCGAGGCGCCGGCTGCTGCGGCACCCAGCGCGCCCGCCGCCGGCCGGCCCGCTGCCCCCTCCCCCGCGGCGCAGCCCGACCCGTCGCTTCGCGGGCGCACCGAGAAGATGTCGCGGCTGCGCGGGGTCATCGCCCGGCGCATGGTCGAGTCGCTGGCGATCAGCGCACAGCTGACCACCGTCGTCGAGGTCGACGTCACCCGGATCGCCCGGCTGCGCGACCGCGCGAAGCGGGACTTCCAGGCCCGCGAGGGCGTGAAGCTGTCGTTCCTGCCGTTCTTCGCGAAGGCGGCCGTCGAGGCGCTCAAGGTCCACCCGGCGGTGAACTCCTCGGTCGACCTGGAGGCCGGGACGGTCACCTACCACGACGCCGAGAACCTCGGCATCGCCGTGGACACCGAGCGCGGACTGCTGGTGCCGGTCATCCACGGAGCCGGCGACCTCAGCCTCGGGGGTCTGGCCCGCAAGATCGCCGACCTCGCCGAGCGGACCCGCATCAACAAGGTCACGCCGGACGAGCTCGGTGGGGGCACCTTCACGCTGACCAACACCGGCAGCCGCGGCGCCCTGTTCGACACCCCGATCATCAACCAGCCGCAGGTGGCCATCCTGGGCACCGGCTCGGTCGTGAAGCGGCCGGTCGTCGTGCAGGACCCCGACCTCGGTGAGGTCATCGCCGTCCGGTCGATGGTGTACCTGGCGCTGACCTACGACCACCGGATCGTCGACGGTGCCGACGCAGCGCGGTTCCTCGTGACCGTGAAGGAGCGCTTGGAGGCCGGTCAGTTCGAGGGCGAGCTCGGCCTGTCCTGACGTCCCCCGGTCGGGTCCCGGCGTCCGCGCCGGGACCCGGCCACATCCGTGCCCGGGGGGACGAGGAGGGTCATGAAGATCGCGGTCACCGGGGCCTCGGGCCTCATCGGGCAGGCGCTGGTCCCGGCGCTGCGCACCGACGGGCACGAGGTCATCCGCCTCGTGCGCCGGACCCCGCGCACCGCCGACGAGCACCGCTGGGACCCCCAGCACCGGCGGATCGACCCGGTGCTCCTGCAGGACGTCGACGCCGTGGTGAACCTCGCCGGCACGCCCATCCGGCCCCGCCCGTTCACGGCGGGCTACAAGCGCGACCTGGTGGCCAGCCGGATCGACAGCACGACCACGGTGAGCGAGGCGCTGGCCGCGGCGGCGGCCGCCGACCCCTCCCGGCCGCGGGTGCTGCTGTCGGCCTCGGCGGTCGGCTACTACGGCGACACCGGTGACCGCGTCGTCGAGGAGGACGCCGGCCCCGGGGAGGACTTCCTCGCCCGGCTGTGCGTGCAGTGGGAGCAGGCCACCCGCCCCGCCGCCGACGCCGGCGTCCGCGTGGCCACCCTGCGCACGGGCCTGGTGATCGGTCGCGACGCCGTGCTCGTGCGGATCCTCGGCACGGTCTTCCGCCTCGGCCTCGGTGGCCGGATGGGGTCGGGACGGCAGTACTGGCCGTGGATCGGCCTGGCCGACGAGGTCGGCGCCATCCGGTTCCTGCTGACGGCCGGCGAGGTCAGCGGGCCGGTGAACCTGACCGGCCCCGCGCCGGTGCCCAACAGCGAGTTCGTCCGAGACCTCGCCGCCGCCGTCTCCCGTCCCGCCGTGCTGCCCGTGCCGGCGGTGGCCCTGCGCCTCGTGCTCGGGGAGTTCGGGCGCTCCAGCGTCCTGGCCGGCCAGCGCGCGGTGCCCGCCCGGCTGCAGGAGGCCGGCTACCGGTTCACCCACGCCACCCTCCCGTCGGCACTGCGCGAGGCCCTCGGCCGCGGCTGACCGTCACGACAGCCGGCCGGCCGAGCCGATCCGCCACCCGTCCGGGCCGGGGACCAGCACCATCTCCACCTGTGCCGGCGCCCGGCCGGCCTCGGTGCGCAGCACCGGGCCGTCCGGGACCGCGGCCGAGACGACGGCGCACTCCGGCCAGCTGTCGAGCAGCTGCACCTGCACGGTCCCGTCGGCGCCGGCGACCCCGGTGACGGCCACCTGCGCGACGGTGGGACGGAACCCGCGCAGCACCTCCCCCGCCGCGCCCAGCCCCGCCAGGTACGCCCGGTCGGCGGCGAGCAGCGGGCTGTCGGCGGTGTAGACCTCCGCCAGCAGCGCCGCGTCCCCCGTGCCGAACGCCTCGGCGCGCCGCTCGTAGAGGGCGGTGAGCACCGCCGTCCAGTCCGTCTCCTCCACGGTCGGCGCGGGGGACGGGACGGGCAGGGACGGGACCGGCGAGGACGGGGTCGAGGACGGGGTCGAGGACGGGGTCGAGGACGGGGTCGAGGCCGGCGGCGAGGAGGCCGGCCGGGCGGCCGCGCGCTCCGGAGACGTCGACGGGGTGGCGGAGGCCGTCGACTCCCCGGCCACGGCGACCGGTGCGGCACCGGGCCCGGACCGCGACCACGCGAGGCCGCCCCAGACCGCCACGACGACCAGGGCCGCCGTGCCCACCCCGGCCCCGAGACGGCGCACGGCCGACCGGCTCGGCCACCGGAGCCCCCGGCCGGCCGGCCGGACCTCGCACGGCGCCGGCCTGCGGTGGCGGCCGGGCACCTGGTGGGTCAACTCCGTGCGCGGTCCCCGGCCGGTGCGGGCGAGGTCGGCGTCGGGGGTGCCGCCCCGGGGCAGCCGCACGGGCTCGGGACGGCAGGCGTGCCGCAGGTCCAAGGCGAACGCCGCGGCCGACCCGCGGGCGTGGGGGTCCTCCGACAGCCCCCGGGCCACCACCTCCAGCAGCGCCGGCGGCGCGTCCGGCGCCAGCGCGGCGAGGTCGGGCAGCTCACCGCTCGCCGCGACCCGGAGGGTGTCCGCCGGCGTCGCCGCGTTCCAGGGAGCGACACCGGTGAGCGCGTGGAAGGCCGCCGCGGCCACCCCGAAGACGTCGGACGCGGGGCCGGGGGCGCCGCCGCGCGCCACCGCGGGGTCGACGTAGGCCGGCGTCACCTCACCGGCCGCCTCCTCCCCCAGGACGCGGGCCACACCGAGGTCGGTGAGGACCGGGCGGCCCTCGGCGGTGAACACGACGTTGCCCGGCGACAGGTCGCCGTGGACGACCCCCTCCTCGTGCGCCCGGGCCAGCGCCGCCGCGACCGGTGCGAGCGCGGTGACGACCTCTCCCGGACGCAGCCGGCCGCGTCGTGCCAGCAGCGCGGCGAGGCTGCCGCCCTCGAGCAGGTCGAGGACCAGCGCCACCCGGGGTGGGCCGCCGCGCCGGGGCTGGTGCACCACCTCGTGCAACCGGACCAGGTGCGGGTGGTCCAGCGCGCCGAGCAGCGCGGCCTCGCGCGCCTGCCGCTCGGCGTCCCCGGCGAGGAGCACCTTGACCGCCACCGGAGGGCCGCCGCCGCGGGGGTGGGCCCGCCACACCTCGCCGGACCCGCCCCGTCCCAGCAGCCGGTCGAGCCGGTAGCCGGGCACCACCGGCGGGGCCGGGGACCCGGGTCCGGCGTCGGGGTCGGGGTCGGGGTCGGGACGCTCGGCGTCGTCGGCATCGCGCAGCGGGGACACGGCCGGGACGGTAGGACGCCCGGGCACCGGCCCGCTCCGGCTGTCCACAGGCGCCGGCTGCGTCCACAGCCACCGGCCCGGACAGGTGCGCGGGCCGCGCTGCACCTAGGTTCGGGCCATGCCACCACCTCCCCGCGCCGAGGTCGTCATCGTCGGCGCCGGGCTGGCCGGGCTGTCCGTGGCCACCCGGCTGGTCGCGGCCGGCTGCGACGTCCACGTGCTCGAGGCCGCGGGTCACGTCGGCGGGCGGCTGGCCACCGACCGGGTCGACGGCTTCGTCGTGGACCGCGGCTTCCAGGTCTTCAACACCGGCTACCCCCGCGCCGCCGACCTCGACCTGGACGCGCTCGACCTGGGCTTCTTCGCGCCCGGCGCGGTCGTCCGGGCCGGCGGGCGGGCACACCGGGTGGTCGACCCGCGGCGGGTGCCCACGGCGCTGCCGGACACGCTGCGCGCTCCGGTCGGGTCGCTGCGCGAGAAGGCCGCCATCGCCGCCTTCTCCGCCCGGGCGGGCTACTGGCCGGTCCCCCGCCTGCTCACCGCGCGGGAGACCACGGCCGCCGAGCACCTGCGGCAGGCCGGGGTGGGGGCGGTGGCCCTGGAGCGGTTCTTCGGCCCGTTCCTCGCCGGGGTGCTGCTCGAGGACCGGCTGGAGACGTCGAGCCGCTACCTGGACCTGCTGTGGCGCAGCTTCGCGCGCGGCGCGACCGGCCTGCCGGCCCGGGGCATCCAGGCCATCGGCGAGCAGCTGGCCGGCCGGGTCGGCGCCGAGCGGGTGCACACCGGCGTCGGCGTCACCGCGGTGAGCGGCACGGAGGTCACCACCGCGGCCGGGCCCGTGCGCGCCGACGCCGTCGTGGTGGCCACCGACCCCGGCACCGCGGCCCGGCTCGTCCCGGCCGTCGAAGCCGCCGCGCCACGGCAGGTGACCACCCACTACCACGTGCTGCCGGCCTCGCCCTGGACCGAGCCGCTCATCGTCCTCGGCACACCGGGCGGGCGACTGGTCAACAGCGTGGTGCTCACCGACGCCCAGCCGGGCTACTCCCCCGACGGGCGGGCGCTGCTGGCCAGCAACTCGCTCCCGCCGACCCGCGAGGCCGATGTCCGCGACGAGGTCGCCCGGCTGCACGACGTGGCCCCGGCCGACCTCGAGCACCTGACCACGGTCACCGTGACCGGCGCCCAGCCGGCCGCGCTGCCCCCGCTGCGGCACCGCCGCCCGGTCGACCTCGGCGGCGGCCTGTACGTGTGCGGGGACCACCGCGACACCCCGTCCATCCAGGGCGCCATGGCCAGCGGCCGGCGCACCGCCGCGGCCGTCCTCCGCGCGCTGCGGCCCGCCCTCGCGACCGGAGCCGCCTGATGCCCGCCGACGCCCCCACCGTCCTGGCCACCAGCATCGGCTTCGACTCCCGCCGGCGCGGCCCCTACGACTGGGCGCCGGGCCCGGTGTTCGACCTCGCCGTCGAGCTCGCCGGCGCGCCGGAGCACCCGCGGCTGTGCTACCTCGGCACCGCCACCGGCGACGACCCCGCGCGGCTGGCCGCCGTCTACGGCGCCTTCGCCGGCAGCGCCGTCCGGATGAGCCACCTGAGCCTGTTCCCCATGCCCACGGTCGCCGACGTGCGGGCGCACCTGCTGGCCCAGGACGTCGTGTGGGTCGGCGGCGGCAGCGTGGCCAACCTGCTGGCGGTGTGGCGGGTGCACGGCCTCGACGAGGTGCTCGCGGAGTGCTGGCGCGCCGGTGTCGTGCTCGGCGGGGTGTCGGCCGGGTCGCTGTGCTGGCACGTCGGGGGCACCACCGACTCCTACGGCCCCGACCTGCGGCCGGTCACGAACGGACTGGGGCTCATCCCGACGTCCAACGGCGTGCACTACGACTCCGAGGAGCAGCGCCGCCCGCTCTACCACCGGCTGGTGGCCGACGGGACGCTGCCCGGCGGGCACGCCACCGACGACGGCGTGGGCCTGGTCTACCGGGGCACCGACCTGGTGGAGGCCGTTGCCGACCGGCCGGGCGCGGCCGCCTACCGGGTCGAGCGCGGACCCGACGGCACGGCCGTGGAGACCCGACTCGAGCCGCGCAGGCTCCGCTGAGCGCGGGCTTAGGCTGGGGAGCGTGACCGAGTTGCACGTCGTCCGGGCCGGCACCGTCCCCTACGAGGAGGCCTGGGCGCGGCAGCGCGAGATCCACGCCGCGCGGGTCGCCGGCGAGGGTCCCGACACGCTGCTGCTCCTGGAGCACCCGTCGGTCTACACCGCCGGCCGCCGTACCGAGCCCCACGAGCGCCCGTTCGACGGCACGCCGGTGATCGACGTCGACCGTGGCGGCAAGATCACCTGGCACGGGCCGGGCCAGCTGGTCGGCTACCCGATCGTCGCGCTGCCCGACCCGGTCGACGTCGTGGCGCACGTGCGGCGGCTGGAGGCGGCGCTCATCGAGGTCTGCGCCGGGCTGGGGCTCGCCACCGAGCGGGTCGAGGGCCGCAGCGGCGTGTGGGTGCGCGCCGACGACCGCGGCCCCGACCGCAAGATCGCCGCGATCGGGGTCCGGGTGGCCCGCGGCGTGACCATGCACGGGTTCGCGCTCAACTGCGACCCCGACATGTCGGCGTTCGCCAACATGATCCCGTGCGGCATCGCCGACGCCGGGGTCACCTCGCTGAGCGCCGAGCTCGGCCGCGACGTCCCCGTCGCCGAGGTGGTCGACGCCGTCGAGGCCGCGGTGCGCCGCGTCCTCACGCTCGCACCCGCCGTCTGACCCGCGGCCCGTCCCGAGGCGAGCCTGCGAGCCCGCGAGCGCTGAGGGGGACGGGGTCCATCGTCAGCCGACGACGAAGTTGACCAGCCGCCCCGGGACCGCCACCACCCGCCGCACGGTCTTCCCGGTCAGCTGCGCGGCCACCCGCTCGTCGGCCCGCGCCGCCTCCTCCAGCACCGCGGCGTCGGCGTCGGCCGGCACGGTCACCTGCGCGCGCACCTTCCCGTTGACCTGGACGGCGACCTGCACGGTGTCCTCGGCCAGCCACCGCTCGTCGGCCACCGGGAACGGCGCCCACGCCACCGAGTCGGGATGGCCCAGCCGCGCCCACAGCTCCTCGGCCAGGTGCGGTGCCAGCGGCGCGACCAGCAGCACCAGCGGCTCGGCGACCGCCCGCGGTACCGGCGCGTCCGCCCCGTAGGCGGCGGTCAGCGCGTTGGTCAGCTCGGCGATCCGGGCGATGGCCACGTTGAACCGCAGCGTCGCCATGCCGTCGCGCACCCCGGCGATCGCCCGGTGCAGCGCGCGCAGCACGTCGTCGGACGGGGTCGAGTCGTCGGCGCGCACCGCGCCGGTCTCCTCGTCGACGACGACGCGCCAGATCCGCTGCAGCAGCCGCTGGGAGCCGACGACCGCCTTGGTGTCCCACGGCCGCGACTGCTCCAGCGGGCCGGTCGACATCTCGTACACCCGGAAGGTGTCGGCGCCGTAGGCCCCGATCATCTCGTCGGGCGTGACCATGTTCTTCAGGCTCTTGCCGATCTTGCCGTACTCGCGGGTGACCGGCTCGCCCTCGTAGAGGAAGCGCCCGTCCTCCTCGACCACGTCGGCGGCGGGCACGTAGAAGCCGCGGGCGTCGGTGTAGGCGTAGGCGGAGATGTAGCCCTGGTTGACCAGCCGCCGGAACGGCTCCTCGCTGGAGACGTAGCCCAGGTCGTGCAGCACCTTGTGCCAGAAGCGCGCGTACAGCAGGTGCAGGACCGCGTGCTCCATCCCGCCCACGTACAGGTCGACACCGCCGACGTCGCCCGGTGACTGCGCGCCCAGCCAGTAGCGCTCCAGCTCGGGGTCGACCATCTGCGTGTCGTCGCCCGGGTCCAGGTAGCGCAGGTAGTACCAGCACGAGCCCGCCCAGTTCGGCATCGTGTTTGTCTCGCGGCGGTAGGTCCGCAGGCCGTCGCCCAGGTCCAGCTCGACCGTCGTCCACTCGGTCACCCGCGACAGCGGCGGCTCGGGGACGGAGTCGGCGTCGTCGTCGGGGAAGGTCTTCGGCGAGTAGTCGTCGACCTCCGGCAGCAGCACCGGCAGCAGCGACTCGGGCACCGCCCGCGGCAGGCCGGCGTCCTCGCCGTCGACGGCGTAGACGATCGGGAACGGCTCGCCCCAGTAGCGCTGCCGGCTGAACAGCCAGTCGCGCAGCTTGTAGGTGGTGGTCGCCTCGCCGGCGCCGCGCCGGACCAGCCAGTCGGTGATCGTGGCGATGGCGGTGGCCTTGTCCAGCCCGTCCAGAGAGACCTCCTCATTGGAGGAGTTGATCATCGCGCCGCTGCCGGTGAACGCGCCGCCCTCGAAGCCCTCCGGCGGCTGCACGGTGCGCACCACCGGCAGACCGAACGCCTCCGCGAACTCCCAGTCGCGGGTGTCCTCGCCAGGCACCGCCATGATCGCGCCGGTGCCGTAGCCGGTCAGCACGTAGTCGGCGATGAAGACCGGCAGCTCGCGGCCGTCGACCGGGTTGACGGCGGTGACGCCCAGCCACACGCCGGTCTTCTCCCGGCTCTCGTTCTGCCGGTCCAGCTCCGACCGGCGCGAGGCCTGCCGCTGGTAGGCCTCGACGGCCTCGCGCGGGGTCGCCGCGCCGCCGGTCCAGCGCGGGTCGGTGCCGTCGGGCCACGCCTCGGCGGTCAGCTCCCCGACCAGCGGGTGCTCGGGTGCCAGCACCATGTAGGTGGCGCCGAACAGCGTGTCGGGGCGGGTGGTGAACACCTCGATGGTGCGGTCGCCGGCGGCGAAGCGGATGCGCGCACCGGTGGAGCGGCCGATCCAGTTGCGCTGCACCTGCTTGACCGAGTCCGACCAGTCCAGCCGGTCCAGGTCGGCCAGCAGCCGCTCGGCGTAGGCGGTGAT
Source organism: Geodermatophilus sp. SYSU D00814 (assembly GCF_054050055.1). NCBI lineage: Bacteria > Bacillati > Actinomycetota > Actinomycetes > Geodermatophilales > Geodermatophilaceae > Geodermatophilus > Geodermatophilus sp. SYSU D00814. The sequence continues at coordinate 17,575 of NZ_JBJGYP010000036.1, forward strand.
CCGCATCATCCACTGGGTCAGCGGGCGCCGGAACACCGGGAAGTTGCCGCGCTCGGAGCGGCCGTCGGCGGTGACCTCCTCGTTGGACAGCACCGTGCCCAGCCCGGGGCACCAGTTGACCGGCGCCTCGTGGCGGTAGGCCAGCCGGTGGGCGTCGACCACCTGCCGCTTCTCGACGGCCGACAGCTCCGCCCACGGCCGCCCCGAGGGGTTGGTCCCCGGCGCCGGCTCGCGCGTGCCGGCGTCCAGCTCGGCCACCAGCTCCTCGACGGGGCGGGCCTTCCCGGCCTGCTCGTCGAACCAGGACCCGAAGATCTTCAGGAAGATCCACTGGGTCCACCGGTAGTAGCCCGGGTCGATCGTGGCGAAGGTGCGGCGCTCGTCGTGGTCGAAGCCCAGCCGCCGCAGCTGCGCGCGGATCGCCGCGATGTTGGCCTCGGTGGTGACCCGCGGGTGCTGCCCGGTCTGGACGGCGTACTGCTCGGCGGGCAGGCCGAAGGCGTCGTAGCCCATCGGGTGCAGCACGTTGTCGCCGTCCATGCGGCGGAACCGGCTGGTGACGTCGGTGCCCAGGTAGCCCAGCGGGTGCCCGACGTGCAGGCCGGCACCGGAGGGGTAGGGGAACATGTCCATCACGAAAGACTTGGGCCGCCCGGCGACCCGCTCGAAGCCCGCCGAGAGCCGGCCCACGGGGTTGGGCGTGTGGAAGGTGCCCTCCCGCTCCCACCGGTCCTGCCACGCCAGCTCGATGCGCTGGGCCAGCGCGGGCGTGTAGCGGTGCGGCGGCACGCCGTCCTCGGCGGGCTCGGTCGTGGTCTGGCTCGCCGTCTGGCTCATCGAGGTGCTCCCGGGGTCATCCGTCGGCGGACACGAAAAAACCCCTCACACAGGAGGGGTCGCCGTGCTGACTGCGCGATCAGGTCAGCACGGCCGGAGAAGCAGGCGCCCGCCGGTCACCCCTCCAGCCTAGCGCGCGGCGCCGTCTCACCCGGAGGGGTCGACCGGGGCCGCCGGGGTGCACCCGGGGGCGCTGCCCGCCGATGCAGTACCCGTGCGCGCCGCGACGGTGTCCCCCCGGTCCCCGGGAGCCGGCCCCCGCGACCACCTGCTGGTGGTCGCGGTCCTCGGCGTGGCCGCGTTCACCACCGGCATCGGGCCGCGGCCCGGCGGGGTGGTGTGGGACGTCCTCTACGACGTCGTCGTCTACCACGTGCCGTGGCTGGCCGCGGGCGCCGCGTGCTGGCTGACCGCCCGCACCGCGCCACGCGAGGCGCTGGCCTGGCGGGCGCTGGCGACCACGCTCGTCGTCGGCGCGCTCGGCAACGTCGTGCGGATCCTGCAGACCGGACAGGCCGGCACCACGCCGTCGCTGCTCGGCGACTCATCCGTCGCCGTCGCCTACGGCAGCCTCTACGTGGCGCTGTTCGTCTTCATCCGCGCCCGCGTGTCCCGCTTCCTGACCAGCATGTGGCTCGACGGCGTCGTCGTCGCCCTGGGGACGACGGCGGTCGGCATCGGCTTCGTGCTCGGCCCCTACCTCGGCGCCGACGGCGACATCTCGCTGCTGCAGCTGGCCTGGCCGGCGGCCGACGTCCTGCTGCTGGCGCTGGTCGCGGGCGTGTGCGCCATCCTCGGCGTGCACGTCGACCGCACGCTGCTGCTGGCCGCCGGGGCCGTGGCGTTCTTCGCCGTGGCCGACGCCGCCCTGTTCGCGCTCAGCGTCGCCGGCCGCTACACCGACGGCGGACCGCTGGAGCTGATCTGGCTGGCCGGCGTCCTGTGCGCCGCGGTCGCCGCGCAGCGCACCACCGGCGACCCGGCGCCGCGCGACGACGACGGCGGGGTGCGGATCACCTGGCGGCTGGTGGCCCTCCCGCTGGCCGGCACGCTGGCCGCGCTCGCCGTCCTGGCGGCCGGCTACGGCGACGACCTGCCCGGCAGCGCCGGGTGGCTGGCCGTGGGCTGCGTGCTCGCCGCACTGGCCCGCACCGCGGTCACCTTCCGCGAGGTCCGCTCGTTCGCGGCGGTCCGGCAGGAGGCCCGCACCGACGAGCTGACCGGCCTGCCCAACCGGCGCGCCCTGCTCGAGGCGGCCCGCACCGTGCTCGCCGGGGCCACCACCGCCCGCCCGGCCGCGCTGCTGCTGCTCGACCTCGACGGGTTCAAGGAGGTCAACGACAGCCTCGGGCACGGCTCCGGGGACCAGCTGCTGCGCCAGGTCGGCCCGCGGCTGGCCCCGGCGCTGGCGCGCGGTGAGATCCTCGCCCGCCTCGGCGGCGACGAGTTCGCCGTCCTGCTGCCCGACGCCGGCCTGTCCACCGCCGCCGAGCGCGCCCGCACCGTCCACGACCTGCTGCGCCGGCCGTTCACCGTCGACGGCATCCGGCTGCACGTCGGGGTGAGCATCGGCGTCTCCACCGCGCCGGTGCCCGCCGACGACGTCCAGGAGCTGCTGCGCTGCGCCGACGTCGCCATGTACGCGGCCAAGACCGAGCGGACCGGCGTGCACGTCTACGTGCCCGACCCCACCAGCGGCTCCGGCGAGCGGCTGCGCACCATGGAGGAGCTGCGCACCGCGCTCGTTGCCGGGGAGCTCGACGTCCACCTGCAGCCGCAGGTCGCCATGGCCGACGGCCGCGTGGTCGGCGTCGAGGCGCTGCTGCGCTGGCACCACCCGGACCGCGGACTGCTGGGGCCGGCCGTGGTCCTGCCCGCCGCCGAGCAGGCCGGCCTGCTGCGCCCGCTCACCGACGCCGTCCTCGAGCGGTCGCTCGACGCGGTGTCGCGCTGGTGGGCCGAGCACCGCGTCCCGGTGTCGGTGAACCTGTCGGCCGCGAACGTGGCCGACCTCGACCTGCCGGGGAAGGTCGCCGCGCAGCTGGCCCACCGCGGGCTGCCCGCCGCGGCGCTCACCCTCGAGCTGGTCGAGGACACCCTGATGGCCGACCCCGAGCGCGGCCGCACCGTGCTCGCCGAGCTGCGGCGCCTGGGCGTGCGCACCTCCATCGACGACTACGGCACCGGCTACAGCTCGCTGGCCTACCTGCGCCGGCTGCCGGCCGACGAGCTCAAGCTCGACCGCAGCCTCACCGCCGACGTCGCCGAGGACGAGCGCGCCGCGGCGATCGTGAGGCACACCGTGGCGCTGGCCCACGACCTCGGCCTGAGCCTGGTGGCCGAGGGCGTCGAGGACGCGGTCACCGCCGCCCGGCTGGCCGCACTGGGGTGCGACGTCGCCCAGGGCTACGCCGTCGCCCGGCCCATGCCGGTCGGGGACCTGCTGCGCTGGCTGGCCGCCGAGCGGCAGCCGCTGGTCCGCACCGCCTGACGGCGCCGCGGCCGAGGCGCCCGGGCGCGCCACCCCGGGATGTGCCGATCCGGCCGAGCGGGCAGGATGGCCGGAGTCGATCAACCGGAGGTGCATCCCGTGTTCCGCTCATCGTCCCGCGACCAGGTCGTCGGGACCGAGACCCACGGCCAGGTCATCGGGGCCGAGCTCCAGGAGAGCCTGACCCACCTGGGAGCCGCCGTCACCGAGGCCCGCCTGGCCGCCGCGGAGCACCTGTGGCCACGCGTCGACGCCGCCCTCGAGGTGGCCGGCCCGGTCCTGGACGCCGCCCGGGTCGCGGTCGCCCCGAAGGTCGCCGCGGCCGCAGCCGCCGCCGCGCCCGCCGTCACCTCGGCACGCGAGGCCCTCGCCCCGCGGGTGGGCGCCGCCCGCGACGCCGCCGGCCCGGCGCTGGACGTCGCCCGCGAGCGGGTCGACGCCGCCGTCGCGGCGCTCACCCCGCGGGTCGTGGCCGCCCGCGACACCGCCGGTCCCGCGGTCACCGCCGCGCTGGCCGCCGCCGGCACCGCCGCGGCCCGGACCGCCGCCGACCTCGGGCCGCGGCTGGAGGCCGTGCAGGCGGCGACGCGCACGGCGCTGGCCGCCGAGGTCGCGCCCCGGGTGGCGGCCGCCCGCGACACCGTCGTCCCCGTGCTCGGGACCGCCCGCGAGAGCGTCGTCGCCGGGGTGGGCACCGCGCTCGGCGAGCTCGAGCACCGCCGCGCCGAGCTGGTGTCCGGCGTCGGCCGGGCCGGCCGCGACACGACCCGCAAGGCGGCCAAGGGCAAGGCGAAGGCCAAGGGGAAGGCGAAGGCCAAGCGGAAGGCGGCTCGGGCGAGGGCCCGGGGCGGGGCGTCGGAGAGCCGGCGCTGGCCGTGGGTGCTGCTGGCGCTCGCGCTGGGTATGGGCACGTTCGCGGTCCTGCGCCGCAAGAAGGACGACCCGTGGACGCCGGCCCCCGCCGGTGACGGGCCCGTGCCCAGCTACCGAGAGGACCCCGTGCCCAGTTCCCCGAGCAACGACCAGTCCGGCAAGACCGTCTCCGACGCGATGTTCGTCGCCGGCGACTCCGCGCCCGCCGAGTCCGACATGGGCATCCGCGACGCCCAGAACGTGGCCGGCGACGACGACGCCGGCGCCACCGACCCGACGCAGACCGCTCCCGAGCCGTTCACCAGCGGCGGCAACGCCCAGGAGGGTCCGACCGCGGGCCCCGCGGCCGGCCAGGCCTGAGCCCCACCGGGACGTCCCCGCACCGCCCCCGCTGCCTCCCGCAGGCAGCGGGGGCGGTGCGCGTCCGGGGGTACCGTGCAGGTCATGAGCGAGACGGCGGCCCCCACCCCCTCCCCCGCGAAGGTCGAGCCAGCCGGTCGCAAGCTGCTGCGCCTGGAGGTGCGCAACAGCCAGGTCCCGATCGAGCGCAAGCCCGACTGGATCAAGACCCGCCTGCGGACGGGCCCGGAGTACACCGAGCTCAAGTCGCTGGTCCGCCGCGAGGGCCTGCACACCGTGTGCGAGGAGGCCGGCTGCCCCAACATCTTCGAGTGCTGGGAGGACCGGGAGGCGACCTTCCTCATCGGCGGTGACCAGTGCACCCGCCGGTGCGACTTCTGCCAGATCGACACCGGCAAGCCCGCCGACTTCGACGCCGACGAGCCCCGCCGCGTGGCCGAGAGCGTCGCCGCGATGCAGCTGCGCTACGCCACGGTCACCGGCGTCGCCCGCGACGACCTGCCCGACGGCGGCGCCTGGCTCTACGCCGAGACGGTGCGCCAGATCCACACCGCCGTCCCTGGCTGCGGCGTCGAGCTGCTCATCCCCGACTTCAACGCCGACCCCGACCAGCTGGCCGAGGTGTTCTCCTCCCGGCCGGAGGTGCTGGCCCACAACGTCGAGACCGTGCCGCGGATCTTCAAGCGGATCCGGCCCGGCTTCCGCTTCGAGCGGTCGCTGGCGGTCATCACGGCGGCCCGCGAGGCCGGCCTGGTCACCAAGTCCAACCTCATCCTCGGCATGGGCGAGGAGCCGCACGAGGTGGTCGAGACCATGCAGGCCCTGCACGAGGCCGGCTGCGACCTGCTGACCATCACCCAGTACCTGCGCCCCTCGCCGCGGCACCACCCCGTCGTCCGCTGGGTCAAGCCCGACGAGTTCGTCGGCTTCCAGCAGCGGGCCGAGGAGATCGGCTTCCCCGGGGTGCTGGCCGGGCCGCTGGTGCGCAGCTCCTACCGGGCCGGGCGGCTGTACCAGCAGGCGATCGAGGCACGCGGTCTCGCTCCTCGGGGCTGATCGGCCCGCCGCCTGACCGGGGGGACGCCCGCGCGCCCGTATCCTGGGGACATGGCACGCAGCAAGCCCACCGACTCCTCCGCGCCCCCCGGCCGCGGCAAGGCCGCGACCGGCCCCGGCACCGCAGGGCGCGGCCGGTCGGGCGGGGGTGCCACCGCAGCCGGGGCGACCGCCGCGGGCGGGAAGGGCCGGGCCCCGAAGCTCGGCAAGGACGGCCAGCCGAAGGTCGGCCGGCTGAAGCGGGTCGGCAACCAGGTCCGCATGATCAAGCAGGCCTACTCGCTGACCCGGAAGAACGACCCACGGCTGCCGTGGCTGATGCTCATCGCCTTCGTGGCGGTGGCCGGCGTCGTCGAGCTGCTCGCCGTGCTGTTCGGCGCGCCGTTCCTGATGCTGCCGCTGGCGATCGTCCTCGGTGTGCTCGCCGCCATGATCGTCTTCGGCCGGCGGGCGCAGGGGTCGGCCTACCGTCAGGTCGAGGGCCAGCCCGGCGCCGCGGCGTGGGTGCTCGAGGGCATGCGCGGCGACTGGCGGGTCACCGCCGGCGTCGCGGGCACCGCCCAGCTCGACGCCGTCCACCGGGTCCTCGGCCGGCCCGGGATCGTGCTCGTCGGTGAGGGCTCCCCCGCCCGGGTCCGCGGCCTGATCGCGCAGGAGAAGAAGAAGATCGCCCGGGTCGTCGGCGACACCCCGATCTACGACCTCGTGGTGGGCGACGAGGAGGGCCAGGTCCCGCTGCGCAAGCTCAGCACCCACGTGATGAAGCTGCCGCGCAACCTCTCCGCCGCCGAGGTCAACACCCTCGGCCGGCGCATGGCCGCCCTGGGCGGCCCGAAGATGCCCGTTCCCGGTGGCCCGATGCCCGGCGGGCGGCAGATGTCGGTCAGCCAGCGGCAGGTTCGCCGCCGCTGACGCGAGCCTCGGCATAGGAAGCGATACGCACGTCCAGGGCGCCTGGACGTGCGTATCGCTTCCTATGCCCGGGAGTCCGCGGGGTCTCAGAGCCGGTCGAAGGGCGCGGCGTAGCGGAAGGTGCCGCGCGGGGCGTCGTCGGCCAGCGCCCGCGCCTGGAAGTGCACGCCCCAGGCGGGGTCGGGGGACGCGATCCCCAGGTCGGCGGCGGGCAGGAAGCCGAACCGCCGGTAGTAGTCCGGGTCCCCGAGCAGGACGGCCAGCCGCTCGCCGGCCGCCTCGGCCACGGCGAGCAGCGCGTGCACCAGCACGGTGCCCACTCCCCCGCGCTGCCGGTCGGGCCGCACGCCGACCGGTCCGATGCCCAGCGCGGGCGCGCCGGCCGGCTCCACTCGGCCGCGGGTGGCGATGACGTGCCCGACCACCTCCCCGCCGTCGACGGCGACCAGCGACAGGTGCGGCAGGACGCCCGCGTCGCGCCGCAGCTCCCCGACCAGCCGGGCCTCGACGTCGGTGGGGAACGCCGCCCGGTGCACGGCGTCGACGGCGACGGCGTCGGCAGGCCGCTCGCGGCGGACGATCACCGGCGGCCCCTCAGCGGTCGCGGACGACGGCGGTGTCGGTGACGCGGTCGTGCAGACCGCGGCCGTCGGCGTCGACGACGAGGGCGGGCACCAGCAGCATGAGCAGCCCGGTGCGCACCACCGCCCGCCACAGCGCCAGGCGGGCCGCCGGCCGCGGGTGGGCCAGCCGCAGCCCGAGCAGGCGCATGCCCGGCGTCTGCCCCACCGCCACGAGGAACACCACGTAGACGACGGCGAAGGACAGCAGGCTCCAATTGCCCGGCAGGTCGGGCGCGGTGAACAGCCCGGCGACGACGGCGGAGAGGACCGCGTCGACGAGGAAGGCCAGGACCCGCGTGCCGAACGGCGCGAGTGACCCCGGACCGTCGCCGGGCAGGCCCAGGGAGGCGCCCCGCCTGCGCTCCTGAGAGGGTGGCTGCACGTCCCCGACCATGCGCCAAGCGTAGAACCCGCTCGTGACGAGCCCGTGCGACGAACGGCCCGTGCGACACGCCGGGGCCGTTGTTACCGCCCCGAAACAGTCGGGACACCCCCGGGCAACCGCCCGGCCATAGCGTTCCAGCGGCTGTCCGCCCACTCCCGGAGGATCGATGTTCACCAGTCCCGACGAGGTCGCCGCCTACATCCGCGACAACGACGTCGAGTTCGTCGACGTCCGCTTCTGCGACCTGCCCGGCGTCATGCAGCACTTCACCATCCCGGCGTCGGCGTTCGGTGAGGACACCTTCTCCGACGGTCTGGGCTTCGACGGGTCCTCGATCCGCGGCTTCCAGGCCATCAACGAGTCGGACATGCTGCTGCTGCCCGACGCCAACAGCGCCTTCGTCGACCCGTTCCGCAAGAGCCGGACGCTCAACGTCAACTTCTTCATCCACGACCCGATCACGCGGGAGGCCTACAGCCGCGACCCGCGGAACGTGGCGAAGAAGGCCGAGGCGTACCTGGCCAGCAGCGGCATCGCCGACACCGCCTACTTCGGACCGGAGGCGGAGTTCTACATCTTCGACTCGATCCGCCACAGCACCGGGATCAACGAGGGCTACTACCACATCGACTCGGTCGAGGGGTCCTGGAACTCCGGCTCCCCCACCGGCGAGAACGGCGTCGGCCCCAACCTCGGCTACAAGACCCGCGCCAAGGGCGGCTACTTCCCGGTCGAGCCCTACGACCACTACAGCGACCTGCGCGCGGACATGATGCGCAACCTGGCCGGCGTGGGGCTCGAGCTCGAGCGTGGGCACCACGAGGTGGGCACCGCCGGGCAGGCCGAGATCAACTACAAGTTCGACACGCTGCTGCGGGCCGCCGACAGCCTCATGCTGTTCAAGTACGTCATCAAGAGCACCGCCTGGCAGGCCGGCAAGACCGTCACCTTCATGCCCAAGCCGCTGTTCGGTGACAACGGCTCGGGCATGCACTGCCACCAGAGCCTCTGGAAGGACGGCGAGCCGCTCTTCCACGCCGAGACCGGCTACGCGGGGCTGTCCGACACCGCCCGCCACTACATCGGCGGCCTGCTGGCCCACGCCCCGTCGCTGCTGGCCTTCACCAACCCCACGGTGAACAGCTACCACCGGCTGGTGCCCGGCTACGAGGCGCCGATCAACCTCGTCTACTCCGCGCGCAACCGCTCGGCCTGCTGCCGCATCCCGATCTCGGGCGACAACCCCAAGGCCAAGCGCATCGAGTTCCGGGTGCCCGACCCGTCGGCCAACCCCTACCTCGCCTTCTCGGCGATGCTCATGGCCGGCCTCGACGGCATCAAGAACAAGATCGAGCCGCCGGCGCCGGTGGACAAGGACCTCTACGAGCTGCCGCCCGAGGAGGCCCTGGGCATCGAGAAGGTCCCGGCCTCGCTGGACGCCGTCCTCGACCGGCTCGAGGTCGACCACGAGTACCTCGTCGACGGCGGGGTGTTCACCCCCGACCTGATCGAGACGTGGATCGAGTACAAGCGGGAGAACGAGATCGACCCGATCCGCCTGCGCCCGCACCCGCACGAGTTCGCCATGTACTACGACATCTGATCCCGCCCGTCCGCGCAGGGGCCGGTGACCCGCTCGGGTCACCGGCCCCTGCGCGTGCCCGCGGGCGCTCCCGGTGCCTGCCGCGGCGGGCCGGCGTCGGTGGAGGGCGCCGCCGTGCGACCGGCGGATCAGGGCGCGGGCGGCGTCGCCGCGCCGATGAGCCGCCGGGCGCACCGCCCGGCCTCCTCGTACGACATCCGGCCGCCCTCGGCCAGCCTGGCGTCGGCGGCGGCGTCACCCATCCGGGCACGCAGGGTGGCCACCGCCTCGTCGAAGCGCCGCTGCTCCCGCACGAACGCCGGGTGCTGGTCGCGGTGCGCGCGCACGGCCCCGGCCAGCAGGGCGGCGTCCCGGTCGCGGCCGTGGGCGGTCAGGACCACGGCGAGGGTGAGCAGCACCCACCACGCCGAGGCCTCGTTGCCCAGGTCCTCCCAGTGGTCGAGCAGCCGGCCGAGCTCGGCCACCACGACGGAGGGCGGCTGCTCGTCACCGAGCACCGTGGCGGCGGAGCTGCGCGCCAGCCCGAGGAGCAGGCGGTTGTCGGCACGCGCCGCGTGCTCGGCGGCCGTGGTGTAGTCCGCCAGCGCCGCCGCCGGGTCGGCGCGCACCGTGGCCTCGCCCCGCACGTAGTGCCACCACGCGAGCCCGGAGGGGTTCCCACTGCGCCGCACCGGCTCGGACAGCTCCTCCACCCGTGCGGCGGCCTCCGCCTCGCCGCCGTCGTAGCTCAGGACCTGGCACACCGACAGGTCGCACAGGGCACCGGGGAGGTCCTCGCCCGCCGCCCGGTAGAGGTCCGCGGCCCGGCGGTAGCGGGCGACCCCCTCCTCGGTGTGCCCCGCGAACATGGCCAGCGCGGCCCGCTGGTCCATGGCGCGCGCCGCCGCGGGTGCGTCGGGACCGCCGGCCGCCGCGACGCCCCGGCCGGTCAGCTCCTCGGCCTCGGCCAGCCGGCCGGCCGCCCACGCGCCGGCCGCAGCGGTCGCCAGGGCGTCGGCCAGCCGCGGGTGCGGCTGGTCCCACCGGGCCACCTCGAGCCCCCAGGCGAGCAGGTCCGGCCGCTGCCGGAAGTACGCGTAGTCGTGCACGTCGGCGGCCAGCTCGACGGCGAGCGCCCGGTCGTGCGCGGCGGCCCAGGACCAGGCGGCGTGCAGGTCGGGGACGAGCTCCCGGAGGGCGGCGGCCGCCTCCGGCTCCCGCGGGCTCCACAGCGCCCCGGTGAGCGAGGCCAGGCGCCGCGCCGTGTCGGCGGCGTGCCGGGCGCGCACCGCGGCTCGCTCGCCGTCCCCGAGGTGTTCGGCGGCGTAGGTCCGCAGCGTCTGCAGCAGCCAGAACCGGCCCTCCCGGGCCTGCACCAGGGACTGCTCGCACAGCCGCGCCAGCAGCGGCGCGACCGAGGAGCCGGGCAGCGCCCCGTCCGCGCAGACCGACTCGGCGCGCTCGGTGGTGAACGCCGAGGGGAAGACGGCCAGCCGGTCGAACAGGCACGCCTCGTCGGCCGAGAGAAGCCGGTAGGACCAGTCGACGACCGCGCGCACCGAGCGGTGGCGGGCGGCGGCCGTCCGGCGCCCGCCGGCCAGCAGGTCCAGTCCCCGTTCCAGGTGGGCCGCGAACTCGCGCAGCCCGAAGGTGGGCGCGCGGGCCGCGCCGATCTCGATGGCCAGCGGCAGGCCGTCGAGCCGGCGGCAGGTGGCGGCGATGACCTCGACGTCGTCGTCGGAGACGGTGGCGACCTCCAGACCCGGCGCCCGGTCGAGGAACAGCCGGACGGCCGGGTTGTCCCGGCCGGCGCCGGCGGGCACGGGCAGCGGGGCGAGGACGTGCACGTGCTCGTGCGCCGCGTCCAGCCGCTCCCGGCTGGTCACCAGCAGGGTGAGTCCCGGCGCCGTGGCCACCAGCTGCTCGACGAGCGGGGCGAGGTCGGCCAGGACGGTCTCGGCGTTGTCCAGGCAGAGGACGCCGCGCAGGTCGGCGGTACCGGCGGCCAGGCCGCCGACCGGGTCCGGACCCATCGGCGGATCGACCCCCGTCACCTCCGCGAGCACGTCGGCGAGCACGTGCCCGGCGGTGGCCGAGAGGTCGCCCCACCAGACGGCGGTGCCCCCGGCGGCGAGGTCGTGGGCCGCCTCCAGGGCCAGCCTCGTCTTGCCGACACCTCCCGGGCCGACCAGCGTGACCAGCCGCTGCTCCGCCAGGCAGTCGGCGATCAGCGCGAGGTCCTCGCCGCGGCCGAGCAGTGGTCCGGGCCGCCAGGGCAGCGGCCGGGCAGGTGGTGCCGGGGGCACCGGCTCCCCGGGTGCCGCCCGCCGCGGCGGCGGGAGCACGTCGGAGAGCACCTGTCGCTGCAGGTCCTGCAGCGGCGCGGCCGGGTCCATGCCGAGCTCGTCGGCCAGCACCTCCCGGTGGCGGCGGTAGACCTCCAGCGCGTCGACCGCCCGGCCGTCGGCGGCCAGCGCCCGCACCAGCACCTCGACCGGCCGGGAGCGGAGCGGGGCCGCGGCCACCAGTTCCCGGGCGGCGGCCAGGGCGTCGGCGACCGCACCGGACTCGTACAGCAGCGCCGCGCGCTCCTCCGCGGCCGCGACGCGCAGCTCCTCCAGCCGCTGGGCCGGCGCCCGGGCGAAGGTCTCGGCGAACTCGCCGTAGGCGGGTCCGCGCCACAGCGCGAGGGCGCGGTCGAGCAGCGCGACGGCTGCGGCCGGGTCGGCGGCTGCCCGGGCGCGGGCCGCCCGGCACGTCCGCTCGAAGACCTCCGCGTCGACGGCGTCCGGAGCGACGGCCAACCGGTAGCCCGGCGGCCGGGTCTCGAGCGCGCCGCCCGCCGGACCCAGCTGGGCGCGCAGTCGGCGGACGACCTGGTGCAGGGCGTTGTCCGCCCGGGCCGGGGGGTCCTCGTCCCACAGCGCCTCGACGAGGACCCGGGCGGGGACCACCGCGCCCGGCCGCAGCAGCAGCGCCGCCAGGCAGGCACGCAGCCGCTGCCCGGGGAGCGTGGTCCGCTCGGTCTCCCCGACGTCGATCTCGAGCGGACCCAGGACGCGGAACCTCATCGTCGGTCACCTCGACGGGGTCGGACCGGTGGAGTCTGACACGTCCGCCGTCGTCAGGGGGCTGCCGTGTCACCCCGGTGTCAGCGCCGTGACAGCGCGGCCGAGCAGGGTCGTCGCCGAGGCCGGATCCACCGGCCCGAGCACGGGAGGACCGCGGCGATGCCCTTCTTCACCGGTGTCCGGGGACGCATCCACCACCACGCCTGGCTGCCCGACGGCGACGTCCGGGGCGTCGTCGTCTTCTGCCACGGCGGGTTCGGTGAGCACCTGGGCCTGTACGACACCCTCGCCCGGCGGCTGACCGCCGACGGGATCGCCGTCCACGCGCTGGACGCCATCGGCCACGGCCGCAGCGACGGGCCGCGCGACCTCATGTCGTCCTGGGACGACTACGTCGACGACGCCCGCACGCTGGCGAACCTGGCCCAGGCACGGCACCCGGGGCGCCCCCTGGTGGTCATGGGGCACTCCGGTGGGGGCCTGGCCGCCCTCCTGCTCGCCCAGCGGTTCCCGCAGCTGGCGCGGGCGCTCGTCGTGTCCGCGCCGCCGGCCCGGCCGCTCCCCTGGGTCCAGGCCCTCGCCGCCGCCGGCAGCCAGGAGGTCGACTCCCCGGACCCGACGGAGGCGTTCAGCACCCACCCGCGCTACGTGCACGCCCTGCTGCACGACCCGCTGGTGTACCGCGGGGCCGTGCCCCGGGCGACCCTGGACGCGGTGGTGCGGACCTGGCCCGAGGTCGCGGCCTCGCTGGCCGAGGGCCGGCCGTCGATCCCGGTCCTCGTCCTGCACGGCGAGAGCGACCCGGTGGTCCCCGTCGAGGACTCCCGCGCGCTCGCCGCGCAGCTGCCCCGGGCGACCCTGCGCACGTTCCCCGGCGACCTGCACGACGTCCTCAACGAGCACGACCGCGACCGGGTGCACGACGTCGTCGCCGGGTTCGTCCTGGAGCAGACGCGGGTCCCCGCCGACCTCGCCTGAGCCCCTCGTCCGACCCCCTCGCCGGCCCGCCGGCCGGCACCCCCGTCCCGGACCGGCACCCGCAGCGCCGGGTGCCCCGTCGGAAGGAGATCCCCCGTGTCCGAGGCAGTGTTCCGCGCCCACATCGAGCAGATCTGGAACGGCAAGGACCCGAGCGGCATCCCGCGGTTCATCTCACCCGACTACCACGGCCACGACCCGGCGGAGCCCGAGGTCATCCGCGGCGTCGAGGGCTACGAGAGGCACTACGAGACGCTGACCACCGGCTTCCCGGACCTGCGGATCACCATCGAGCACGTCCTGGAGGTCGGCGAGCAGGTCTCGGTGCGGTGGTTCGTCCAGGCGACCCACGGAGGCGACTTCGGGGGCATCCCGCCCACCGGGAGGCGGGTGCACGTCGCCGGCATCAGCGTCGCCCGGATCGTCCGCCGCCAGCTGGTCGAGGAGCACGGGATCACCGACGTGCTCGGGTTGCTGAAGCAGCTCGGGGTCGTCCCGAAGACCGTCGAGGTCCCCTCCGTGCTCGTCTGACCGGACGCGGGTGGCTGCGGCCGCGGCGACCGGGCCGGACACGGCGACGGGCCGGTGACCTCGCGAGGAGGTCACCGGCCCGTCGGTGGGGCTGCGGTCAGGCGGCCGCGGGGGCGCGCAGGTCGGCGTCGACGCCGCCGGTCTGCTCGGGCAGCGGGCCGGCCGCGCGGCCGGAGCGGAACCGCTCGACGTCGAGGATGCCCTCGCGCTTGGCGACGATCGTGGGCACCAGCGCCTGGCCGGCCACGTTCACCGCGGTGCGGCCCATGTCCAGGATCGGGTCGATGGCCAGCAGCAGGCCGACGCCGGCCAGCGGCAGCCCGAGGGTGGACAGCGTCAGCGTCAGCATGACCACCGCGCCGGTGACCCCGGCGGTGGCGGCGGAGCCGACGACCGACACCAGCGCGATGAGCAGGTAGTCGGTGACCGACAGGTCCACGCCGAAGAACTGCGCCACGAAGATCGCCGCGAGCGCCGGGTAGATCGCCGCGCAGCCGTCCATCTTCGTCGTCGCGCCCAGCGGCACGGCGAAGGAGGCGTAGGACCGCGGCACGCCCAGGCTCTGCTCGGTGACCCGCTCGGTCACCGGCAGGGTGCCGATCGAGGACCGGGAGACGAAGGCCAGCTGGATCGCCGGCCAGGCGCCGGCGAACCACCGCAGCGGCGAGAGGCCGTGCAGGCGCAGCAGCACCGGGTAGACGACGAACAGCACCAGGGCCAGACCGGCGTAGACGGCGCCGGCGAAGACGCTCAGCGAGCCCAGCGACTCCCAGCCGTAGCTGGCCACGGCGTTGCCGATGAGGCCGACGGTGCCGATCGGGGCCAGCAGGATGACCCACCAGAGGATCTTCTGGACGATCGCCAGCGCGGAGCGGACCAGGCGCAGGAACGGCTCGGCCGGCTCGCCGACCTTGAGGACGGCGACACCGACGGCCACCGCGATGACGATCAGCTGCAGCACGTTGAACGACAGCCCGATCGAGCCGTCGTCGCCGGCGGAGGCCTGCAGGCCGAGGACGTTGCCGGGCACCAGGCCGGTGAGGAAGTCCCACCAGCCGCCGGTGGTGCCTGGGTCGGTGGCGCTGGCCGCGTCGACGGAGCTGTTGCGGCCGGGCTGGGTGAGCAGGCCCAGGCCGATGCCGATGGTGACGGCGATCAGCGCGGTGATCGCGAACCACAGCAGCGTCTGCCCGGCCAGCCGGGCGGCGTTGGACACCTGCTTGAGGTTGGCGATGCTGACGATGACCGCGGTGACGATCAGCGGCGGGACCAGCGCCTTCAGCAGCGTGACGAAGGTGCCGCCGACGGTCTGCAGGGTGCTGGTGAGCCAGTTGGGCGTGCCGTCGGCGACGGGGCCCATCTCGCGGGCCACGAGGCCCAGGGCGACGCCCACCACGAGGGCGAGGAGGACCTGCGCCGCGAACGGGACGCGGCGGAGACGTGCGAGCACGGACGTGCCTTCCGGGAGGGAGGAGGAGGGGGCTGACGACGCGGGGACGGCACCGGTCAGCCGGCGCTCGTCACCCGGCACAGGTCCACCTCACGGCAGCGCGTGAGACCCCAGACGTTCCGCACGAGGAGGTCAATGCCGCAGGCCCGACGCCGCATCCCGGCTGTGGGCGGTCTCACGCCGGGTCAGCGCGGGGCGCGTGCCGCTCCGGCGCGGGTCCCGCGTCAGGCGGCGTCGTCCTCGGCGACCGCCCCGTCCCCGAGGCCGACCAGGACCTCGTTGGTCTGCAGGGTGACCAGCCAGGCCAGCGCGTGGTCCTCGACCGACTGGCCGGTGACGCGGGCGATGGCGTCGAGCTGGGCGGCGACCAGCCCGCGGGCGGCCTGGTAGACGTCGGCGGCGCTGACCTCCACCTGCTGCTCGGTCAGCCACAGCCGGCCGTCGGGCAGCACGCGGACCCGGGGCTGCGCGCCCACGCCGAGGTCGGCGGCGGCGCTGCTGACCACGGACATGCCGGCGCGCAGCTCGGTGAGCCGGTGGTCGGGCCGTGCCGGCTGGGGGGACGACGGCTGGGGGGACGACGGCACGGACATCGGGTGCCTCCTCGGACGGGCCCGCGGGCTGCGGGTCGTGTCCCCAGGGTCGGCAGTCCCGCCACCGGACCCGGGCACGCGTGGGGCGGTAGGGAGTGCACGGGACGGGCGGGACGAACCGTTGCACGCACGACGCGCGCGGGCGGCCCTTCCACCGCAGGCGGGCGCCGTGCAGCATGCCGCCCCGTGACCGCCCGCCCCGGCTGCACCCGACGCCGAGCCCGCCGACGGTCCCGGCGCTCCCGCGGCTCGGCCTGGGACGGCTGCGACGGCTGCGACCCGGTCCCGCCACCGCGGGGCGGGTGAGGTCAGCCGGCCCGGCGGCGGCTCCCCCGGCGGCGCGACCACGGCCGCACGCCCGCCCTGCCCGACGCCAGCCGCTCGGCGGCGGCGTAGACCAGCAGGCCCGGGACGACCACCACCGACGGCAGCACCAGCGGCGCGGCCAGCAGCGAGACGGCGAGGACGCCGGGCGCCGTCGCCAGCCAGCCGCCGCGGCGCTGCGGGTCGGCCAGCGCCCCCCACCGGACGCCGGTCCACATCAGCCAGCGCAGCAGCACCGGGACGTCGGCCTCGCGCATCGCCCGGCGGAACAGCCCGTCGGCCTGCCGGGAGGTGACCGCGCCGGTGGCGATGCCGACGGTGCACAGCCAGTCGTGCAGCACCGCCGCCGGCGTGTACCGCCCGGCCTCGGGCACCAGCCACAGCACCGGCCGCGGCACGGTGGCCAGGTCGGTCTCGAAGCCGGCCGGGACGACGAACCGGTCCCGCCGGCCGCGGTAGGTCAGCGGCTCGACCAGCGTCCAGCCGCCGGCGCCGGTGGTGCGCAGCACGGCCGACGGCGGGTCGAAGGGCACCCCGCGATCCTGCCGCCGGCCGGCGCGCGCCGCTCGGGTCAGGACCGCGGCCGGGCGGCGCCCTCGACGCGGGTGCCGGGACGGCGGGCGGCCAGCGGCGTGGCGACGTCCTCCAGGGACCTGCCCTCCGCGTCCACGCCGAGGAAGGCGGCCACGACGCCACCGAGCACCATCACGCCGGCACCGATGAGGTAGCCGACGAACAGCGGCCCGGTGCTCTCCCCCTCGCCGATGAGCTTGCCGTGGAACCACGGGCCGAAGGCGCCGAAGAGCGGGGCGATGGCGAAGAAGACGGCGATGGCCTTGGCCCGGACCTCGAGCGGGAAGATCTCGCTGACGGTGAGGTAGGCCGAGCTCGCCCCGCCGAGGCGAAGAAGATGATCGACCAGGCGATGGTCTGGGTGATCGCGTTGAGCACCCCGGCCTGGAACAGCACCGCGGTGATCGCCAGGAGCACCCCGGACAGGACGTAGGTGGACGCGATCATCCGGCGGCGGCCGACGGTGTCGAACAGGTGGCCGAGCGCGAACGGGCCGACCAGGTTGCCGACGGCGAAGGCGATGAAGAACAGCGGCACCGACCCGCTGTCGACGTCGAAGAAGGAGCACCTCCGGGTCGGGAACCGGACCGCCCTCTACCCCGTTGGTTGACGCCACCAACCTCCGGTGTGCCCGACCGGGTGAGCGCCGGTCAGCGGGTCCGCCGCTCGACCATCCGCGCGGCGACCCGCCGGATCCGGTCGGTCTGCCGCGACAGCACGGCGTCGAGCAGCCGGTCGACCGGGAACACCTCCCCCAGCCGCGCCACGCCCATGGCCCGCGGCACGGCGACCGAGCGCGAGCGGGAGGAGGTCAGGCAGCCGGCGACGCGGTCGGCCACCCGCCCGGGGGCGATGCCCGGGGTCAGCCGGCCGCGGGCGTCGTCGTCCGAGGCCGGCGCCGCCCCGTGCCCCCGGGCCATCCACTCGGTGGCCACCGGGCCGGGCATGACCGAGTGCACCCGGACCCCGCGGGCGGTGACCTCCCGCCGCAGCCCGGCGACGAACCCCTGCACGCCGGCCTTGGTGGCCGAGTAGACCGTCAGCGGCGGCACCTGCGACAGCCCGGCCACGGAGCTCACCACCAGCAGGTCCCCCCGCCCGCGCAGGGCCGCCGCGGCCAGGAGGTGCGGCAGCGCCAGCACGGTCAGGTCCACCACCCCGGTGAGGTTGGTGGCCACCATGCCCTCGACCGCCGCGCGCGGGGTGTCCTCCACCAACGCGGCGTGGGCCAACCCGGCGTTCAGGACGACCGCGTCGAGCCGGCCGTGCTCGGCCAGCACCCGCTGCACCAGCAGCTCCCGGTCGCCGGCGTCGGCCACGTCGGCGACCACGCCGGTGACGCCGGGCAGGCCGGTGCACGCCTCCTGCAGCCGGTCGCCGCCGCGGGCGCAGGTGACCACCCGGGCTCCCGCGCCGGCCAGCCGGGCGACGGTGGCCCGCCCGATGCCGGCGCTGCCGCCGGTGACGAGGACGACGCGGTCGCGCAGGTCAGCCATGTCCCGCCACTACCCCGTGTGACATCCCATCGTGCGCGGTGCATCGAAGTCGCGGCCAGTGGGCATGCCGCCCCCATGCGCCTGCCCGAACCCCGCGGTCCGCTGACCGCCGCCCTCCGCGACGACCTGCTCGCCGGTGCGGTCTCCGCCGCCGCCGTGGAGCTGGCGCGCACGACCGCGGAGGCCGCGGCCGAGCCGCTGCTCGACGAGGACCTGCAGCTGGCGCTGGCGGTCTGCTACGAGCTGCACTACCGCGGGTTCGACGGCGTCGACGACGTCCTGGAGTGGGACCCCGACCTGCTCACGCTGCGGGCCTCCCTCGAGCGCCGGCACCTGGCCGCGCTCCGCGACCTCACCGGCCCGACGGCGGCCACCGACGATCCGGTGGACCAGCAGCTGACCGCGCTCATCGCCGCCGACGACGGCCCGTCGCTGTCGCGGTACATGGCCCGCTCCGGCACCCCCGAGCAGTGGCGGGAGTACCTGACCCTGCGGTCGGTCTACCACCTCAAGGAGGCCGATCCGCACACCTTCGCCATCCCGCGGCTGTCGGGGCGGGCCAAGGCCGCGATGGTGGAGATCCAGGCCGACGAGTACGGCGGCGGCTCGGCCGAGCGCATGCACAGCGAGCTGTTCGCCGGGATGATGCGCGACCTCGGCCTCGACGCCGGCTACGGCGCGCTGTGGGACGCCGCCCCGGCGGTCGCCTTCACCACGGTCAACACCATGTCGCTGTTCGGGCTGCACCGGCGCTGGCGGGCCGCGGCCCTGGGGCACCTGGCCTGCGTGGAGATGACCTCCTCCGAGCCCAGCCGCCGCTACTCCTCGGGCCTGCGCCGCCTCGGCCACGGCGAGCGCACCACCGTCTTCTACGACGAGCACGTCGAGGCCGACGCCGTCCACGAGCAGATCGCCGCGGTGGACATGTGCGGGTCGCTGGTCGCCGAGGACCGCGCGCTCGCCGACGACGTCCTGTTCGGCGCCGCCTGCTCGCTGGCGCTCGACGGGCTGGCCGCCGGCCACCTGCTCGGCGCGTGGGAGGCCGGCCGCTCGGCGCTGCGGGGGGAGCCGGCTCTCGCCGCGTGAACCGGGGCCGGCCCGACTGCACATGAGGGACCCGGCTGCCGATCCTCCACGGACACGGACCGTGGGCCTGCGCCCGCGGCACCCCCGACCGCGGAGGACCCCATGTGGCGGCGCACCGACCCCGTCCCCGTCAGCAGCACGCCTCCGCCGCCGACCCCGCGGGACATCGAGACGCTCGAGGCGGTGGTCGCCGCCCTCGACGCGTCGGTGCGCACGCAGCTCGACGCCCACGTCGCGGTGGTCCGCACCATCACCGAGACCAACGGCCTGGACTACGGCGCCGTGTGGGCGCCCACGGGCAGCGGCGCGTTCACCCTCGCCTACGAGACCGGTCCCCTGGCGCCGGCCATCCGCGCCGGCTGGCGGCAGGAGCTGCCGCTGACGGAGTCGGCGGGCATGGGCGGCAAGGCGCTGCGGGAGCGCCGGACGGTGCACGTGGACAGCGCGCCGGCCGGGCGCGGCAGCTGCGTGCGGTGGGAGAACGCCTGGGCCGCGGGTGCGCGGGAGGGGTGCTTCGTCCCCGCCGTCGACGGCGGCCGGGTCACCGCGGTGCTCGAGTACCACCACCGCGGCCAGCTGCCCTTCTTCGGCGCCCGCCGGGAGAAGTGGGAGGCCATCCACCGGCTGCTCGACCACATGCGCGCCGCGGCGCTCGCGACGGCAGCGGTGCGCGAGACCGTCGACGACCGGGCGGCCGTGACCGCCGTCGTCACCTCCGTCGGCGAGGCCAGCGACGAGGCGGCCGCCCTGCAGACGGCGCTGGAGACCGTGCGCGCCGCGTTCGGCTGGGCCTACGGCTCCTTCTGGGCGCTCGACGACGCCGAGCGGCTGCTGCGCTTCCGCACCGAGTCCGGCACGGCGGGCGAGGAGTTCCGCCGGGTCACCCTGACGGCCACCTTCGCCGAGGGCGTCGGCCTGTCCGGGCGGGCCTGGCGGGAGCGCGACCTGGTCTTCGTCCGCGACCTGGCCGAGGTCACCGACTGCGTGCGCGCGCCGGCCGCCCAGCGGGCCGGGGTGCGCTCGGGCGTCTGCTTCCCGATCACCGTCGGCGGGGAGGTCATCGGCACCATGGACTTCTTCACCACCGACACCGTCGAGCTGTCGGAGTCGCGGGCCGACGCGCTGCGCAACGTGCAGCGCCTGGTCTCCCAGCGGCTGGACGCGCTGCGCCGCGCCGAGGCCGACGCGCAGCGCGCCCGCGAGCTCCTCGACAGCGTCGAGCGGCTGCGTTCGGCGGCCGCGGCCGCCGGGGAGGTGGCCGACAGCGCCGTGACGCAGGCCTCGGCGATGACCACCGAGGTGGCCACGCTGACCGAGTCGTCGACGTCGATCGGCGAGGTCATCCGGATCATCTCCGGCATCGCCGACCAGACCAACCTGCTGGCCCTCAACGCCACCATCGAGGCCGCCCGCGCCGGGGAGCTCGGCCGCGGCTTCGCGGTCGTGGCCAGCGAGGTCAAGGACCTGGCGCGGGAGACCGCGGCGGCCACCCAGCGGGTGTCGGACCAGATCGCCGGCATCCAGGCCAGCAGCGAGCAGGTCACCGCGGGCATCCACGCCACCAGCGAGGTGATCGGCCGGCTCGACGCCGTCCAGGCACGGATCACCGACGTGCTGGAGGAGCAGGTCCGGATGGCGCGCGCCATCCAGACCGACCGCTGAGGCGGGGGCGGGCCGGGCCCCGGGGGCGGGCCGGCCCCCCACCGTCACAACTGCGGGGGCGTCCCGGGCCGCTGCGCCGCGGGCCGGATCGTGGGGGGCGGGGGCGGG